>NZ_JAACSD010000018.1:0-61548 GCF_009994065.1 Shewanella vesiculosa
TTTGCCTTTCTCAAACAAGTGACAGCGTTGTCATTTGTTTCATTAGCATAGTCTTAACTTTTATAAAAATGCAATGAAATAATCCGATTAAGATAAATATTTTTATATATGATGTTTTTTTGACAATGATTAAAATCAAATGCTTCTGTTTGTTTTAGTTAAGGCTATGTAATTAATGAATTATTTTTTGGTTGAAAATCAAGGTGTCAAAAAAGAAGAAAAATACTTAAGCGTTAAACATTAAGTGTTAGGGTTACCATCTAGCAACTGTTGCCACTTTTTATCATCTGCGAGTTTTATTTTATTTGAAAAGGTTGGGCTATTGAAGAGCGTTAGCCTTAGTTCAAATTCATTAAGAAATTCATCAAGGTTGAGATCAGCGATGCATCCATCATGATTGAGAACTCATTAGGCTATTGAGGATGTTGCGAGTTTTTGATTTTGGGTGGATCAGGAGTATGAGTTTTTATTTACGTTACTTTGTAAGGAATTTACTCAGGGTGCATATGAAGGTACATATAAGCAAAACGGGCTTATCATTACTGATAAGCCCGTTTCATTACAATCACTTAGACGCTAGGTCTTAGTTCATGCCGTATTTCTTTAATTTCTTACGTAAAGTACCACGGTTGATACCTAACATATTAGCAGCGCGCGTTTGGTTGCCACGAGTGTGTTGCATGATGATGTCTAGTAAAGGTGCTTCAACTTCGCACAATACCATTTCATATACTTCAGAAGCTTCCTGACCGTCTAACTGAGAGAAGAAGTTAGTCACGGCACGTTTTACTGCGTCACGTAATAACTGCGGCTTGATAGTGCCGTTTGCTGTTTCGATTTTGCCTACGGTAAGCTGGTGAACTTCTGTGTTAGTTGTCTGATCAAACATTCTATTCTGCTCTTTATTAAATTCTAAACTAATTCATCAAAATAACATTCTACGAGGGAATGTTGCTGGGCAGCGGTTTCAAGCCGATTGAAGTCAGCACGAAATTGGCGCTGTTCCTCATGGTTTAGGTACCACCCGACATGCTTTCTAGCAAATCGGACACCTTTGTATTCGCCATATAAGTCATAAAGTTTATTAAGGTGTTCAAGCATCACAGTGCGTTGCTCTTCTGCCTTAATTGGCGCTAACTTTTTACCTGTTTCCAAGTAATATAGGATTTCTTTAAAAATCCATGGCCTTCCTTGTGCACCTCTTCCAATCATCAGGGCGTCAACGCCAGTGTAGTCAAGCACAAACTTGGCCTTCTCTGGTGTGTCGATGTCCCCGTTGGCGACAACAGGAATTGAGACAGTCTGTTTAATTGCTTTAATGGTGTCGTACTCAGCAAAGCCTTTGTACATGCATTGTCTGGTTCGGCCGTGAACGGCGAGCGAGACAATGCCACAATCTTCAGCAATTTGGGCTATTTCAACACCATTACGATGTTCAGGCTCCCAACCTGTGCGGATCTTTAACGTTACTGGCACATCTACTGCAGCAACCACGGCTTGTAAAATCTCTTTTACTAAGCTTGGGCTTTGCATTAGCGCTGAACCCGCAAACTTTTTATTCACTTTCTTTGCTGGACAACCCATATTGATATCAATGATATGCGCACCTTGTTCAACGTTGAACTTGGCAGCGTTAGCCATCAAATCAGGGTCTGCACCTGCTATTTGTACGGAGCGTATACCTTCTTCACCAGAATGCATCATGCGCTGGCGGCTTTTATCGCTGTCCCAAACCTCAGGATTAGATGAAAGCATTTCTGATACGGCTAAAGCTGCGCCATAGCGTAAGCAGAGATTTCGGAAGGCCTGATCGGTGACACCTGCCATTGGTGCCACAATCAGCTGATTTGACAGTTGATACGGGCCAATTTGCATTGCGAACTTCACCTTGCTCTCCAAAGGGGCGCTATAGTAGCCCTTTTTTACGCTTGTGAAAAGGTCAATAAATGACCTAAATGCAACTTTTTTGCTTGACTTTTATTAGCCGTCACATCTTTGACTAATAAATGGCAAATTTCGGTTATTTTTGAGCACTGGTGCGAGTTGCAGAGAGACTTTTTCCTGTATACAAGTGTCAATAAACAATGTTAATAACCTGTAAACTAGGATGGATGCACTCAATTAGCTCAAAATATAGCCCGTAATTGAGTGCATTTTAGGCTTGCGAGTGGACTACTTACGCACCCCTGTTAAGCGGCTCCAGTCTTCTTTGTTGCTAACCGGATCCATGACGAACCATTGGCTGTAAAAGTCGGATACTTCTTGTGCTTGTTCTTGTAATAAACCCGATAGTGCCAGTTTACCGCCCACACGTACTTTTTCTGCTATCAATGGCGCGAGTTCTTTTAACGGGCCAGCAAGAATATTGGCGACTAATACGTCTGCTTGTAAGTTGGCAGGTTGATCTTCTGGTAAATATAACGCCAGTTGATCGACGACATCGTTCCGTTCTGCATTGGCTTTTGAGGCGTCAATAGCTTGATAGTCAATATCAACACCCGTGACTTTCTTAGCTCCGAGTTTAATTGCTGCAATGGCCAAAATGCCTGAACCACAACCAAAGTCGATAACTTCTTGGTTTGATAAATCTAGGCTGTCTAACCATTCTAAACACAAGGCCGTAGTAGGGTGGGTGCCAGTACCAAAGGCTAAACCAGGATCGAGAATAACGTTAACCGCGGTCGGATCAGGAATTTCACGCCAGCTTGGGCATATCCATAAGCGTTGACCAAATTGGATTGGGTGAAAGCTGTCCATCCACTCGCGGATCCAGTCTTTGTCTTCGACTTGTTCAATTTTATGAGTAAAACCTTTACCCAGAAATGGCATAGATTCTAAAAACTCGATGGTTGGCGCTAAGTCTGTGCCTGCATCAAATAATGCAATCATAACAGTGTCTTGCCACAGCGGTGTTTCACCAAGCTTGGGTTCAAAAATAGGTTCATCTTGGCCATCTTCGTAAGTGATGGAAAGCGAGCCTTGATCCATTAATAAGTCGCCAAGCATGTCGGCATTATCGCGATGAGTGTGAATACGTAATTGGATCCAAGCCATGGGGTTTTCCTAACTGTGGTAAAAGTAGTATCAAATTGGCGCTTATTATACCCAAGTTATTTTAAGATGCTCGTTTAGGTGAGAGTTTATTGGTTATTAGCTCGGTGAAGAGGGATCCTTCACGGCCGTGTTTAGATTAAAAAACGCGCTGGATGTAAAACATGCAGCGCGATTAAGTGATGAAGTACAGCGGATTAACGAAGCAGAGCGTTAAGCTACAAATCCTTCCAGGACTATTTTCCCGACACTCGTGTTAGTTTCTATTTGCTGGTGGGCACGGGTCAAGTTAGCGGCATTGATGTGACCATAATGTTCACCCAGAGTGCTTTTTATCGTGCCGGCATCAATGAGTTGGCTCACTTCATTGAGTAAGTGGTGTTGGGCAATCATATCGTCGGTAGCGAACATGCTACGGGTAAACATTAATTCCCAGTGCAGTGAAATGCTTTTTAGTTTTAGCTTCATAATGTCGATTGGTTGTAGGGGATCGTCAATTAAGGCTATTTTGCCCTGTGGCTGAAGCGATGTGACGATTTCGTCAAAGTGACTGTCGGTGTGATTTAAACTGATAATATGGGTCACGTTATCAAAACCGGCATTATTTAACTCAGTTGATAAGGGTTTACTGTGGTCGATCACAACATCGGCTCCTAAGCTCAGAACCCAATCGCGGCTTTGCTGACGAGAGGCTGTAGCAATCACTTTAGCGCCAGTAAGTTTAGCTGCCAATTGCACTAAAATAGACCCGACACCACCGGCTGCACCTATAATCATAATCCGCGCATCTGTTGCGCTGCCATCTTTAGGTAAGCCCAAGCGATCAAATAAAATTTCCCACGCGGTAATGGTGGTTAACGGTAATGCTGCCGCTTGTGCATCTGTTAATGATTGCGGTTTATGACCCACTATCCGTTCGTCAACCAACTGATATTCGGCGTTGCTTCCTTGGCGAGTAATGTCACCTGCATACCATACTTTATCGCCAACTTTGAATAAACTGACCTGATCACCAATGGCTTTGACGGTACCCACTGCATCATAACCAATGATGTTAGGCTGGCCTTCTGCAGGCTGTCTTGCTTGACGAACTTTTGCATCTACAGGGTTAACGGCTATGGCTTGTACCGCAATTAATAAGTCATGCCCAGTGGCCACTGGCGTTGCAATTTCAATGTCTTGAAGTGCATTTATCGCATCAATATTGCCTGCTTGATAGTATCCAATCGCTTTCATGGTGACTCCTTGGAGTGGTGAAGAGTGTCAGTTATGCTGAGTTTATACGTGCTGAATGCTAGGTTTTGGTTATTGTGGCCTAATTTATTGTTAAAATTAACAGGGTAATATTTGTATCTTTACCAAATTATTTTTGGTAAAGATGAGGCTGACACAAGCAAAATAACCGAGTATTTACGCTGGGATGACAGATGTTAATTAACGATTTAAGCTTGTTTGTTAGGGTGGCTGATTGTGGCAGCATTGCAGGCGCAGCAGTTGAGTTAGATATTTCAGCTGCCGCCGCGAGTGCCGGATTAAAGCGCTTGGAGAAACAATTAGATGCAGTGCTGTTTATTCGTACAACTAGAAGCTTACGGTTAACTGCGCAGGGTGAGCGTTACCTTATTCATTGTCGTGAAGCATTAGCTAGCTTGCTGTTAGGTGAGCAAGCATTGGCGAGTGAAAAAGGGACTATTTCGGGCGAGTTAACCGTTTCTGTATCATCGGATTTTGGCCGTAATGTGTTACTGCCATGGTTAGATGGCTTTTTAAATGATTATCCTAATTTGTCGATTAAGTTAGATATTGGCGACAATTTGAGTCATTTCTTACATGATAAAATTGATATTGCTTTGCGTTATGGTCAGCCGCCTGATTCTAACCAAGTGGCATTTACGATTTGTAATACTCGACGTATTTTATGTGCTTCGCCTGGTTATATTGCTCAACATGGCATGCCAGAAACCTTGGCACAGTTAAGCCAACATAACTGTTTAATTTTTAAATTAGACAAACGTGATCATGATTTATGGTCGTTTAATCGAGATCAGCAACAATATAAAGTTCGTGTTAGTGGCAATCGTAGCAGTAACGATGCAGAAATTACCCGTCGCTGGGCTGTTGCGGGCCAAGGAATTGTATTTAAAGTGGCTCTTGATGTTGCTGATGATTTGAAAACCGGCAAGTTAGTACCGATACTTACCGAATATATTGGTGAGTCAGTTGCGCTAAACTTGATCTGTCCTGGTCGCGAGCATGTCACTCCGGTCATGTTGCTATTACGCGATAAGTTACGCCAACATTGCCAGCAAATATTACCGTAATGCTACTTTTTTAGGTAAAGCGTTCGATAGGTTTGAACTACCGAACACTCGTGCCAATATTTAGTTAACTATCAGTATTGTTTAGATTTTACTTTCTAGTTTGTGTGACCAGCTTCTAACTCCCGCTGATTAGTAGGTGAACATTATCACGGTTTGATGATTGTTCATTGCCGCTATTGAAAAACTCTTGCTATGGTCAATACTTGTTATTGTGCCTGACAGGATATGATGCTTTATGGCTGCGAATTTTTTGCAAGGGAAAGCCGACCGTGCGGTAAATACCGATAAAGGTTTTACTCACCCTCTTTGGGCTGCTCGTGCGGATAAACTACAAAGTCTATCTGGAGTGTTGCTGGGGCTCTTTCTGGTGCTGCATTTGCATTTTGAGTCGAGTATCTTGTTTGGCAAAGAAGCTTTCTACCAAGTGGCACAGTTTCTTGAGGGCGGAGTATTTAGTGAAACTGGCCATGGCTATCCTTTGGTGACCCAAATTTTTTCCTGCTTTATGTTATTGGTTGTGCTGATCCATGCGGTATTTGCCTTACGTCGTTTTCCGACTCAATTAGGTCAATGGCGCGCCTTACGAAATCAAATGCGTTTTTTACCCCATGAAGATACCAAAATTTGGTTTTGGCAAATGATCACGGGTTTTTTATTGTTCTTCCTCGTACCAACGCATTTATTCACCATGATAACCCATCCTGAAATAGGCCCACATCTTTCGGCTGAGCGGGTGTATCACTTCAATGCTTGGGCGTTATATATCCTGCTATTACCGGTCGTTGCGGTGCATGGCGTATTTGGTTTATATCGCGTGGTGGTGAAATGGGGCTTGGTTGAGCAACGTTTTGCCATGCTCAAATTTGCTAAGGTGTTGTTAGCGTATTTAATGGTGTTAGGAGTGGCGAGTTTGCTGACTTATCTTTTGATTGGCCACTCGTTAGCGTTACCCGTGGTGCCATATATGTCGACCTTATAAGGAATTCGCATGAAAATTATCTATACCGACACCTTAGTGGTTGGCGCAGGGCTGGCAGGATTAAGAGTCGCGATAGCATCAAAAGAGCGCGGACTTGATACCTTAGTTTTATCGCTTATTCCTGCAAAACGTTCTCACTCTGTCGCTGCCCAAGGTGGAATGCAAGCCAGTTTAGCCAATACCATTAAAGGTGCTGGTGACGATGAAGATATACATTTTCAAGATACGGTAAAAGGTTCTGACTGGGGCTGCGATCAAAACGTGGCACGAATGTTTGCTCATTGCGCGCCTAAAGCGGTAAGAGAGTTGGCTCAGTGGGGCGTCCCCTGGACTCGAGTGACTAAAGGCGACAGACAAGTGATTGTTAACGCAAAAAAGGTCACTATTACTGAGGCTGAGGCTGCTCACGGATTAATTAACGCGCGTGACTTTGGAGGCACCCAAAAATGGCGCACTTGTTATACCGCAGATGGTACCGGTCATTCTTTGTTGTACGCTGTCGATAATAAGGCTATTTCGTTAGGTATTCCTGTGCACGAGCGCATGGAAGCATTAACCCTTATCCACGACGGCAAGCGCTGTCATGGGGTGATTGCTCGCTGCTTAATTAGCGGTGAACTGCGTGCTTATATCGCTAAATCGACCACCATTGCCACTGGTGGTTACGGACGGATTTATGCTGTGTCGACCAATGCCATGATTTGTGAAGGTATCGGCCAAGCGTTGGCGTTAGAGACTGGCGTCGCGACGCTGGGCAATATGGAAGCGGTACAGTTTCATCCTACGGCTATCGTACCGGTGGGGATTTTAACCACAGAAGGCTGTCGAGGTGACGGTGGTGTACTGCGCGATAAAGACGGTTACCGCTTTATGCCTGATTATGAGCCCGATAAAAAAGAGCTAGCTTCTCGCGATGTGGTCTCTCGCAGAATGACCGAGCATATCCGCAAAGGTAAGGGGGTCAATAGTCCTTATGGGCCGCATTTATGGCTAGATATAACCTTATTAGGTCAAAAGCACATCGAGACGAATCTGCGTGAAGTGAAAGAAATTTGTGAGAACTTTCTGGGCATCGATCCGGTAAAAGAGTGGATTCCGGTTAGGCCGACTCAGCATTATTCTATGGGGGGCATTCGGACTAAGGCGAACGGAGAAAGCCCGCAATTATCAGGATTGTTTAGTGTTGGAGAAGCCGCTTGCTGGGACATGCATGGCTTTAATCGGCTCGGCGGTAATTCTTTGGCGGAAACTGTGGTTGGCGGGATGATTATTGGTAAATATGTTGCTGATTTTGGTGAGCAAAATAGTTTGGTGATTGATACTGAATTAATTGCGCAGTTTGCGCAGCAGTTACAAACTGAAATAGATCAGTTAATTGACGGCGAAGGTACTGAAGACCCCTTTAAGCTTAAAGCTGTGATGCAAAAAATTATGATGGATTACGTGGGTATTTTTCGAAATGGGCCGGATCTTGAGCTGGCTGTTAATCAATTGTCTGAACTACTTGAACGTTCGAAAAATTTGGGCTTAAAGTGCAAAAAACGTCATGCCAACCCAGAATTAGTTGAGGCGTTAAGGATTAAACGGATGCTGAAAGTCGCGCTTACCGTTGCATGTGGAGCCCATGCTCGCACAGAAAGTCGTGGCGCCCATTCTCGTGAAGACTTTCCACAACGTAACGATAAAGACTGGTTAAACCGGACATTAACCAGTTGGCCAGATACCGATAGTTTTCGGCCCCAACTGCGCTATGAAGCGATTGATGTCATGCAAATGGAGTTACCGCCCGGGTATCGCGGTTATGGTATTGATAATGTTATTGCTCATCCTGATACGCAAAAACGTCAGCAACAGGTTGAAGCTATTTTGGCTGATCTAGATGAAAACACCGATAGGCATGTCAAGCAAGCGGCATTAATGCCTTTTGAGTTACCCGAAGAATATCAACCAGGAAATCAGCGATTAACTGATGTCATAGCGAATGCTTCGACGGGAGTAAAGTAACATGAGTCAAGCTCGTACGTTAACCTTCTCTATTTTTCGATATGACCCACAAGAGCCTGGTGATAAAGCGAAAATGGTCAGATACAGCCTAACTGAAACACCCGGAATGACGGTGTTTATCGCCTTAAATCAATTACGTGAAACTCAAGACCCTTCGCTGCAATTTGACTTTGTTTGCCGTGCAGGTATTTGTGGCAGTTGTGCCATGGTGATCAATGGTAAACCGACTTTAGCTTGTCGAACCTTAACCGCTAATTATCCTGATGGGCATATTAAGCTTATGCCATTACCAGGCTTTGAGCTGATTGGCGATTTATCGGTGAATACGGGCAAATTTATGCGCCAATTATCTGAGCGTTTAGCGCTGTGGTTGCATCCCAATTCAGCTGATAATGATATTCATCGAATTGAAACACCGATGTCGCCAGAGGAAGCTACCAAACTTTATGAGTTAGAGCGATGTATAGAGTGTGGTGTGTGTGTCTCAGCTTGTGCCACTAAACAAATGCGTGAAACCTTTGTTGGCGCTGTGGGGATGATGAAAATTGCCCGTTTTGAATTGGACAGTCGTGATACTCGCAGTGCAGATGATTTTTATCATGTGATTGGTAATCAAGACGGTGTTTTTGGCTGCATGACATTATTAGGTTGCCAAGATACTTGCCCGAAAGATTTACCGCATATGCAACAAATTGCCTATTTACGTCGAAAAATGGCATCTGTTTAAGGCGGGAAGAGCGTTAATAAACGCTAGAATGATAACCGGCGATAGCAAGCAAAAAGCATAGAGGCTAGGGCGCTTGGCTGCTAGATGCTATACAAGCTAAGGCTTTAAAAGCAGTAACCAGCGCTAGAATGATAACAGCGATAGAAAGCAGAAAGACGAGATGTTAGAGCGCTTGGCTGCTAGATGCTATACAAGCTAAGGCTTTAAAGCGGTAACCAGCGCTAGAATGATAACCGGCGATAGCAACCCGAAAGGCTAGAGACTAATACTTTTATCGCTGCGGATCGGGAGAGTAGGACTGAGTCTTATCAAGATCTTTAGTCATAGGTTATTGAGACATAAAAAATGCCGCTAAATTAGCGGCATTTTTGCGATTATAGTGCGTGTTGGTAATAAATTACTTAGCGCGCTTCATTGCAGTGAAGAATTCTTCGTTAGTTTTGGTCATCGCTAATTTATCGATTAAGAATTCCATTGCTGAAACTTCATCCATTGGGTGTAAGATTTTACGTAAAATCCACATCTTCTGAAGCTCTTCCGGTGTCGTTAGTTTTTCTTCACGACGAGTACCAGAGCGGTTGAAGTCAATCGCTGGGAATACGCGTTTTTCAGCGGCTTTACGAGAAAGGTGTAACTCTTGGTTACCAGTACCTTTAAACTCTTCGTAAATCACTTCATCCATTTTTGAGCCGGTATCAACAAGCGCGGTAGCGATAATGGTCAAGCTGCCACCGTGTTCGATGTTACGTGCTGCACCAAAGAAACGCTTTGGACGATGCAGGGCGTTAGCATCGACACCACCGGTAAGCACTTTACCTGATGATGGGATAACCGTGTTATATGCACGAGCTAAACGAGTGATAGAGTCTAACAAAATCACCACGTCTTTTTTATGCTCAACAAGACGTTTTGCTTTCTCGATAACCATTTCGGCTACTTGAACGTGACGGCTGGCTGGTTCATCAAAGGTAGAAGCAATCACTTCACCTTTAACCATGCGTTGCATTTCGGTCACTTCTTCAGGACGTTCGTCAATCAGTAATACCATTAACACCACATCAGGGTTGTTGTAGGTAATACTTTGAGCAATGCTTTGAAGTAATAATGTTTTACCCGCTTTAGGCGGCGCAACAATCAAACCACGCTGACCTTTACCGATCGGTGAACATAGATCAAGGATTCGCGAGGTGATGTCTTCAGTAGAACCATTACCGCGTTCCATACGAAGACGTTCTTCAGCATGAAGTGGGGTTAAGTTTTCAAATAGGATTTTATTACGAGAGTTTTCTGGTTTATCGAAGTTAACTTCACTGACTTTCAATAGTGCGAAGTATCTTTCGCCTTCTTTTGGCGGTCTGATTTTACCAAAAATGCTGTCACCGGTTCGCATATTAAAGCGGCGGATCTGGCTTGGAGAAACATAAATATCGTCAGGACCCGCAAGGTATGAGCCATCTGAACTTCTTAAAAATCCAAATCCATCTTGGAGGATTTCTAATACACCGCCACCGAAAATGTCTTCTCCGCTTTTAGCGTGAGCTTTCAAAATAGAGAAGATGATATCTTGTTTACGGGTACGAGCCATGTTTTCCAGATTCATACTTTCAGCAAGCGAAACTAGATCTGAAATTGGCGTGTCTTTTAATTCTGTTAAATTCATGTATGGGAGTCTTGTATTGCGCGACGAAGCTTACCGCAATCAATCAGTAAGGTTGAAAAGATATTTTTTGATTGATAAGCGAGAAGAGGTTAATTGAAAAAATCTGATGATTAAATTAGCACTTTATGTGTTGGCCGTCCAGAAATTTAGACTAAATAAAAACTAAAAATGGCACAAATTGTTTAAAACTTGTGCCATTTAACATTTTTAGCTACTTCTGATTAGATTTTAGCGTCAATGAATTCTTTTAGTTGCGTCTTTGATAATGCACCCACTTTGGTTGCTACCAACTCGCCAGCTTTGAATATTAACAATGTTGGAATGCCACGCACGCCGTATTTAGCTGGTGAAACGCTGTTTTGGTCAACGTTAAGTTTTGCTACGGTCAGTTTGCCTGCATATTCTTCAGCAACGTCGTTGAGAATTGGAGCAATCATTTTACAAGGACCACACCACTCAGCCCAGAAGTCTACTAATACTGGTGTTTCAGACTTTATTACATCGTTTTCAAAGCTGTCATCGCTTAGGTATACAATTTTATCGCTCATGTTGTTCTCCAGATTTGGTTCCATTGCTAGTTTATTAATGGCTTACCATGTATATTGGGTCAGTTAAATAGCTTTTCAAGAGACCGTTTTAGTAATGTAGCTATTTCAAACGATCGAATCTTTTTTTGCAACCCCTACAGGTATGCTTGTGCTATGAGCCAAACACATTTATCGACCAAGAAATTCGCCGACTTCCCTTTAAAGCCCGAAGTACTAGCGGCGTTAAACGAGAACGGCTTTGAGTTTTGCACGCCCATTCAGGCGTTATCTTTACCAATATTACTTAATGCAAAAGACATTGCCGGACAAGCCCAAACCGGTACAGGTAAAACCATGGCCTTTTTAGTGGCCACGTTTAACCATTTATTAACCGTTGCTGCACCAGAGGGTCGCAAAGTAACAGAACCTCGCGCTATTATAATGGCGCCAACCCGTGAGTTAGCAATACAAATAGCCAAAGACGCTAATTTATTAGCGGCACATACCGGACTCAAAGTCGGTATTGTTTACGGTGGCGAAAGCTATGAAACTCAACGTGCAGTATTAGACAAAGGCGTTGATATTCTGATTGGTACCACAGGGCGTATTATTGATTATGTTCGTCAAGGTGTCATCAGTTTAAGCCACATTCAAGCAGTAGTGCTTGATGAAGCTGACCGTATGTTTGACCTTGGTTTTATTAAAGACATTCGCTTTTTATTCCGCAGAATGCCTGATGCTAAGTCACGCTTAAATATGTTGTTTTCTGCCACGCTTTCAATGAAAGTGCAGGAACTAGCTTATGATCATATGAACGACCCTGAAAAAGTTGAAATTGAACCATTAGAAAAAACCTCTAAAAATATCAAAGAGGAAATTTTCTATCCGTCAATGGAAGACAAGATGCGTTTATTACTGAGCTTAATCGAAGAAGATTGGCCAGATAAAGCGATTGTGTTTTCGAACACAAAACACAGCTGTGAAAAACTGTGGTCTTATTTAGAAGGTGATGGTCATCGAGTGGGTTTGTTAACTGGTGATGTTCCACAAAAGAAGCGTATTCGTATTCTTGAGCAATTTACCTCTGGTGATTTAGATTTATTAGTTGCAACAGATGTTGCCGCTCGTGGCTTGCATATTTCTGATGTGTCACACGTGTATAACTATGATTTACCAGATGATTGTGAAGATTATGTGCACCGTATTGGCCGTACAGGCCGCGCAGGACAAAAAGGCATTTCGGTGAGTTTTGCATGTGAAGAATATGCATTAAATCTTCCCGAAATTGAAACCTATATCAATCATTCAATTCCCGTATCTAATTACGATCGAGATGCACTATTGGATGATATTCCTGCACCGGTTCGTATTCACCGCAAGCCTGCGCCATCTCGCTCACGCGATGGTGCGAGTAAAGGTGCGCATCGTAGTGGCGGCAATACTTCGCGTCCTCCACGTCATAGGACCCGTAGACCATAGTCAATGCTAACAGTATCTCAACCCTATGCGGCGATAACATTAGGTTCTAACAGTTTTAATATGTTGGTGGCTAATTCGGTGGGAAATAAACCGATTGTTATCGCTAAATATAAGCGTAAAGTTCGCCTTGCCGAAGGTATAGGTGACGATGGCATGTTGTCTGAACATGTTATGCAGCGTGGTTTAGAATGCTTGGCCATGTTTGCCCAGATGTTAAAGCAACACCATATTAATAGTGCTAACGTTGCCGTATTTGCTACCGCGACATTGCGTGTTATTGGTAATGCCGATGAATTTCATCAACGTGCGATGCCTATTTTACAGCATCCCATTGAGGTGATTTCAGGGCTACGTGAAGCTGAACTCATTTATCAAGGCATGGTGGCCACCACTAAAGGTGAGGGGCGCCGGTTAGTGATAGATATTGGCGGTGCCAGTACCGAGTTTATTATTGGTGACGGTAGTAACGTGCTGTTTAAAACCAGCCTGCCAATGGGATGTGTGCTGTTTAATCAACGATTTTTTAGTCAAACACCACTACAAATCATCGATGTTGAACAGGCAATAGACTATGTTAATCATATTTTGGCTGAATGTCGGCCTCAGTTGCTCGACTTTGGTTGGCAAAGTGTTGTCGGCGCTTCTGGAGCTGTGCAATCAGTCGTATCTGTATTACAGCACAGACAACGCCCAGAAGTGATTACCCTTAAGATTTTGTATGCTTTTCGTGATGAAATATTATCGCAAGCAGATGCCAGGCTTAGTGGCATTAAGGGCTTAAATGCCGAACAAGCTCCTACATTTGCGGCGGGAGTGGCAATATTAATCGCGCTATTTGAAAGTCTTTCTATTAGTCGTTTACATCTTGCTGGTGGTGCACTTCGTGAAGGTGTATTACAACTGTTAGCCGATCGTATCGCCGCTAAAGCATCGATGTAGTGGCTGACATAAGCGCAATAAAAAATAGGTCGCCCATGGCGACCTTTTTTGATTATTTAAGTGATGACGATATTTGAGTTAAATAAGTCATTTACATCACTACTTTAAAATCTCAACTAAATCGGCTTCTAATGTGGCTTGCGGGCGTTCAACGATACGACCTAGCTCATTGCCCTGTTGTTTAACGATAAACGTTGGAATTCGGCTGAATGCGTATTTTGCCGCTAAACCTTCAGGATCCTGCTTGTTTCGGTCGACACCAATGTATTCAACCTCAATGTTGGGATTGGCTGCCGCTTCAATAATTCGCATAAAGTGCGGTGTTTCGCGATGGCAGTCTGGACACCAAGTGCCAATAATCACCACTATTTGTATCGGTTGTTTAATGGCTTTGAGTACATCGATGGCTTGCGCATCAACTTGATAATTAGTGAACCCTTCAGCATAGCCTGGTAATTGAGTTGTTAGAGTTTGTGGTTGGATTATGCCAGTTAAAATCACTTCTTGTTTCTCCTCGCTGCATGTTGCAATAAAGCCTTGTTGATCTTTTTCAAATGCGCATCCAGGATTTGCTGATGCGGCCATAGGCAACATTTGGGTACTGAAAAAGAGTGCGGTTGTGGCCAATAATGTTCGAACGTTATTGTGCATGATAATGTCTCGCTTAAGAAGAAAATACTGTACTTGAGTGTATTCAAGCATGCTTAATCAAGTCTGTTAAGAGGCGATAGCTTATGATGCAATGCTGATCACGATAATAGGAGGATTCACTTACTCAATAGGGTTAATGCTAGTGCAGAGTCTTGAGTATAAAATAAAAAGCCAACCCTGAATGGATTGGCTTAATACCTCAATAAGCGAGTTTTATTGGTTTTGCTCTTTAAGCCACTGGGCCGCGCGTTTAGCAAAGTAGGTTAAAATACCATCGGCACCAGCACGTTTAAAGCAAAGTAACGACTCCATCACAATGGATTTTTCTGCAAGCCAACCGTTTTGAATGGCAGCCATGTGCATGGCGTATTCACCGCTGACTTGATAAGCAAAAGTCGGTACCGCTAATTCTGTTTTAACGCGGTGTACTATGTCTAGATATGGCATACCGGGCTTAACCATTACCATGTCGGCACCTTCTTGGATATCTAATGCCACTTCATGTAATGCTTCGTCGCTATTGGCAGGATCCATTTGATAACTGTGTTTATTGCCACCTTTTAGGTTGCTAGCCGATCCGACAGCATCACGAAATGGTCCATAATAGCTGGATGAATATTTAGCGGAATAAGCCATAATTTGGGTATTCACAAAGCCATTAGCTTCTAGAGCTTGGCGAATTGCGCCAATACGACCGTCCATCATGTCTGATGGCGCGACAATATCAGCACCTGCAGCAGCATGTGATAGCGCTTGTTTGACTAAAATGTCTGTAGTGATGTCATTGAGGATATAACCCGTATCATCAATGATACCGTCTTGCCCATGAGTCGTGTAAGGATCTAAGGCGACGTCAGTCATGATGCCAAGCTGTGGGAATGCTTGCTTTAATTCACGTACTGCACGTTGTACTAAACCATCAGGATTATAAGACTCTTCTGCAAGTAAGCTCTTTTTATCTGCCGGTGTTACCGGGAATAACGCGATAAGTGGAATACCAAGTTCAACCAGTTCAGCGGCCTCTTTTAATAATAGATCAACTGAAAAACGCTCGATACCCGGCATTGAAGCAATTTTCTCTGAACGTTGAAAACCTTCCAACACGAACATTGGATAAATCAGATCGTTAACGGTTAAAGTATTCTCAGACATTAAACGACGGCTAAATTCATGTTTACGCATGCGGCGCATTCTGCGCTGTGGAAAAGCACTGGTAATAATATTCAATTTCGACTCCTGGTTTAGATCGTGTCTGTTTCACGCTGGTAATAGCAGACTTGGTTTCGACCACTGCGTTTAGCTTGATACAGGGCTTTATCTGCTTGTTCTAGTAATAACATTGGATGCTCATCACTGTCGATAATGGTCTCGCTAATACCAATGCTAACAGTAACGGGTATTGTGTCTTCATTGTGTACTATGTTGAGTTCACTAACGGCTTGGCGAATTTGCTCTGCAACGAGCAGAGCACCTTCAATATCTGTGCAAGGTAAAATAATAGCAAATTCTTCACCACCAAAACGTGATACGAGATCCGTTGGACGTTTTACGTATTCAGACAGTGTGTTGGCTATTGCCCTTATGGTGTGGTCGCCACCAAGGTGTCCATATTTGTCATTAATATTTTTAAATTTATCGATATCAATCATTAGCAAAGACATTGGCGTTTGCTGACGACGGCTAATACGACCTTCAGCAATGAGACGGCGATCAAAAGCGCTGCGGTTTTTTACCCCTGTCAGGCTATCGATAGTATTTTGCTCAGTGAGCTTTTGATTAACCTCACTTAGTTCGCGCAAGGTAATTTCTAACTCAAGGGTACGCTCTTGTACCATTTTTTCCAATTTTTCACTGTTCTCTGCTTCACTTCGAAGTGCTTCTTCGCGGGTTTCTCGCAATTTTTGTGCTTGTTCTAACGTGTGTTGCTGGATCTCAAATTTGGCTTTTCGTTCATCGTTATAGCGTAACGCAAGCACTGCAGCCATCGTAATAACTTCAAAGGTCAGCCCTAGCATTATGGGTATTTGCGGCGATATATTGGTAGAGATCAGGCCAAGATAAATGAGTCCTGTAACAATACAACCCAACATAAATCCCATACGGCCAATGGCGTATAAAGGGGCATTCCGTTGGCCGCCGAAGGCTTGGATCAATGAGAATGCCATCAAGATAGTACTGATTGTTAATACCACAAATACCAATACATACAGGGCAGAGCTGTAATTAATAAATGGCATGACAATCGTTAACCCAAAACTCAGTACTGCCATGATGCGGCATATACGTAACATTTTCAGATTATGATATTTAAGTTGTAAAACTTTCTCAGTAAACATCAATGAAAATCCCAGGGTTAAGGGGATAACAATAATGAAAATATACTGCTGCATAATGGGCCATTGAGGCCACAAATAGCGAAATGATACTCCGTGTATTGACGCCGAGAGTATCGTGAGCCCTAATACATAGCCGCTGTAATAACTGTAACTAAAAGATGCAGAAGCAAGTGCAATGAATAAACTGAACAAGCAAATCGCAAGTAGTACACCTATTTGCATGCCACTGAACAAGTTCTTGGTTTCGGTCAGTTGGGTAAGATCATTCGATGACCACAATATCAATGGTAAGCTGATGGTACCTTTATTATCGATTTTGAGATAAAAAGTATGGGTATCACCAGGTTCAAAGTTAACGGGATATAAAAAAATATTACTTTGTAATGGCCGTTGCTTAAACGGTAATGTATCTCCCATGACTTCAGTGCTGACCAGTTCCCCATTAATCAGGTGGTATATTTTAATGCTGTCGAGCAAAGGATTGTCTAAGGCAATAATGCGTGCAAGATGATCATTGGGGGTAAATATACTAAAACTCACCCAATAGTTTTTAACGCCTATTTTATAGGGTTGATCTGTGTTGAGCTTTTTCCAGCTATTTTCTGGCTGTTGTAATAATTGGCTTAGGGTTTCAATGTCGTTACTTTGATTGGCATATACCCAGTCTTGCAATTCAATTTTGGTGATGGAATTAGCGGTTAGCCGCAGCGGAGTAGGGTAAAGGGTATTAGACCAACTACTTTGGCTAATGAGCAGTAAAAAAAGTCCAACAATAATCCTAACATGATATTGATTGTACAGCGTCAAACAACGATATTTTATGCTCATAATGCGTCGTTACTCGTGTGTAGAACCATAGGTAGTTGGAAAAAATCACAACTGTTTTGGTAACATTGTTGCGCTAGTAATATCGGCGACTGTTGACGTAAATTAGCCATATACTCAACAATATAAGGTAAGTATTGGGGTAGGTTCTTACTCGATTTTGGTTTAGGTCGCATGCTGCGCGGTAATAAATAGGGGCTATCTGTTTCTGCCATTATGCGATTATTGGGGATCAAAGGTACTAGTTTTGCTAAATCTTGGCCTCGGCGTTCATCACAAATCCACCCCGTAATACCAATATATAAATCTGTGTCTAGGCATTCAATCAACTCATCTCTGTTACCCGTAAAGCAGTGAAGTAAAGCATTTGGAAGTTGAGTTCGATATTCATTTACTATGGCAATAAAGTCGCTGTGGGCTTCACGGCAATGCATTAAAACCGGCATATTGAGTTCACAAGCCAGTTCTAATTGGGCGGAAAATGCTTTTCTTTGGGCTGTACGCGGGGAGAAATCACGATTGTAATCAAGGCCACACTCACCAATCGCCACCACAGTATCTTGCTGCGCAAGTTGTGTTAAACGTGTTTTGCTGTGTTGATCCCAAGAGGATGCATGATGGGGATGAACACCGGTAGTACAGTAGAGTTGTTGCGGATATTGTTGGCAGGTTGATATGGCTTCAGTGCTTTCATCGAGATCGCTGCCAATAACAATTAACGGCGAAACATGGTGTTTCGCCGCATCATTAATAACAGTGTCAATATCGTGCTTAAGCCTTTCGCTAAGCAGATTGACAGCAATGTCGATGTATTGAGTCATGTCATCATAATCAAAGTAATCAGGCTACTTTAATCGTTTAACTCGAGTCGTCGCATTACGATCATCACTGCCTAATAAAAACGAGTTTAATGCACCCGTTTCAATGAATATGTGTTGACCCTTTTTGATTTTATAATACTTGGAGCTATTTTGTTTCCACACTTGGCCATTGTTCAATGTGATTATAAATGCGCCTAAAGCATCTTTTTTAACGCTAACAACCTCGGAGTAAATCTTACTGACTTCATCTTCTATTACTTTCTTTTGCAATCCAAAATCATCAACGCTTAATGCTTTTGGGCTGGCAACAACAGATACTGCAGCGGCTGGGACTGTCGCGACTTCAGGTGCTATAGAATTGACAGGGCTTGCAGTAGCCATAATATGGGCACTGGGTTTAGCATTCGCCGCTAATGTGTCATAACAGGTCAATCGCGCCGTTTTGTCGGTTTTAGCGGCGCATATAGACAGCTGCTGACCAAGATTGGTATTGGCATATGCATTAGCTGACATCAATATGATCCCAGCAGCAATTAAACTTAAACGCATTGATTGTTCCTTATTATTATTTGCTTCTGAGCCTTAGAGACTTGTGCTATTGCCTAACTATCAGCTTGTTCGTTCTCTGGCTCATCATCTTCATTTTTACTGTAAAAACGTGCAGCGATTAGCCCACCTTCAAACAATAACAGCATTGGGATTGCTAGCATAGTCTGCGAGATAATATCTGGTGGTGTCAGTATCATACCAATAACAAAGGCGCCGACAACGATATAAGGACGTTTTTGACGTAACTCGTCAGGTGTAGTGACACCCGCCCAACAAAGTAAAACCACTGCTACTGGAATTTCAAAGGCTAAACCAAAAGCAAAAAACAGCTTTAAAATAAAACTCAAATAACTGCTGATATCAGTAGCGACTTGAACGCCTTCAGGAACTACGCTGGTAAAAAAGCCGAAAACAACCGGAAAAACGATGTAGTAAGCAAAGGCTATTCCAAGGTAAAACAGCAAGGTGCTACTAGCCAATAAGGGCACGACTAAGCGCTTTTCATGTTTGTATAACCCAGGGGCAACAAACGACCATACTTGATAAAGGACATAGGGAATGGCAATGAAAAATGCTAACACCAATGTCAGTTTAAATGGTGCAAAAAAGGGTGCAGCCACGTCGGTTGCAATCATGCTACCTGTTGCTGGCAGCGATCGCATTAATGGTAGGGCGATGTAGTGATAAATATCGTTGGCCCAATACACAATAGCAATAAATACCAGTAATACGCTGCCAATGGCTTTAAGCAATTTATTACGTAATTCAAGCAAATGGCTAATAAGCGGTTGCTGTTGCGACATGAATTATCCGTTTTATTTAGGGGTTGAGCTGCTTTCGCTAGTCACTTCGGATGACTTAGCTTCTGCGACAGGGGCCGAAGGTTCAGTTGGTTTTGTTGGAGTAACAGGTGATGTGTCTTCAACTTTGTAAGGTCGATTCACAGATGCAGCCGCTTTTTTTAACTGATCAATTGATTCTTGTAGCTCTGGCGATAAACCAGATAAGCCTTTGCTTTCCGCTTTTTTTAAATCAGCATGCAACTGATCAATTTTAAGCTCTTGTTCAAGTTCATCTTTGACAGAGTTAGCCATGCGCTTGAGTGCGCGGATCCAACCCGTTACTGAACGCACTGCAATCGGAAGTCTTTCGGGGCCGAGAACCACTAGCCCCAAAATACCGATCAGCAGCAGCTCCATAAAGCCGATACCGTCAAACATAATAAATTACGCCTGTTTATCTTTAGATTCAGGTTGCTTTTCGTCAGCCTGTTGCGAGGTCGCTGCTGTCTTGTCTTTATCTTCTAATGATTTACTTTCATCTTCTGGTGTCATGGCGTTTTTAAAGCCTTTTACTGCCCCGCCTAAATCACCGCCCAAAGAACGTAATTTTTTAGTTCCAAATAATAGAATGACAATTAACGCTACGATTAGAAGCTGCCAAATACTGATGCCGCCCATGAAGATTATCCTCTTTAAATAAAAAATGGTTTTTGTAAAAAAATTATTTCAAAATCCACAATACCACCCAATTCTTTAAGTATTATGAACGTCTCATAAATTAGTGCTAGCTAAAATTTACGATTCTTTGGTCTAGATCGCCATCCTACCGCCCAAATTAATATACCAACACTAATACAGGTATACGCTGGCCATAGTGTAGCTATCTGAGTAAATAAAATTGTGCCACAGATCAATAATACAGCAGAAGTGATAAGTAGATAATTACTTTTGTGAGATTTTTGCTGATATTTTAAATACTTATCTAGCATCTGCTGTTGGGTGCCGAGTAATTTACGGCCTAATTTTAAGTTATCATAAATCAGTTCAGGAAATTCGGGGAGTTTATCGGCCCAAAACGGTGCATTGGATTTGACTTTTTTGAACATGGCTTTAGGGCCGACTTGCTCAGACATCCAGTTTTCTAGGAAGGGTTTTGCCGTTTGCCATAAATCTAATTGTGGATATAACTGGCGGCCTAAACCTTCAATATACAGTAAGGTTTTTTCCAATAATACCAGCTGTGGTTGCACCACAATATCAAAGTGGCGAGCTGTTCTAAATAGCTCCAGCAATACATGGCCAAATGATATTTCATCAAGTGGTTTGTTAAACATGGGTTCGCATACTACTTTTACAGCTTGTTCAAAAGCAATGATATCTGTGTGTTCTGACACCCATCCAGACTCAATATACAGCTGAGCAATCCGGTGATAGTCGCGATTAAAAAAGGCTAAAAAGTTTTCTGCAAGATAGCGCTTATCTACCTCGGTTAAGGTGCCCATAATGCCGCAGTCTAGGCCTATATAGAATGGGTCGTCTGGATGTTCACGACTGATAAAAATGTTACCTGGGTGCATATCGGCATGGAAAAAATTATCGCGAAATACTTGAGTAAAAAAGAGTTCTACGCCGCGTTCGGCAAGCAGTTTAAAGTTGGTTCCTTGTGCACGTAGCGCTTCGGTATCAGAAACTGGAATGCCATAAATACGTTCCATGACCATTAACCGTTGGTAGCTGTGTTCTTCGTAAACAAATGGCACGTACAGCGAATTGGAATCAATAAAATTATTGCGCAGCTTGATGGCGTTAAGTGCTTCGAGTTTAAGGTTTAGCTCGCCCAAAATAGTGGTTTGATAATCTTCAATCACTTCTGCAGGGCGTAAACGATTACCTTCACCTAATATTGCTTCCAGGATATTGGCTGTTTGCGTCATTAACTGGAGATCAGCTAAAATTTGCTGCTCAACATTTGGGCGTAATACTTTAAGCACCACAGCTTTACCGTTAGATTTTAAGGTTGCGGTATGCACTTGTGAAATTGAGGCTGATGCTAATGGGGTATCGTTAAAATCATCAAAGTAGGTCGTGATGGGGGCACCCAGTTCAGCTTCGATTGCTTGGCGTGCTAAAGCAGAATCAAACGGCGGTACTCTGTCTTGCAGCATAGCCAATTGATAAGCCCATTCGTCGTCAAGTAAATCTCGACGAGTCGACAGCATCTGCCCTAGCTTGATGTACACAGGTCCTAAATCTTGCATCGCCAGTTTTAAGCGTTCGGCTGGTGATTTATCTTTGTGTTTATTGCGGATCCAAAACAGACTATTGCGCAGGATTGAGAAATACCAGGGCTTTTTGTGTCGAGGAATTAGGTCATCTAAGCCAAAATGTAAAATGGTTTTAATGACATGGTAACCACGCCTGATACTTGCAGTTGTCATTGAGTTATGTTTTCTCTTAATTGGGCTATTTGGGCTTCGATACTATCGGTTTGGCTAACGATCTCATCCAGATTATCACGAAAATGTAGCCATTCAATTTTATGCGGTGCCAGACGATATTCTTCAGTGGTTAACTGGCTGATGTGCGAGCGTGTTTTATGGATGACTTGCTTAATATCATGGCTAAATTGTTTGGCGCCAGAGACTATTTTATGTGTCGGAGCATCACCGATATAGCGTGATAATGGCTCGGCAAAATCAACATGAATGTGCTGTAAATAGTGGCTTAATGATTGTAATAATTGAATATCACCCTGCAAGCTGAGCTTATCTTGTTTGATGAGCTCAGTTAAGTTGGCACCTTCGGTAAGCTGATATAAAGTCGATATATCAGCGCGCACAGTTACCGCAATGTCACCTTCATAATGGCTAAGTACTTGAACTTGCTTAGCAAATACTAAGTAAATAGGCCAATTTAACTGGCTTAACTGGATACAAAATACTTTGCCGTGCAATGATTTTTGTCGCGCACAGTCACTTTTAGCTTGTGCTGGCAGTTGGTTAAAAGCGGTTTCTATCGCGGCACAAGTTAGCAAAGCAAAGTGATTAGGCATCATTAGAACTTATAACCTCTGTGCAATGCGACAACGCCGTCTGTCATATTGGTGTAGTCAACTTGCTCAAACCCAGCATCTATCATCATTTGCTTAAGGGTTTCTTGGTCTGGGTGCATACGAATAGATTCAGCTAGGTATTCGTAGCTGTCAGCATCTTTGGTGATTATAGCGCCCATTTTTGGCAATACTTTAAAGCTGTACATGTCGTACACTTTGCGCATTAACTCATGTTTTGGGGTAGAAAATTCCAATACTAAAAGTTTCCCACCCGGTTTTAAAACGCGCTTCATCGAGCGTAACGCGGCATCTTTATCGGTTACATTACGTAAACCAAACGCAATAGTAATGATATCAAAATGGTTATCTGGAAACGGCAGTGCTTCAGCGTTAGCTTGTACATAGCTGACGTTATTGACTATACCTTTGTCGCGTAATTTAGTGCGACCCACTTTGAGCATAGAATCATTAATATCGGCAAGTACCACTTGGCCACGTTCGCCAACTAAATGAGAGAACTTAGCGGTTAAGTCACCTGTTCCACCGGCTAAATCCAGCACTTTCATACCTGGGCGAGCTGCAGCGACTTCAATAGTGTGACGCTTCCAAAAGCGATGAATACCAAAAGACATTACGTCATTCATAATGTCGTATTTTGCCGCGACGGAATGAAACACATCAGCGACTAAGTCTGCTTTTTTATCGGCTTCGACAGTTTTATATCCAAAATGAGTGTTTTTTGGTTCGCCTTCAGACATCGGTATATTCCTATAATGTGCGATTATTAATAGCAAGTGTATGCCATTGCGAATGATTGCTGAAATGTTGCGGTGTGAGAGTGTGACAACAATCAATTAGTTGTCTTGCTTTACACCTAAAATACATTCCACATCAACTTGAACATAGCAATGATCTTCGCGCCAATTAGCCTCAATAAATATCCACTATTAGGGCTAAAAATTTGCACTGCATTAGAGCATAAAATTAGTGTTTAATGAATAGCTGCTACTGATTCTAATTGAGACAAGTTAGTCGTCCCTGAATATATGCATAGATTAGCTCGCTTAGACTTTGGCCTGCATCGCGATATCCCGCATCTATCCCTGCGTGATGACATGCTGGAGCGGCTTCGGCAAAATGAGCATAACGACATGAACAATGCTTAGCGATATAGTGCACATAATGACAGGCATCGAGGAGCGGAATACCGGCAAAGGTAGCCGCGCTGCTAGGCATATTGGCAATCGCATCGACATCAAGCTCTAATGCTACTGGCAGTTGAGTTTGATTTAATGATTTAGCAATCTGTTTTAATGCTGTTTCAAGTGACAGTTCACGCCGGATCCAAATTTGTTGAACACTGTTCCATGTAGCGCCAAACAAACTCAGTTGTTCTAGGGTTTGTTCGCTGTTTTTTAGCTCGTGCAATCCAAGGATATGATAATGGTCGAGGGCGCCATTAGCTGCCGCGTAACTGAACCCATTACCACTGTGGCGGCCTTCACGGGGTCTAAAGTCACTGTGAGGATCAAGGTTTACCGCTGCAACGGGTAAGCCTGTAATAGCCTTAGTCGCCATCAATAATCCATAGGCATTATTGTGGCCGCCGCCAATGACGATAGGTTCTAGCCCGGCTTGCATTACATCACTTATCGCAGTAATAACGATGTCATCTAATTGCGCAGTTGCATCACGTAATTGTTCAATACTTGCGGTTATGGGTAGCGAATGGTCAAGACTAATTTGCCCCAAAATGGCACATTCATTGCCATTAAGAAAGCGATTGGACTGTAAGTTTAACAACTGCTGCATGCTGGCGATAAAGGCATCATCCGCTCCACCCCGGCCTAAATTAGCCCTTGGTCCAACATCTTCTGCAATGGCGATAATGGCAAACTGTGCGCCAGCAGATTTAGCCTGCCGGGCATTTTGTGCTAATGACCATTGTGTCGATGCCAGATAAACTTGCTGACCGAGTTTTGTTTCATTAGGCCGCAAGGTTAATAAGCTATCGCAGTGCTGTTGGGTAAATGCACTAAACATGATGATTCTCCAAATTACCTTAAAGACAAGATTCAGAGTCTCATCATCGGTTTCAATTCGAGTTTAAAAATACAATCTAATTCGCTGTCAATGTATGCATTTCTAGACCACGAAACAGGGCCGATGATGGACTCCAAAGGGCCAGTGTTTTTGGCCGCCAGCTTGCGTTAACCATTCTAGATGGAGAATAACTAACCCATGAAAATGATTACTTTGTCTAACAACCAAGCTATTTTTGCTGAACTAAGCATATTCAGGTCGCTTAGGTATAGCCATAAAAAAACCAGCATAGCTGGTTTTTAAAGTAATCGTTTGCCAGCTTTTTTACAAAGCGAAATCGGCTATGACGTCATTAATCAATATCTAATGGTTCTGGCGATAAAATAACACCGGTGTTATCGGCATAGATATGGTCACCAGGTAAGAAGGTTACCCCACCAAAATTAACTGGAATTTCGATTTCGCCTACTCCGTTACTTTCAGCCCCCACAGGAATTGAAGCAAGTGCCTGAATACCAATATCAAGTTCTTCAAGAGCATCAACATCGCGCACTGAACCGTAAATGAGAATACCTTCCCAGTTATTGGCAACAGCTAGTTCAGCTATTCTGGCATCAAGCAGAGCGCGTCTTAATGAGCCACCGCCATCAACAAGTAATACTTTACCTTCACCGTCTTCTTCTAAGGCTTCTGCAATCAGACCATTATCTTCAAAACACTTAATTGTACTGATTGAGCCACCGAAGGAGCTGCAACCACCGTAGTTACTGAACATTGGTTCAACGACATCGACTACATCTATATACATGTCGCAAAGTTCTGAGGTGTTGTATTCCATATTTAACTCCTGTTGGACAGCAAAGGTAAAATGCTGGGTAAAGCAAAGTTAAATGAATTATATGAGCTTTTTATGAAAATAAAAGCCTTATCAATCACCGGATTGTTATAAATCAACTTATGGTGTTACATATGCCTAAATATGCCATTGACCTAAATACAGAACAGGGATCAGATTTGGAAGTAATTTTCTTTCAAATTGAATGTATTAGTTGATATATGTTGATTTAGGTCATCCTAATACGTTTTTTAATTACATTTTTACTCAGCAGTTTGTTAGCATATTGGTAGATTAATTAATGTTAGTTTACAAAATAATGCTAGCTTTAGGGGCATGGAATCCTCGTTACGCTTACGGAAGGCAGAGAGCCTGATACAGAGGTTCTTATGGAAAATATCAATATTATTGAAATCTTAGGGTATGTTGCATCAGTTATGGTTGCCATTTCTCTGATGATGAAAGACATCATTTTACTAAGATGGTTAAATTTTACCGGTTGTGCTTTTTTTGTTGCTTATGGATATGCAATTGAAGCGTGGCCAGTGGCGGGCATGAATGCCTTTGTTGCATGTATTAATATTTATCACTTAGTGAAGATTTATCGTAATAAAGGTCAGCAGGCGCAAACGGCATAACGTTTGTCAAAGTGGGTTGACTCCACTTACGCGAAGCTTCTAAAAAATACCCCCGCATACTTGTATGCGGGGGTATTTTTATGGGAATTAATCATCTGCTATTGATTGTATTAGTTAGCTGTATAGCCCAACACACTTTGACGACGCTCACCTTGACTAGCGATGAGCTAACATATATCAGCAGGCAGTTGATTCATTTCAGCTGTCACAAAACCTTAGGCTAACTGTCACCTCGCGTTCATTCCCTCACTCTATTATTCAGACTGTTAACAAATACATAACTTTAGTCAGGCTAATATTAGCGCAATAATATTGCTGACGTTTGGCATGGAGGCAAGCATGAAGATAAGTATCAGTCAGTTAGATAAATATTGTTTTTATTGGATTGTACAATTTAGCCGAGATAACGGCTTAAATGTGGCGGCTAAACGTGTGTCAGCAACAGGAGATGGACATTATTATGCGTATCTATCTGTCGCATTATTATTTCTTCATCCTAATGGGCAGCATTTTTTTAATTTAGCACTCGGCAGTTTTGTCGTTGAATTTCCGTTGTATTTATTGTTGAAAAATACTATTCGACGTCATCGTCCATGTCACGCATTAGCCGGTTTTACGTCAAGTTATGAGCCTTCAGACAAATTTAGTTTACCTTCAGGGCATACCGCAGGTGCATTTTTGTTTGCTAGTGTCATCAATGTGATTTTTCCTGCCTTGGCCCCAGTAGCCTTTGCCTGGGCGTGCTTTGTCGGCATTTCACGTATCTCTCTTGGAGTGCACTACCCTATGGATATTATTGCTGGAGCAGGGTTAGGGATCGCAAGCGTATTATTTGTTGAACAATTCATATTATAGCGACATATATGGTAATCCTTCATAGTGCCACAGCGTATGTGATAACCAGTGTAGCGTCTTGCAATCTTAATTAATAAGCCGTCAAGGAAAGTGAGCTAACATGAAAATTTTGTACGGAGTTCAAGGCACTGGGAATGGCCATATCAGTCGCGCTCGTGTGATGTCTAAAGCGCTTAAGCAACAGAATATTGATGTTGATTTTTTATTCTCTGGTCGCGCACCCCAACATTATTTCGATATGCAATGCTTTGGCGATTATCAGACTCGAAGTGGTATGACATTTGTGACTGAAAGTGGCCGTGTTAATACTGCAAAAACGGTCATGTCCAATATGAAAACCTCAATCTTATCTGAGATAAAACAGTTAGATTTATCAGGTTATGATTTAGTGTTGAATGATTTTGAACCCGTGAGTGCCTGGGCTGCAAAGCAACAAAATGTTCCATCAATTGCCATTAGTCATCAGGCGGCATTACAATATCCTGTGCCTAAACAGGGTAATAGCTGGTTTAATGAGTATTTACTAAAACATTTTGCTCCAGTTGATATTGCTTTAGGCTGTCACTGGCATCACTTTGGCTTTCCTATTTTACCTCCTTTTGTTGAGGTCTCACCCAATGGCGGCGATCATAGTCATCAAATTCTGGTGTATTTACCGTTTGAGGATGCCGATAGCGTCGCTGAATTTTTAGCACCCTTTGATCAATACCACTTTTTTGTTTATCACAGTACACAACCTTTGAAACCGTTGTCGGATCACATTCATTGGCATGGCTTTGATCGCGATGGTTTTAAGCAGCACATGGCGCAGTGCGGTGGCGTTATGGGTAATGCTGGTTTTGAGTTAGCCAGTGAAGCGATGACATTAGGTAAGAAATTATTAGTTAAACCTCTACAGGGACAGTATGAGCAATCAGCCAATGTTGCAGCGTTACAATTACTCGCCGCCGCAGATAGTATGCAAACGTTAGATCCTGTGGTGCTGAAACGCTGGTTGAAAAGTCCATCGCCTAAGCCTATCGCGTATCCGCAAATAGGAGATGCATTGGCTAAGTGGATAAAAATGGGGGATTGGCAGCAACCGCAAGAGTTATGTCAACAATTATGGTCACAAGTTGAGATACCTGAAAACTGGCGTAAGCGTCAATAATATTGGCAGTAATATAAACTTGTTGTGGTAAAATTCCCACGGCATTTAAAAGTGCGTAAACGTCGCACTTTTAAGCAACCATTTTACTTAAGGAAGGCGTTGGTATAGAAGTTCTATTAGCTCATCTTCTAATTCGAAACGTGACTCCATTGCTTGTGCCAAATGGGATAAATCGTTGTCGAGTTGATACAATACTTGCTCGTCTACCGCATCGGTATATTTATCATTAAAGTCTAATGCGATGTCAGTGCTTTCACTTATCATTGGCAATAAGCCGTTAGCGGTTTCTATACTGGCTTCACCAAACTTTTCACAGGCTTTAACAACATTGTTGTACACCTCAAAGTGGCCTTCCGAAACATAATCAACTAATTGAGCGCAAAACTGTTTTACTTGATCCATGCTAGGAAGTGATTTTTCGCTACGAGAATAGGGTGCTAAACCTGCAACGATAAAATATTGGATCAATAATTTACGGCGATGATTAATCCATTGGTCGATCAAATTATGAGAACCACCCCAGCGTTTCTCTGCTTTTTCTAATTTAGTTAGCATGTTTTCTCTCTAATTAGCCGTTTTTCTATAACAACTAATGTATTGGACAAAGTATATAACGATCAACTGTTTTATTTTATTTGCCTAGGAATAAGCCATTTTTGTGCAAAAGACATCAGATATTAAAACCACACTCATAAAAAACCCCGTGATGGGCATGCCATCACGGGGTAACTAAGTTTTCAAAGGCTCGATGTGTCGGGCTTCTTGATTGTTCTTGCTAGCGCACACTTTTTATACCAAACCCGATAACTCGACGCAACTTTTAATCCGATAAATTGCGATTTACACATCAGAGTTGTGCGTTTTGTGAGCACAAGGGCGGTTGTGCTAATAAAATCGCCAATAGATTTAGGATTAGCTCACATAAATTCGGCATCAGTGGTTACATTAATCGCGTAAGTGCTAAACTAACGCCCAGCAGAAATCATAACAGTCTAGGAACAAAGTCCACATGGCAGAATTAAAAAATGATCGTTATTTACGTGCGTTGCTAAAGCAGCCAGTCGATGTCACTCCAGTTTGGATGATGCGTCAAGCAGGCCGTTATTTACCTGAGTACAAAGAAGTTCGTGCCCAGGCTGGTGACTTTATGTCGTTATGTCGTAATGCGGAACTCGCTTGTGAAGTGACATTACAGCCATTACGTCGTTATGATTTAGATGCTGCGATTTTATTCTCAGATATCCTGACTGTGCCAGATGCAATGGGCCTAGGGTTGTACTTTGAAGCGGGTGAAGGTCCTCGTTTTGAGCGTCCAACTGACACAATTGATGCCATTAAAAAATTATCTATTCCTGATCCAGAAGACGAGCTAGGTTATGTAATGCGTGCTGTGAGCACCATTCGCCGTGAATTAAATGGTTCAGTGCCATTAATCGGTTTCTCTGGTTCACCTTGGACTTTAGCCACTTATATGGTTGAAGGTGGTTCAAGCAAAACCTTCGAAAAAATTAAGCGTATGGCCTATGCTGAACCTGCTGCATTGCACATGTTATTAGACAAGTTAGCAGACTCAGTAGTGTTATATCTTAATGCTCAGGTGGCTAACGGCGCACAATCGTTAATGATATTCGACTCGTGGGGCGGTGCATTATCGCATCACGCTTACCGTGAGTTCTCATTACGTTACATGCAAAAAATTGTTGATGGTTTAACCCGTTTTGCTGACGGCCGTAAAGTGCCTGTTACCTTGTTCACTAAGGGCGGCGGATTATGGTTAGAGTCTATGGCTGAAACCGGTTGTGATGCATTAGGTTTAGATTGGACTGTTGATATTGGTGATGCTCGTCGCCGCGTAGGTCATAAAGTGGCTTTACAAGGCAACATGGACCCATCAATGTTGTATGCTACGCCAGAGCGTATTCATCAAGAAGTTGATCAAATTCTAGCAAGTTACGGTGAAGGTACTGGCCATGTATTTAACTTAGGCCATGGCATTCATCAACATGTTGATCCTGAACATGCAGGTGCATTTATCAATTCTGTGCATGAGTTGTCTGGTAAATACCACAAGTAATTTAGTGGTACTGACTAACAAAAAAAGCGAATCTTCGGATTCGCTTTTTTGTTGCCAAAATTAAAAGTTGTTTGATGTTTTTCTAACATTGCCAGTTAAAATATACTTATCATTTTTGAGTAGGCCCTGCTTTTATCATAGTTATTTATGACTATAGAACGAAAAGGTTAAACATAATAAAATTATCCGTAATTACATTTGAGCTATAGATTGTGGTTCAAACATAACGTTTATTTAAAATGTGCACTTAATTAATCAAGGAAGATATTATGCCAATTGAAATTTGTATTTGCCCTAAAGGGCGGATAACAGGTCTTAGTTCTAATACACCACCATCAATCTTAGAAGCAACTTTTCAGGCTCCAGGTGTTCCACAAGTTAACTTCATGGATAGTTTTAAAACGGCATATACTCAAGACCATTTATTGAATAATGAATTAGGTAAATTTAAAACTAAACCATTACATCAAAGACAAACCATTGCGCAGGTTAATGCAGCTGTTGGGCCTGATATGCTATTAGCATTATCTGATTTCTATGATCAACAGCTAGATAGTTTACCAAAAGATTTTTTTGCAGAGCAGAATAAAGCAATGATGGGAGCATCCATCGGTGCTATGGGTCATCATTTATCACAATTACAAAGCGTAATAAAAGAATACCAAATGGCGCTTGAAAACGTGCGTAATGCTTACCGTTCAAAAATGCCAAAGCTAGAAGTCCTTAAGTTTGAACAAACGGCGCGGCAGTTACATAGTAGGTTAAATACACAGTTTCACAATGAAATTTCAAAACGACTAGCTAGCTCAAGAGCTCGTAAGGCGAGTATTTGGAACAATGCTGATCGTGGCCTTAATCAGGCCAAAAGTGCTAGAACGACTAAACCGATTCAAATTTCGTCTGCAAAAGAACTAAGATCATTAAGTAAATTTGCTGGCGCAGCTAAATTTGGTGGTAATGCTCTATTACTGCTGGATGTTCACTCTCGAGCGACAGGAGTAAGGGATACCTTTGAGAGCGGCGGTAATTGGGAAAAACAGGCTTTGCAAGAAACTGTCGGTTTTTCTATGGGATTTGCTGCAGGAACTGCTACAACAACTGGTGTTTATGGCGTTGCGGTAGGAATTGCATTAGCGTTTACGCCCGCAGGATGGGCTGTGGTTATTGGTGTTGGAGTGGGAGCATCTGCTGGATTTTTAGCTGGTTATTTAGCTGACCAGTTTGGGAAAGGTATAACAGGATCTGTTTATGAGTTAAGCAGTGGCTGGTGATTTTAAATGTTTGAGTATAAAGATCTATTTGTAATTATCAGTGTTTTAGTAATGATAAACTTTGGTGTATCACTACTAATATTTGCACAATTGACTGTTCATCCTTTAGAGAAAAAAATTAAGAGTTCAGGAGGAGAATTACCCAAATGGGACAGTATGGGAATTCGTATCTCGAGTTATGCCTTTTCTTTGATATATAGTATTAAAGAAACATCTGCACAAATGGTGGATGAAAATTCGGTACGAAAATTTGCAACTAAAAATGATCGTATCAGAGCTATTTATACTATAACTTCTCTTGTTATTTTTTTATTATTTGCAATATTCTATTCGCTTTTTTTTGACGAAAACTAAAAACTAAACAGGTAGAAATTTATATGCTTACTGCAATGGTTAGTGGCTCCGCTTAAGCACTTGTTCAACTCAGATTGGTTTTTTCTGGAGGTTTCGCGCTGGAACTGTCGCAGCAGTTAGTGCTTATAGCATTGGAGTTGGTATTGCGCTAGCATTTACACCAGTTGGATGGGCTATTGTGATTGGTGTTGGTGCAGCCGCTTCTGTTGGTTTCCTTGTTGGATTGGGTTTCGATACAGCAGGTAAAAAAATTACGGGTAAACTTTATGATGCAAGCAGTAATTGGTAATTGATGATGGAAAATTATGAAAGTATATTTTGGTTGTGTTGCTGTATTCCGTTAGTCAATTTCTTTATAGCTTATTTGGTTTTTGCGCAAATGACCGTCCACCCTATAGAGAAGAAAATTAAGGCTTCAGGTGGAAGCATACCGGAATGGGATAATATGGGGATGAGAATTCCGAGTTATGCTGTAGCAATGCTCTTACCGGTTAAAGTAAAGGCTGCACAAGCTATAGATGAAGATTCTGTTCAGAAGTTTACTTCTAAAAGTGATAAAAAAAGAGCTATATATTTTATGTGCTCGTTTGTCATTATATTAATACCAGTAATGGCTGGCTACTTTATATTTGGTCCCAATTAGAGCCCGAGAAATTCATTTATTATAAGTACCTTTATATTCAACTAAAAGTGTTGAGATCCTCATGTTTTCAATCTCAACAAATTCAACCTCTAACTCTGCGTTCCAAGCTCTATCTTAAATTCACTGCCTACACTCAGTTGACTGTCTATTCCAATTATATTTCAATAAGCCTAATGACTGTCTGATGATGGTATCCAGACGCCGAGTTGTGGCATGCTTTGATTAGCGTTAAACGACAATGTGATTATCGCCAATTGTTTAAGAGTATCAATGGTATACCTGCGATAGAGTCGCGCACGAACAAGTATTTTTGACCATTGTGGAGTGCATTGATTATTTGACTTTGGCATCCTGCGGGAGTGTAACGTAGGGTATAAACGGCCAATTTATGAGCCTATTTGGCCATGTTCAAGAGAGGTAAACTCTAAAACTTTGTCTGTAGATGTTTGCTGGCCAATGTTCAAGCTGTCATGGATTTGGATGATCTAGTATAGGATCATAATCAAAATTCTTTATTTAATTGCGACCCGTATGAATAAGGAGTCTCAACTAATTTTTGCCAATTTATTACAAAGGCTTAACATCGTAGCCGCTAATATAGGCGTGTGCTAAAGTGTGTTAACACTCAAAATAATAAAATGAATATGATTAGAGAGCTTACTGCCACTGACTTTGACGCGGTGATCAACTTAGGTGAAATCGTCCACGGAAGTGGCTATATGGATTTGGCTGAACTAACAGCTATTTACCATAAAGGGATAAAAAAGGGCATTAATGCCAATTTTGTCGCACTTGAAAATGAACAACTTATTGGCTTTCGGTTAACGTATGCCGCAGGACAATGGCCGCAAGATCAATGGTGCACTGTTGATCGATGGGGCGTTGATTTTAATGATGTGTGTTATTTCAAATCAAACACCATTGCTGAATCTGGCCGCGGTCAAGGGCTTGGTGGTAAGTTGTTAGCAGCATCTAAAGCGGCAGTCATGGCACAAGGCGCTAAGGCAGGAGTAAGTCATTTATGGCAGCAAAGCCCTAATAATGCTGCGGTGCGTTATTTTACCAAGGCAGGTGGTAAGCTGATCAAACAACATCCTCAGCGTTGGCATCAACGTTATATGGGCGAAGATTATATTTGCGTGTTATGTGGTGAAGATTGTCACTGTGTTGCCTGTGAAATGTTGCTGGTATTTTAATGTCTATTGTCTAAATCAATAATAAAAAAAGAAGACTAATATGTACGATCCGCTGATTAATTCTCACCCCAATAAGCAACAGTTCGCCTCCAGTTATTGGGCAAGCACCCAAGCATTACCCGAGCCGACGGCACCATTATTGGGCCGCCAAAAAACTGATGTAGCCATTATCGGGGGCGGCTATACCGGCTTATTAACGGCGTATTATTTAGCAACCGAATTCAATATTGATAGCCATGTACTTGAGGCCAACCAAGTCGGTTTTGGTGCCAGTGCCCGCAATGCCGGTTTTGTATTAAAAGGCTCGGGTCGTTTAGGTTATGCGGCAATGACTCAGCGTTGGGACTTAGCGACGACTAAGGGGATATATGATGAGTTTACTCAAGCAGTGGCTAGAGTTGATGGTCTGATAAAACAGCACAGTATTGCTTGTGAACCGCAAGAGGCGGGATACTTAAAAGTGGCGCATAATCCCAAGGCGCTAGTGTCGCTGCAAAATGCCGCCAATTATATTCAACAAAACCTAGCAAGTAGCCAAGATTCAGGCGCTGAATTTATTTCAAGCCAAGACTTTCGGACGCAGTATTTAGATCATCATCAAGCTTTTGGTGCGCTTCGCCTAAAAGACGGTTTTGGGGTCAATCCGTTAAAGTTACTGCTCGGTTATAAAGCGATGGTGCAAGCTCTAGGGGTGACGATTTCTGAACAGTCGTGCGTGTTAGATTGGGTTGAAGAGGGCGGCAAACATCGTCTGATCACCGACAGTGGGGAACTGGTTGCCAATAAAGTGATCATGGCTGGCAATGCTTATACACCTAAACGGTTTAATCACCGCGTAGACGATAAGTTTTTACCAATACTAAGCAATGTTATTGTGACCCAGCCGCTTACCGCTCAAGAGCTTACAGAAGCGGGTTTACATACTCATCAAGTGACCATGGATACCCGTATTTTAAAATACTATTACCGATTATTACCCGACAACCGTTTATTGTTTGGTGGCCGAGGCGCGGTGTGGGGTAAAGATGCTGCTAACCCTGTTTACGGCGAGCGTTTAAAAATGGCGTTAAATAAGTGCTTTCCAAGCTTAACTAATAAAGCCATTGCCTATAACTGGACCGGGTGGATTGCTGCCGCAATGGATGATATGCCTCATGTGTATAGCAAAGGTGGTGTGGGATATAGCCTAGGATATTGCGGTGCTGGAGTGTCTTTTAGTAGCCAAGCTGCGTATCGCTTAGCGCAAAGTATTGCCGGTGAAGCCTTGCCCAATCTACCCTTGTATCAGCAACCACTGCCGAGATTCCCCTTTACCCAAGCAAGGCGGCTTGGGCAATGGGGTTATTATCATTATGGCTGGTTAAAAGATCGCTTTGGTTAACCGACCACTTCACCTGTGCTGATTTTAGTTTCGTCTAATGGCTCAATTTTAAAATTAAAATAAGCATAAGAAGCGCTCACCAATGGGCAAACTAGGTTAAAAAAGGCATAGGGTAGGTAAGCGATAGTTGCAACACCTAGGGTACTTGCCATAAATGCGCCACAGGTATTCCAAGGCACTAGTGGGCTGGTAACTGTTGCAGCATCTTCTAGTGTGCGGCTTAAATTAACTGCGGCTAATTTACGGCGAGTGTACTCTACTTTTAACATTCTGCCCGGCAGTACGATGGCAATGTATTGGTCTGCAGTAATGATGTTAGCGCCAATACACACTCCCAGAGTGGTAATGATCAAACTGGTGGTACCGCTTACTACAGTAAGAATGCTTTCTAAAATGCGGCTTAATAATCCGGTCACTTCCATCACGCCACCAAAGGCCATCGCACACAGTATGAGCCATACTGTCGTTACCATACTGCTCATGCCGCCGCGACTTAATAAGCTGTCTAATACAGCATCACCAGTGTTAGCAACATAGCCGTCAAACATGGCTATCCAGATACCTTTCACAAGGGCGACAATGGGTAGCAAGGTGTCATCGTGTACAAAGGCTATCACGTTATCAAACTGAAATAGCGCTGCACATACCGCGCCCGCCAAGGTGCCTAATATGACCGTTGGAAATGCTGGCATTTTTCGGTTCGCTAAATATAACACCACTAATAATGGTATTAATAAATGCATTCCAGGATGATAAGTTTGATCCAGTAATGCCAGAGTATCGGTTAGTTGGTTTTCAATTGGTGCGGCATCTGCGGTCAGGCCTAAAAAGGTAAAACCAATAAGTGCAATGATAATGCTGGGTACAGTGGTCCACGTCATGTGGCGAATGTGGCTAAATATATCCGTACCCGCAACGGCTGGAGCAAGGTTGGTGGTGTCTGACATTGGCGACATTTTGTCACCAAAATAAGCGCCACTGATAATAGCGCCAGCAGTGATATTAACATCTAATCCCATCGCTGAAGAAATTCCCACCAAGGCAATACCAAGCGTACCGGCTACTGTCCAAGAGCTACCAATACTCAGCGCGACTACTGCACACAGTAAGCAGCAGGCGGTGTAAAAATAATCAGGGTTAAGGATTTGCATACCGTAATAAATCATCGTCGGTACTGTACCAGCGAGAATCCAGGTACCAATCAGTGACCCCACGCTGAATAAAATCAGCAATGCGCCTGTGGCTACGCCAATACTTTTTACAATACCGCGCTCCATTTGATTCCAGCTATAACCATTTTTATAACCGATAATCATCGCAATACACGCCGCCAGTACTAGGGCAATTTGGTTAGCGCCAGAGGAACTGTCTGATGAAAAAAGATACACTGCCGCCGCGAGCATAATAATTAGCGCAAAAACGGGGATAAGAGCATCGAATAAAGTAGGTTTTTTGTGCTCGGATGGAGATGGGTTTTGTGGCGCCGATTGAGACATAGTACTTCCCTTGTTGTTATTATTTTTGACCAATATCTCATTCGTGTGAGTTGGCTAAGTGTTATCGTAATAGGTTGGTAACTTATTCGTAACAGGTCCACATCCTGACATAAAAATACCTGTTAAGTCGAACATTGTTGGGCTTAACAGGGATTTTTATAATGGGGTTTTATTACGGTTAACTATGAGTGTGCTTGGTTAAGTACTTTGTGTGGTTATATATGTGATATATAAGGTTTGGTGTGAATAAATAGCCGCTGAGGATACCTGGTGTTACCAGACGTATCCTCATGGAAACGAAGAGCGTTAATAGAGCGATATGGGCAATACATCAGTATTGCTATGATACAGATTATTTATTTAAATGACTTATTATGGTCTTTTCAGCATCTGCTTTAGTCGCCTTTCCTTTGACTACATCAAGTTTTGCTGTCGCGCTGTGACCTGTCATGTCTTCTGCAATATGTAACCAATCAGGATGCCAATAAAAAGAGGTTCCTGACACGGTATTCCAGTTGTGTACCCCTGATTTTTCACCTTGATAAATCAGGTCGCCGCTAGAAAATTTCATTTAATCCTCCAAAATCTTTATGAATAGGCTATCTAAAGTACAGAAGTTGAAAGAGCTGAAAAGCTCATCACACTCCTTTGGACTTAGTAGATTGCGCCATGGGATAAGATGTTTTTGTGATCTAAATCAAAAAAATGGCTGATGATGGATAATCTAAACAGTAATTAATTTTTCGCACAACATTGTTAATAATGAAAAATCCCTGAGATGTTGCCATCACAGGGATTTTTATAATGGGCTAAATGATACTCGCTATTTAGCCTTTAGCTTGCTCACGAGCTATTGCGCGATAAGCAATATCGGTACGGAAATAGACATCATCCCAGTGGATGGTATTCACTAATGCGTAAGCCGCTTTTTGTGCTTCAGTGACGGTATTTCCTAATGCGGTAGCACATAACACGCGGCCACCATTCGTCACTGCATGGCCGTCTTTGATGCAGGTTCCTGCATGGAACACTTTCCCGTTAGTATCGCCAAGGGTTAAGCCGTCAATCACATCGCCTTTGTTATACGCGTCAGGATACCCGCCTGCAGCCATAACAACACCCACTGCCGCACGTGGGTCGAAGTCTGCAGTGACTTTGTCTAATTCGCCACGAGTCGCGGCTAAGCAAAGCTCCACAATATCGGACTGTAAACGCATCATGATCGGTTGGGTTTCAGGATCACCAAACCGGCAATTATACTCAAGCACTTTGGCGCTACCGTCTGGTGCAATCATTAGACCTGCGTATAAAAAGCCAGTATAGACATTACCTTCAGCCGCCATGCCATCAACCGTTGGGCGAATAACATTAGCGATAGTCCAGTCGTGTACAGCTTGTGTTACCACTGGAGCTGGTGAGTATGCACCCATGCCGCCAGTGTTAGGGCCGTAGTCGCCATTATCTCGGGCTTTATGGTCTTGGCTGGTGGCCATAGCAAGAATATTTTTGCCGTCTACCATGACGATAAAGCTGGCTTCTTCACCTGTTAAAAATTCTTCAACCACCACGCGTGAACCAGCATCACCAAACTTATTGCCTGCTAGCATGTCATCAATGGCGGCATCAGCTTGGGCTTGATCTGCGGCGATAATCACCCCTTTACCCGCAGCCAAACCGTCGGCTTTAATCACAACTGGAAAGCCTGTTTTGCTCGTCAGTTCAGTCACGTACGCTTTAGCTAATGGAATGTCAGTAAAGTTTGAATACTCAGCTGTAGGAATATGATGACGGGCTAAAAAGTCTTTGGTGAAGGCTTTTGAAGATTCAAGCTGCGCAGCGCCTTTAGTTGGGCCAAAAATCGCTAAACCAGCGGCATTAAAAGCGTCAACGACACCTAACGATAATGGAACTTCTGGGCCGACAATTGTGATTGCAATAGCGTTATCTTGGGCAAAGGCGACTAAGGCGTCAATTTGCTCTACATCAATGGCAACGTTTTCTAATTTTGGTTCTAAGGCAGTACCGGCATTACCGGGTGCAACAAAAACTTTTTCAACTTGAGCAGACTGAGCGGCTTTCCAAGCTAGAGCATGTTCACGACCGCCGCCACCAATTATAAGTACCTGCATCTTTAATCCTTTTATAGCTGCGCTATGTTCTCTATTTCTGCTTCAAGCATGCTCACTTATCCTTATAAGCTGCGCGTGCTTTCATTGAACTAGAAAAAAATAGCTACGCTCTAATTCGTTTAAACAAAATTTAAAAAGTATCGCTTGTTATCTACTTTTACAAAAACATTTAGCAAAGCAAGATTGATAAGCGATACCCATATTTGCATTTATTAGTGGCGGAAGTGGCGCATGCCAGTAAATACCATGGCCATACCGTGCTCGTCTGCTGCAGCGATGATTTCTTCATCGCGAATAGAACCACCCGGTTGGATAATGCAGCTAATACCAGCCGCGGCAGCCGCGTCGATACCATCGCGGAATGGGAAGAAAGCATCTGATGCCATTACTGAATTTTCAACCACTAGACCTTCATCGGCAGCTTTAATACCCGCTATTTTAGCTGAGTAAACGCGGCTCATTTGGCCTGCACCCACACCGATCGTCATGCCGTCTTTGGCATAAACAATAGCATTTGATTTAACAAACTTAGCCACTTTCCAGCAGAACATTAAGTCTTTTAATTCTGCAGCAGTGGGTTGACGCTTAGATACCACTTTAACGTCGGCTAAGTCGACCATGCCTTGGTCGCGATCTTGTATTAATAAACCGCCATTAACGCGTTTGTAATCGAGCGTTGTGGTTTTGGTATTCCACTGGCCACATTCGAGTAAACGCACATTAGCTTTAGCGGCAATAATATCGCGAGCAGCTTGGCTCACTTTCGGGGCGATAATTACTTCAACAAACTGACGGTCAACAATCGCTTGCGCAGTGTCAGCATCTAACTCTTGGTTAAAGGCGATGATGCCACCAAACGCTGAGGTTGGGTCGGTTTTAAATGCGCGGTCATAAGCTTCTAACAAGTTAGCGCCTAATGCAACGCCACAAGGGTTAGCATGCTTAACGATAACGCAGGCAGGGCCTTCAAATTCTTTAACACACTCAAGGGCAGAGTCTGTGTCGGCGATATTATTGTAAGACAGTGCCTTACCTTGTAACTGAATCGCACTGGCAACAGAAGCTTCATCAATTTGGGTATCAACATAAAACGCCGCTTTTTGATGGCTGTTTTCACCGTAGCGTAAATCTTGCTTTTTAATGAACTGAGAATTAAACGTCCGTGGGAACGTTGAGTCGTCATGGCATTCGTCGTTACTGTGCGCCGGAACCATAGTGCCAAAGTAATTAGCAATCATACCGTCATAGGCTGCGGTATGTTCAAATGCGGCAATCGCTAGGTCAAAACGCGTTGCTAGCGTGGTGTTGCCGTTGTTAGCTTGCATTTCTGTAATGACGCGACGGTAATCTTTTGCATTAACCACAATCGTAGTGTCTTTGTGGTTTTTCGCGGTTGAACGCACCATAGTTGGGCCGCCAATGTCGATGTTCTCAACAGCGTCCGCTAAGGTACAACCTGGTTTTGCAACGGTTTCTGCAAATGGATACAAGTTAACAGCAACTAAGTCGATAGGCTTAATAGCGTTTTGTTCCATGACGATTTCGTCGATACCACGACGCGCTAAAATGCCGCCGTGAATTTTTGGATGTAAGGTTTTAACACGACCATCCATAATTTCTGGGTGACCTGTGTAGTCAGAAACTTCAATTACCGGGATGTTGTTGTCTGCAAGTAGTTTTGCAGTACCGCCCGTAGACAGGAGTTCGACACCTTGTGCATGCAGCGCTTGTGCAAACTCAAGGATTCCAGTTTTATCTGATACGCTTAATAGCGCGCGACGAATTGGTCTGACATTATTCATGTAGGTACAGGGTCCACTAGTTTGATTTTAAGGATCTTTCGTAAAACAGAATCAGGCTAAGTCTGCTTTACCAAAGTCCCTCATAGTGTTTTTACGATTGCTTAATACCTTCTAGGCCGACTGTGTTGTGATCAGGCGGACGTATTTTATCGTAATCCGCTTCTTTAAGGTGTTTTTTCTACGTGATTTCACAATATTGAAATAAGAACAAAGATACGCAAACATAATCATTAAACAACCCTTGACCTTGGATTAAACTCTAAGGTTTATACTCGGGTAAAATCTACACTAGATTGATGGCTTCATTATCTCAAGCGGCGGTGACGATATGTATCGAATAGGCGAACTTTCTGCCTTGTACGACATTAAGGCTGACACATTACGGTTTTACGAAAAACATGGCTTATTATCACCATCAAGCCGTTCAGATGCCGGTTATCGACTCTATAACAGTAGTGATTCCGAGCGACTTAAATTTATTTTACGTGCTAAAGCGGTTGGTTTTTCGCTTAATGAAATTGCCGATTTACTGTCTATTGAAGTGGACAAGTCAAACCGCGCATGTGCTGATGTTAAAGGCTTAGTCGATACTAAGCTTGAGCAAGTCGAAGCCAAGTTAGCTGAGCTACAACATTTTGCCACTTCACTGAAGAGTTTATCGAATACCTGCTGTGGCGGACCTGATAGTGCTGAGCATTGCTCAATACTTGAAGCGTTAGAGTCGTCAGACAAACACATTATTGCTAAAAAAGAACATCATCATTTTTCTCAACCAGGTCATAAGGATTAGGCATGTTATTGACCAATTTTCTGCACTTATTTTTAGAGTCTGCTCCGTGGTTGTTACTGGGTCTAGTGCTTGCTGGGCTATTAAAAGTATTTGTGCCTATGGTATGGATGCAAAAGCAACTCGGTGGCCATGGAATGAAAACCGTGGTGAAGGCGGCATTATTAGGCGCGCCTTTGCCTTTATGTTCCTGTGGTGTTATTCCTGCTGCAGTCGGTTTGCGTCGAGCTGGCGCCTCAAAAGCGGCGACCACCTCTTTTTTAGTATCGACCCCAGAAACTGGCGTTGACTCTATTACCGTATCTTATGTTTTGCTCGGGCCTTTTATGGCTATTGTGCGTCCGATTGCGGCGATTACCAGTGCGATAGTGGCGGGGTTGTTAGTCGGCCGTGATGACGATGACGGTATTCCAGCATCAGCATCTGCAAAAGGGCAAACGGCAACAGATGCCTCAACAAGTGCCAAAGCGGTTTCATCGTGTTGTGGCTCTAAATCAACGCCTAGTCCTGAAACAACATCAACACATAAAACCCCTGCTAGTACAATGCAAACTGCTAGCGTAAAAATGACGGCGATTAACTCTGCATCAGTTAAGCCTGAGTCTGTGTTGAGCCAGATGGCGCCAGCACGTTCATTTTCAACCAATACTGCAGAAGTAAAGCAGAGCTGTTGTGCCTCTAAAGCCGCTGATAAACCCATTGAATCTATACCCTCAAGCTGTTGCAGCGCGACAGTAAAAGATGAAGTAAAACACGAGACAAAAGCTGAAACGGTTACATCAAGCTGTTGCAGTAGCAAAATTGAACCGCAAGCTGAAGTGACACCAGCAAGCAGTTGTTGCGCCTCTAAAGCGCAAAGCCAGGCGCCAAGTGAAAGCAGTGATCAAGCCAGTTGCTGCGCTTCGACCCAAGATATGGCAACAGAATTGAAGCACAACAGCGTATTCAGCCGAGTGTTATCGGGTTTGCATTACGCCGCAACAGATTTAGTTAAAGACACAACTTTGTGGCTATTAGTCGGATTATTTTTTGCAGCCTTAGTGCAAACTTATGTCCCAGCGGACTTTTTAGTCAAATGGGGCGACGGTATTCTGGCGATGTTAGTGATGGTACTGGTGTCGATCCCGATGTACATCTGCGCCACTGCTTCAACCCCCATTGCTGCTGGTTTGTTATTGGCTGGGGTATCACCAGGTGCAGTATTGGTATTTATGATGGCGGGGCCTGCGACCAATATTGCCACTTTAGGTGTGGTGACTAAAGAGCTAGGTAAGCGCGCATTATATGGCTATCTAGGTGGCGTGATTGGTGTAGCATTAGTCTTCGGTATATTAGTCAATTATTTAGTCGATACCTTTGGTTTTGAAGTGATGCCGCAAATTGGCCAAGAGCATGCCTTATTACCTCAAGGCATCGTGGCTGTTTCTGGCATTGTGCTTGCGGTGTTAATGGCCAAAGTATTGTGGGACATGATCCCAAAAGGCCATAAAGAGAAGGGTTGTTGCTCGTAATCTGTTACGCCAAATAGGTTAACTAAAGTGAGTTAAGTACATAACAAAGCCAGTGATAAATATCACTGGCTTTTTATTAAGCTAAAACATTGCTGGCCCACAATAAAGATAACAACTAGTAATAGCGCTAGTTAAAAATAGCATTGAGTTTTTCTGCCAATCTGATGCCTGCTTGCTGCAATCGCTGCTCGATAATTGGTTTACTGGTAAATACATAGTTAAAACGTAAATCGTCTTCACCTTGATAATTCTGTTCGAGCTGGTAAGCACCTTGCCTTAATGCTTTTGACTCATCTGCCCATTGGTAATAGCTTTGACCTATCCACTTTTGGCGTTGTTGCTCGTTAATACGCTTTAAAAAATCACTGTACTCTGTATAGCTTAACTGCTGCTGTTCTATTAGTTTGCTGTCCCACACTGTATGCAAATTTGTTTGTTCACCGAACCACTTCAGATTAACGGTATTGCCACCTTTATCATGGCTATGACCCACATGTAGCGGTTGGTGAATGTCGCCAACAAAATGTACGTAAAATGCCAATGCTTGCCATTTTTCTTGCTGGCTGGCTTTAGGGTTCGCTAATACTTTTTCAAAGCGTTGTAAACTTTCGATGATATCGCCATCAGGATTACGCTTAACGGTCTTCCATGTTTCATCGTCTTCAATTGAAATGTAATGCCATGGGGCAGCACGATCCCAGGTCTTATCGGAGCGGATTTCATCTGCCCAAGTCGACATTTGTGCTAAGCCTTCGCCATCTGTCAGTTGGTTTATTTGCTGTTGAGCCGTTGGGGACAAATTGGCTTGAGCGATTTGGCCTATAATTCTGTGACCTAATTGACCAAATGCTTTGGCTGGGAGGCTGAATGTTAAGGTGAACAAAGCACAGCTCACCAGCAATAACATGTTATTCAGTAAAACAGACGATTTCATAAAAAATTTCCAATTCATTATTGTTTCTAAAGCAAGAAGCGCGTCTTTAATGTGCCAGCATACGAGATGATTTTTATGTCGTGACACAGACTCGAGTCGCGACTATATAGCAACAATATGACATTTATGTGTTACTCCAAAGTTGTTTTTCTGTGGCTTTTTTCGTTTAAAAATGACATTAAAATGCAACATATCGACCTTAGACTTCGCCCTGAAGTTTTTGCTCTATTGATTTACCAAGCCCGATAAACGGGTAACTAAACATTAAAATATAAAAATATTCAGGGGTTTGAAATGTTGCTTAATCATAAGATGAGTCGTCTCGCGCTGGCGACATGTTTTGCTATGGGAATTGCTCTACCTGCAATGGCGGCCGATACCGCATCTGATATTCGTGGTCAGATTATAGGTCCTGCGGGTAATGCTGTGACTGATGCAAAAATTACTATTATCCACCAGCCAACCGGAACTATTACTGAAGTTCCTGTGAGTGCCAACGGGCAGTTTACTGCCCGCGGTTTGCGTGTCGGTGGTCCTTATATTATCAAAGTTGATTCTGATGTGTTTGCTGACACAGTTGAAGACAATGTCTACTTAGGATTAGGCGAAACATTCCGTTTTAACCGCACGCTAGAGGCCATTTCTGCAATGGAGCGTGTAGGTGTCGTTGGCAATGCGAGTTATTATCGAAGCGCCGGCAGTAACAGTGATTTTGGTGAGCAAGATATTGCTAATGCACCCGGTATTAGCCGTGATTTAAAAGATGTATTACGCCAAAACCCAATGGCTGTTGTGGGCACTGACGGTATTTCAATGAGCGTGGCAGGCATGAATCCACGTTTTAACACTTTCGTCGTCGATGGTATTTCTCAAAACGATGATTTTGGTCTTAATTCAAATGGCTATCCAACTCAGCGTTCACCTATCTCTATCGACGCAGTAGAGAGTGTTGCCCTAAATGTATCGCCTTATTCCGCTCGTAGTGGTGGCTTTACGGGCGCGCAAATTAACGCGGTCACTAAGTCTGGTACCAATGATTTATCTGGTACGGTTTTTTGGGAAACCACCAACGATAGTATGGCTGGTGATGGTAAAGACCAAGACTCTGGTGACACCTTAACCCAAGATTTTGAAGAAACCACATTTGGTGGCACGGTTGGCTTCCCTCTAATTAAAGATACCCTGTTTTTCTTTGGCTCATATGAAAACTTTGATGCGCCAAAATCAGCTGAGTGGGGGCCAAAGGGCGCTGGTTTTGCAAATGAGTCAGATGTGACTTCAGAAGAGCTTATTCGAATTGAGCAAATTGCCCAGTCTGTTTATGGTCTTGATAGCATTGGCGGTTACACCACCTCACCTCAAGAAAAAGATGAAAAAATCTTAGCTAAAGTGGATTGGAATATTAATGACCAACACCGTGCTAGTTTTACTTACCAATCGACCGTAGGTAATTTAACTAACAACATGTCATCGAATAGTTCGTCATTAAAATTATCAAGCACTTGGTATGATAAAGAAGAGACTTTAGAAACCTACGCGGCAAACTTATATAGCGATTGGACTGACGATTTTAGTACTGAGATCAAAATTGCTTATAAAGATACCACCACTAAATCGAAAACCATTGATGACTTAGGCATTGGTATGGTGTCGGTACAAACTTTCGAAAAGTCAGGTGATAAAGTTATTTTTGGTACTGACAGTTCTCGCCAAGCAAATGAATTAAATAACCAAAATCTTGAGCTACGTTTTGTGGGCGACTATTACTTAGGCGATCATGATATTGGCTTTGGTGCTCAATACAATAGCGTCGAAATATTTAACTTATTTGCTCAAGATGTGTTGGGAAATTGGGAGTTTGATTCTATTGATAACTTAGCGACAGGGACTGTCGATGGTTTCCGTTATCAAAATGCAACCTCGGGTAATCCAAATGATGTAAGTGCCAATTTTAACATGGACACCTTGGCATTATTTGTTGAAGACACATGGGATATTACGGCCGATTTAGAGCTCACGTTCGGCATGCGTTATGAAACCATTAGCATGTCAGATAAACCAGCCATAAATGAAAATTTTGTTAATCGATATGGTTTTGCTAACAACGAAACCTTAGATGGCCAAGATATTTGGTTACCTCGCGTAGGGCTTAAATACCTGTTAAGCGATGATGTGACCCTATACGGTGGTGTGGGTCGTTACAGTGGTGGCTCACCATCAGTATGGATTTCAAATAGTTTTTCAAATGATGGCAACAGCTTATTAAGCTATAACGACGGTTGGAACCCAGCTTGGGGCACCCCAGATTTTGGTAACGTCCCAGCTGATGCTCAAGCGGGGTTAGTCGGGGGCGACGGTAATGTTAATGCCATCGATCCTAACTTTGAGTTACCTTCTGACTGGCGTGCAAGTATTGGTTTTGACAGTACATGGGATTTAGGTGCTTTAGGTGATAATTGGTTTGTGGGTGGTGAATTTTTATACATTCAAAAAGAAAACGACTTAGCTTGGGTTGATTTAGCCCGTCGCCAAGTGAAAACCGATGCCACTGGCCGTGTTGTATACGAAACATGGGACCCATTAGCCAATAATGGTGCTGGTGGTAATACCGAGCGTTATGACCTCATGTTAACCAATGCAGAAGAAGATGGCTCAAGTAAGACGTTAAGTTTCTCGATTGCCAAAGAGTGGGATATGGGCCTTAGCATGCGTGCGGGCTATGCATATAACTCAGTTGAAGAAGGCAACCAAGGCTCGTCATCTACAGCAACGTCTAATTATCAATATACTCCAGTACAATATGATCGTAATGGCACCACTATGGGGACTGGCTATTATGAAACACCGCATCGCTTCACCTTTAGCTTGGGTTATGATGTAGAGTTTGTTGCAGGTTATAACTCTAGCTTTAACTTATTCTACGAAGCTCGTGAAGGTAACCCATTAACCTGGACATTAGGTTCATATCGTGATGGTAATTTAGGTGATCAAAGTAAGTTTGCTGGCGCATCATATTACTTACCTTACATTCCAACAGGTGCTGATGATGCCAATGTTGAGTATGCGGGTGGATTAACTTATGAGGAGTTTAAAGCGGCTATTGATGAAATTGGTTTAGGCCAATATGCCGGTGGTATAGCACCAAAAGGCACTGACAACCAGCCATGGATACATCAGTTAGACTTCCGCTTTACGCAAGAGTTGCCAGGATTTACTGACGAGCATAAAGGTATTTTATACTTTGATATCAAAAACGTACTTAACCTAGTTAATGAAGATTGGGGCGTGGTTGAATACCAAAGTTTTAATAATGCTAAGTTAGTTGATCATGACTACAATGCGACGACGGGAGTTTATACTTATTCTGTTCCATTTGGCCAAGATGGTATTGAGACTAACAATTACGATACTTATGACATCAACAAATCAGCTTGGCAGCTTAAAGTGGGCGTGAAGTACAAGTTCTAGCCATCTGTTAAGTAGAATGCTGTTAAGCAGGGCGCGAATAAATAAGCGCTAAACAAAAAATACCGAGCAATTAGCTCGGTATTTTTATGTGCTCAGCATGCCTGCATCAAGCTATTTATAGGTTAAACGACGCATAAATTATTTGATCTTGCTGGCAAAATTTTCAGGTGAATTTTTTGACTGCTTAACTGCACGTTTCTCTTTTAAAGATAATGCCGGTTTTTTCTTCGCTTCTTTTGAATTATTACGTTCTTTGCTCATTTGTATAGCTCCTAGCGCGCATAATGCGTGACTAATAAATGTAATGTGTGTGGTTAGTATTGCAGCAGACAATGGATCAGTCGCTTAATACTTACCTAGCCTTTGAACAATTTCCTGAACCAAACTTATCATTGATATTGCGAATTAATAGTGCGAAAGCTGACCTCTATGATCTCAATTAATCACTTTATTGAGTTGATACTAGCACCTAGTCAGTTAAAAATATCTATATATCCTATAGATTATTTTGTGCTTAAAAACTCATCTTTAATTATGATTGTTTTGTACTATAAAGTCGGGGATTTCCAGCACACCATCTCCCCAACGCTGAAACAGGGCATCATATAAAAATTCGATGAATACTCGGTATTTTCGTGGGAGATATATTCGCTTGGGAAAGCTGAGTGTGACCTTAGTTTGCATCATGGGGAAATCTTCTAATACTGGCAGTAGTTGCTTACTATCAATAGCTTCTTGAGCAATAAAAACCGGTACCGCGGTAATACCTAGGCCTTCAATGGCTGCCTCTCGGGCAAAGGTAACATTATTGACCTTCAGCTGTGCTGGTGGATCCAGATCTAGCCATTTGATGCCATCAAAAATACGCCAGCCACCATCAATATGGGCAGATTGAAGCTTGATTGCAGTATGATTCATTAAGTCCTGCGGTGTTGCGGGAGCTCCATGACGTTTAAGGTAACTTGGACTTGCCATTAATTGTCTGCTTGCGGTCACCAGAGAGTAACTTTGCAGCTTTGGATCGTGTTGTTCGGTAATTTGAAATAAGAAATCGACGCCTTCTTCTATTACATCCACTTTGCGGTTAGTCAGTTCTGCATCAATGGTAATGTTGGGATAAGTCGCCAAAAAACGCGCAAGAATCCGCCCCAGATATAACTGACCTAGCTCGATAGGACAAATTACTTTTAAATTGCCTTTAATGTCTTGTTGGCTTGCGCTGAGTAAGTCTTCGGCATTTTGTAAATCTTGCAAAATTTTACTGATGCGATGGTAATAACTCGAACCCGCTTCGGTCAGTTTTAATGATCGAGTGGTTCTAAATAGTAATAGCACACCGGCATCGGCTTCGAGTTCAGCAACCTTTCTGCTCACTGTGGCTTTGGTGATCCCTAAAGCTTTGGCTGCACCAGTAAAACTGCCTTGTTCAACCACCTGTGAGAAAATTTGTACACGATTTAGATCCATATTGTTACACCTGTGGAACAGTGGGTTATATTTTTACTATCTAATAAACTAAAGGAAACAGTAGTAAACTAGGCGAGAATAAATTAGGAGTCAAACATGTCTATCAATAAGCGCTTAGTATTAGTGCCAAGTATTATCCTTGTATTAGTTGTTGCCGGTGTTTATTGGTGGTCACAAGTTCGATTTATAGAATCAACGGATAATGCTTATGTCGAGGCCGATATTTCTAATATCAGTGTCAAAGTGCCAGGTTATATTGTCCAGTCTACCGTGGTAGATAATCAACATGTCAGCAAAGGTGAACTATTGGCTCAACTTGAAGATAGCCAATTTGTTGCCAAGCTAGCCCAAAGTAAAGCCTTATTATCCAGCTCGCAAGCTAACTTGCAAACCTTGGCGGCGAAGGTTGATTTGCAGCAAGCGTTAATTAATCAGGCTAAGGCTGCTGTTGTGGCCTCACAGTCTGAACAGTTAATCGCCCAGCAACAATTAAAACGTTCACAAAAATTAAAAGTCAGTAATTACAGTTCACAAAATGATGTTGACCAACTTCAGGCGGGTTTCGATTCTGCCTCGGCACATGTCGATGAAGCTCAAGCTGCATTGGTGGCTAAACAGCGTGAATTATCAGTGTTTAATGCTCAGCTATTGCAAGTGCAAGCAGATGTTAAGCAGGCTGAGGCTAGTGTCGAATTAGCCAATATTCAATTGGCTGATACACGCGTTACAGCGCCATTTTCAGGTATTATAGGTAAGCGTGGTGCCATGGTAGGCCAGTATGTTCAACCGGGACAGGCATTGTTTAGTTTAGTACCAGATACTCAAGTGTGGGTAACGGCTAACTTTAAAGAAACTCAAATTGAGCACATGCAAGCAGGACAAAGCGTTAACGTCAGTTTAGATGCCTATCCTGATGAGGTGTTTAGTGGATTTATCGACAGCTTAGCTCCAGCATCGGGCTCTAAATTTAGCTTGTTACCTGCAGAAAATGCGACCGGTAACTTTACTAAAATTGTTCAACGTATTCCGGTGCGCATTCGGCTTGAACGAAAGCCGTCTTCATCTGCTATCGGACGTATTTTGCCTGGACTGAGTGCGGTGGTTGAAGTCGATACTGAATCTGCTGCTCAATCTCAGGCGTTGGCTAAGTCGTCCGCTGATCAAACCACGTTAGCGGCAGCAGGGCATTAATATGAGTCAATCAACTGCAGAGGTAAATGCTTCTGAAGTTAGCTCTGCTAGTAAACAGGATGATAAACCGACTGGGTACCAGCGTGGTAGTGTCCGATCTTGGATAGCCGTTGCGGGCGGCCTAATTGGTGCATTTATGGCGATTTTGGATATTCAAATCACCAATGCGTCGATGAAAGAGATCCAAGGTAGTTTAGGCGCCACTTTAGAGGAGGGGAGCTGGATTGCTACCGCCTATTTAGTGGCGGAGATGATCGCGATTCCCCTTTCGGGTTGGTTAAGTACCGGATTATCGACTCGACGTTATTTACTCTGGACCACAGCGGCTTTTATCTTGGCATCGATATTATGTTCTTTGTCTTGGAACCTTGAGTCGATGATTGCTTTTCGTGCCTTGCAGGGGTTCTTCGGTGGAGCATTAATTCCGTTAGCATTTAGACTCATACTTGAGTGCTTACCTGACAATAAACGTGCTATGGGCATGGCTTTGTTTGGGGTGACGGCCACATTTGCCCCTTCTATTGGGCCGACGCTGGGAGGCTGGTTAACTGAGCAATTTAGTTGGCATTATTTATTTTATATTAATGTTCCGCCAGGCTTATTGGTAATGGCGATGTTAGCTTATGGTTTAGAGCGCAAACCCATTATTTGGGAAAAGTTAAAAGATGCTGATTATTCCGGTATTGTGACGATGGCACTGGGTATGGGGTGCCTAGAAGTGGTGCTAGAAGAGGGCAATCGTAAAGACTGGTTTGGTTCAGATCTTATTCGTAACCTCGCGATAATTGCCGCCATTAATATCAGTCTATTTATTTGGATTCAGTTACGTAAAGCACAACCCTTAGTCAATATCCGTCTGCTTGCTCAGCGTGATTTTGCCTTGTCTACCGTGGCATACTTTTTACTCGGTATGGCATTATTTGGGGCCATTTACATGATCCCCTTATATCTATCACAAATTCATGACTACACTCCGCTAGAAATAGGTGAAGTCATTATGTGGATGGGTTTTCCACAATTACTGGTGCTACCTTTAGTGCCTAAGTTAATGCAGAAGTTTGATCCGCGTTATTTGGCTGCACTTGGATTCGCTTTATTTGCCACCAGTTATTACATGAATAGCAATATGACTCTTGATTATGCGGGCGATCAGATGATTACCTCGCAAATAGTACGCGCCTTGGGGCAACCGTTTATCTTAGTTCCTATTGGTATTTTGGCGACCATGCATTTAAAACCACATGAAAATGCTTCGGCATCGACTGTGCTCAATGTGATGCGTAATTTAGGTGGGGCGTTTGGTATCGCTTTGGTGGCAACATTAACCGATAACCTCGCAAGGGGGCATTTGGCACACATAAAAGAAACGTTACCCGCCGTGAGTTCGCAAGCCTATAATTATATCGCTCATACCAGTTCGATATTACAAACTGCTGGCTCGGACGCTGTAAGCGCTAACTCGCAAGCTTATGCTTTACTTGCTAAAACCATGTCGCAACAAGCGTATATTCAAGCCTATAATGATGTGTTTTTTATCATGGCATGTTTTCTTTTTATCGCAGTATTTGCAGTATTATTTATTCGAAAACCCCCAGGAAAAAGCCCATCAGATGAGCCTAGTGAGATACATTAATCATGCTAATATGGCGTATAGAGCAGGGATAAATAAGGTTTGTGATGACATTACAATGGGTAGATGTTGGCTTTTCTGAATTGACGCTGGAACAACTTTATGGGTTATTACAACTTCGAGTTGATGTGTTTGTGGTGGAACAAAATTGTCCTTACCCTGAGTTAGATGGTAAAGACAAACATCCGCAAACAAGGCACTTACTTGGGCTGGACGAGCTTGGCCATGTCGTGGCCTATAGTCGTGTGTTAGCACCTAGTCTGAGTTATCCTCAGGCCAGTATTGGCCGTGTTGCTGTGGCGAAAGTAACACGGGGTCAGGGGATTGCTAATCAATTAATGCAAAGAGCTATTAGTATTGCCAAACGACATTGGCCCAATGACAATATCCAAATCGGTGCGCAAGATTATTTACGTCAGTTTTATCAACAGCATGGTTTCGTGGTTAATTCTGCGGTGTATCTTGAAGATGGGATTGAGCATTTAGATATGCTGTTAATTTATTAATGTAAGGAAAAATAATGTCAGATTACGCAATAAACACCCAACAAATTGTTTGTGTCGCTCAGTTTACCGCTAAAGCAGGAAAACGCGATGCCTTAGTGGCTGCATTGGCAAGTTTAGTTCCAGATACTCGACGTGAGCTAGGCTGTATTCGTTACGAACTGAATATCAGTATAGATGATGACAATAAAGTCGCCTTTGTGGAAAAATTTGTCGACCGAGCTGCGTTTGATCAACATTGCGCTAAAGATGCGATTGAGCATTATTTTCACCATGTGATGCCAGAGTTGGTTGAGTCACATCATGTTGAAGTGTTCAATCAAGTGATTGCTTAGCTGACGGTTGTTAATCGTAAAGTGCAACAGCATAATTTTAGATCACTGTTTAACATCTGATGACCACATCGTAATGATGATATTACAAATACAAAAATGCCAGTCTACATAGACTGGCATTTTTAATCATTTATGCTGTTAAGCCAAAGCGGCTAGCACTATGATTAGAAGTCGTAACGTGCACCAACAGTGAAGATATTGTCATCTTCTAAATCAACAGTAGCAGTACCGACTTTGTGATCGCCTTCATACATAGCATAGTGACCATAAACTAAGGTTGACTTAGAGATACGATAGTCAGCACCCACAGTAATTTGAGTGATGTTTACGTCAGTACCTGTCGCTTCTTTAATATTTTTGTAGTAACTACCAAAACCAGCTTCATCTTGACCGTATTCAGCTTTTAAGTTTACGCCGTTTAGGTTGTAAGATACGTTAAGGAAGAAAGAATCACCTTCTTGATCAGTGGTTTGGCTTTCAGTGTTTTGGTATAAACCACCAAGCTTGAACTCACCTAGCTTAACTTGCGCCACACCACGATAAGCATCAATACCACCAATAGTGTTATAAGCTGCAGCAATATAATAAGGTTGTGCTTTAAGACCTTTGTCACCAAGTGTTGCACTTAATGCATATTGGTCTTCATCTGAACCTTCGTAGTTGTCATCCATTAAATAAGTTGCGTTTAATGTGACTAAACCAGCAATCACTGGTGAGTAGTACCAAATACCATCAGCTCTACGTAATTGGCCACCAATCATACGATCGATATCGGCGTTAAAGTTACCGAATAAATCTATGCCACCTTCAGATTGTTTAAATACGGTATCGTTACGGCCGACTAACACAGTACCAGCATCACTTTTTAAACCTAAGAATGTGTTACGCGCTTTAAATACAACTTCATCACCGCTTTTATCTGCAGTTTGAGTGGTATTTTCAACTTGGAATTCCATTTGGTATAACAGTTCAATACCGTTAGCAAACTTTTCACTACCTTTTACGCCTAAGTTAGAAAAGTTGTTTTCTAATACTGTGCCTTCTTTACCATTTTGAGTTGTAGCGCCTTTATCAGAATTAGTCACAGCTAAATCTAAACGACCATAGAAACTTGGGCCTTCAGCAAGTGTAGCGAAAGAAACTAATGTGAGTACTGATGCTACCGATGCAGAGATTAAGGTTTTTTTCATCTTTCATGCTCCCTAGAACGTTATGTTCTATATTCCATTTTTCATGGTTTTAGTTAGTGAAGTTTGTCGCAGATTTAATTCTGTAACAATCTGGTGCAGATTTTCACAGATTTAGTTCCTTCATAGTGTGGGCTAGATCAAATAAACAAGCCCAACTTGAAATTTTGTCGATAAATCTGTGATATCAGCGACCATCTGTGTAATTAAATCAATATATGTCTTAAATCTGCCTCTTAGGGGCGTACCTATTTATGTAAAATCGGCTAGCGCTCAACCACAAAAGTTGCAGAATTGTATTTTAGCCCATGTTAATTTAATCATCGCGAATATTGAATGATAAATTGATCTCTTTAGTCTAATAAGGTCATAAATTAAGCATTTTTTAAGCGTTTTGTGATAATCGATTAGTTTGAGCGACCCATTTATATTTGATTACCTCCAGAGTGAGGCCTTTATTGACCACTACAAAATGCTGTTCCTGGCTTATTGCGAAGATTAATTACTTGTATTAATTCGTAATAGACGTGCTCTTGAGGTATCAATCCACTTTTTAGTAACTAAAGTGTCAGTTTTATTTGGATAGTTTAACCACAGGCTATTTTTGATTGCTTTATCGCAACACTTATCCAAGTTGATGTGGATCATTATCAGTAAATGCTTACATCAGATGCTTATGAATAACTTGAACCGCCACCTTAATCAGATTCATGTCGAGCAAATCGTGACAAACGTTTAGCTTTGGCGATAAATCGTTTAAAATTAGCCGCGAAAAAAATAGTCGTTAATTAGGGCGTAACCAATGTTGTCAGAATCTTATACTCATCGTTTTGCTGGTGTCGGCCGTTTATATGGTCAAGCAGCACTCGCGACTTTTTCAAAAGCACATGTGGTGGTTGTGGGTATCGGTGGCGTCGGAACTTGGGTCGCTGAAGCTCTAGCGAGAAGTGGTATAGGACAGATCACCCTTATCGATTTAGACGATATTTGTGTTACCAATACCAATCGCCAAATACATGCATTAACCTCTACTATTGGCCAATCAAAAGTCGAGGTTATGGCAAAACGCATTGGTGAAATCAATCCCGAGTGTATGGTTAATGAAGTAGAAGATTTTATTACTTTAGACAATCTGGCGGAGTATTTTAAGCCAGCCTCACAGGGTGGTGATATTGATTATGTGATTGACTGTATTGATGCGGTAAAACCTAAAGCAGGTTTAATTGCTTGGTGTAAGCGCAATAAAATTGCCCTAGTGACTATTGGTGGTGCTGGCGGCCAAACCGATCCGACCTTAATTCAAGTGACTGACTTGGCTAAAACAGTACAAGATCCATTGTTGGCAAAAGTGCGCAACATATTACGCAAAGATTATAATTTTACTAAAAATATTCAGCGCCGCTTTGCTGTAGATGCGGTGTTTTCGACCCAACATCTAGTCTATCCTCAAGCTGATGGCAGCGTATGCAACACTAAGGAAACAGCACAAGGCAGTATGCGGATGGATTGCGCTTCTGGCTTTGGCGCCATTACCATGGTGACGGGAACATTTGCTTTTGTTGCTGTGAGTCGTGTACTGAGTAAATTATCCGCGAGAACAGTTTAGCATCGTTAAGTGCTGCTTTGCTGATGTTATCGCGGCACGCTTATCACGAACATAGGTCCTCCAAGGGGTGACATAGCAACATAGCGAATGCTGCCTTTTATCTGTGTAATTGCATTAAATGCAGCTGCGAGCCCTAAGCCGACGCCACCTTTGTGGCGAGCGGTGGTAAAGAAGGGTTCAAATATATGCTCTGCAATATCACTTGGAATAAGCGCACCATTATTTTGAATTTCGATATCAATAGTGTCAGGTTTAGCTATTACATTAATGCAGATCTTCGCTTGTGAGGTATCTTTAAATGCATGTAAAAATGCATTTGATATCACGTTATTAATAGCTTGGGAGAGTAGGCTGGCATTAGTGTAAACCTGCAATTGTTCATCAATATTGACGGTTATCTCAACCTTTTGCGGCGAAAATATCATTAAGGTTGAGTCGGTAATATCGCGTAATTGGTGATTAAGATTAAATAGAGTGTATTTTTCTTGGCTTTGTTCTGCCGCAATAGATTTAAACTGCTGGATTAAATAACTGGCACGAGTGATATTACTCACAATTAACTGACTGCTTTTTTGGTATTGCTCTAAAATCCCATTGATTTGTTCTAATGTGGCATGATCGCTATGGATAAGCTCGATCAGATCTTCTACATAAGCCAATTGTGAACTTGCAGCCGTTAGACAAATACCTATCGGGGTATTAATTTCATGGGCGACGCCGGAAACTAATCCTCCTAATGCGGCCATTTTCTCTTTTTCTATCAGCACTTGTTGTGTTCGTTTTAACATTTGCAGTGATTGTTCAAGTTCTCTGGTTTGCTCTTTTACTTGGCGAGCAAGTTCATCTTTATAACTACGCTCTAATAATAGTAAGCGATCTCGATCTTCAACGGCATGCATTAAATCGACTTTTGATTGCTGCAGATCTTGATAAGACCCTCGAATTTGTTGCTGCATTGTATTGACGGCTTCGGCGACTAAACTGAACTCATCTCGTTGTGGCTTACGGTTAAAATTTAAGGGCGTAAAGGGATTGTCTAAGCTAATTTCATCACAATATTGGCTTAATTGGCGCAGATGTTTGGTGACATTGAACCAGACCAAAAACAAAATAAAACCAGCAACGAAGAAGGTTTTGATCGCGTTGGACAGTAAAATCAGTATTGTTTTATTATACAGACGATCATAAATGGCATTGAGATCGGCTTGTACTGTAAGGGTCCCAACAGGAATATTTTCATTGTTGGTATAAATCAACGGAAATTGCTTTTCGATAACGGCCGTTTTCTGATACTCACCAAAATGCCATTCTTGATTACTGTCATCACGGATAGAAATATATTTAATGTCAGGTAATTGGCTTAAACCATAGAGTTGAGTGTTAATTAAGTCTTCGTCTATTACCCAAACACTGGATGCTAATACTTCTAAATTTACCGCTTCTATACTTGAAAATACGCGATCAATTCTATTCACATCCTCCTGATAATCACTTATAAGCTGATAAGCTGTCGTCACAATCGTAATCAAAGAGCTAAACACCACGATAGACAGTGTTAACTTTCGGGCAATCGGGCTCTGGAGCAATTGACGTATGAATATCAGCATATTTTCTTCAATGTGATTAATGATCAATGATGAGTGACATATAAAATACGAGCTTACAGCTTGTTGCGCTAGTGTTAATTCCAACTTTCTGAATTTTATTCAAGCATAGCTTGAATGTCCTAATATGGAATTGAAATGGTGTAAATAAAGATAATGTTAGTGATGTTTTTTATGGCATATATTTTGCTTTAAGTCAGTATGATCAAAAATCTGACACTGCGGGTAAGCTATGATGAAAATAAAAGTAGGTTCAATAAAGTTGTTTAATAGCAAACGTTTATTCGTAAGTGCTATGACATGGGTTGTTGTAACATGTACTAGTTTACTGTTTGCGCCTAAAGATTTACTGGCGTTTTTATCGTTAGATCACCTAGTCAATCAATATGGTCAGTTTATTGGCTTAGGATTAATAATGGGAGTCGCGTATTTTTTAAGTCAAATTTTTGCCTTTGTGGTTGATGAGTCTATTGTTTTTTTTCGCCAAAAACGCACAGTAGAGACCATCGAAGCAAAAGTGAAGCTACTCGACCCGGCAGAAAGAGCCTTGTTACGCGAATTCTTTTTACAGGGACAGACTATTTTAACCTTACCGCAAAATGAGTTAGCAGTTAAAAATCTAGTTCATAGCAGTATACTTGAGATGCTTGGAAATGAGCGTCACTATGCGATTCAAGGACCAACGGCAGAATACAAGATATCGATGCCGGCGCGAAATTATTTAAATCGCGATGTATTACGTTTACCAGCAGGTGAGCCGAGTGCTGAGGAAATGACCTATCTAATCAAAACACGTCCACATTTTATTAATGGCTTGGTTCAATCACGCAAGCATGCCGCTTAATTTAATATTTTGTGCAGTATTTGATTGGTATAAATAAAAAAATGGGGGCCATATAGCCCCCAACTTGACATAAAAACACTCCATGTGTTTTATCGCCAATGTATGATTCGCAAGGAAGAATCCATATTGATCATGAAATAATAAGCAGTAAAATACTTAGCCTAGTTAGAGACTCACTTAGTAGGTGCAGACTTCACAATAAACATCCACATTAGATAAGACATTATTCCAAAGGTACAAAAGATTACAGTCATCGATAGTAATCCTATTGCGTTACCAAACATTAAATCTAACCAAAATGCCATGATATTTATCCTCTGGAATGTGAAATCATGATCATCATAAAGTCAAAACTCTGTCGTGATACTGATCTTGATCAATCTTCAGCAGTGATAATGTTATATTTGTGTGAAACTGCTAATTAGCTCACAAAAACCATCAGCCATTGTTATTTGGCACTATGAATGACTTTTGAGCAATTGAGTGTTTTTTATAGAAATAATAGGTAAAGTACTTGCGATTATTAAATGCAAAGGTATAATCGCCAACACTTAATTGTGACAACATAAGTTGATTAATTGAGTGGTTAGTTTTGCAAAGATATTTGCGTACAGCAGATTTTTTTGCAAAGCTAAATACAGCTTACAAGTCTTTGCCTGAGTGATGAAATTGGTATACATGGGGGATTCAAAAATCACAGTGTGTACTAGTTTGGTATAAGTAAGTTGTTGAAGTAAAACGTTAATGTAAAATAATTAACATGCAAAATCCGTGCAAAGATTTGCAAAGTTTTTGAATTATAAAATTTTATGCCTCCCAACGAATATGGGTTGTAAACAGGCTAAAATTACATAATTAGAGTACAATGAAATTGGTTTGGTTTTGCAAAGATATTTGGTGTTTTAGATTTCTTTGCAAAGCTAAATGTAGCTTGAAAGCCTTTGCCTGAGTGATGAAATTGGTATACATGGGGGATTCAAAAATCACAGTGTGTACTAGCTTGGTATAAGTAAGTTGTTGAAGTAAAACGTTAATGCTAAATAATTAACATGCAAAATCCTTGCAAAGATTTGCAAAGTTTTTGAATTATAAGATTTTATGCCTCCCAACGGATATGGGTTATAAACAGGCTAAAATTACATAATTAAAGTAAGATGAAATTGGTTTGGTTTTGCAAAGATATTTCGTGTTTTAGATTTCTTTGCAAAGCTAAATATAGCTTGAAAGCCTTTGCCTGAGTGATGAAATTGGTATACATGGGGGATTCAAAATCCCCTGCTTCGCGGCGTGTCGGTTCGAGTCCGACCTCAGGTACCATTATTTGAAAGCCCTGTTCTTAATCGAACGGGGCTTTTTTATGCTTATAATTCAATGGTAAGTGATACAAGTTTGTTGCTGTAAGCCGTTAGAGTGCGAATGCATTCATTTAAGCTTGAGCTGATAGATTTTATCCAGCGGTTAAGTCTTTTATTGTAGATGTATTTCCATTTTCCATTACTGAACGTATGCCATTATCTCTACCTGAAGTGCTCGAATACATTTGGCTTGTGCCAATGATTTGATGATTAGCCGCTTTTAGGTTGAAATAAGGCTTATCGTTCTTTGCTGTTTCTTTCGCGAAATTAGTTTCACTTTGAGAGTTTGTTTGAACCGAGCTAATACCATTATTCGCACCAGCCTTAGCAGTGTAGAGTTCACTTGTTAATATGATTTCTCCATTGCCTGCCTTTAATACAAACTTAAATTGGTCATTAGTGCTTTTACTTAACTCATACCATCCTGACATTATTTAGCTCCCTTATAGTTACGATATGCCTATTCATAGCAAGGACAACTCCCTGCTTGAATATCAGTCTAGTTGGTTTAGTTTATTTTGGAATGTCACTTTGGTCGTAATTTTGAGTTTTTTGAGGGTTAATCTGCTGTGATACTGACCTCAAACATTTCTAAATCCTTCCAATAACATACAAAGTTTTGTTCCCATATAGGGTAAAAATCCATAGCAGCATCAAGCAAGATCTCACCGTTAATGCTTTGAAATTCGCCAAAGTTAAAATCAAAGTCTAACGCTTTAACTAGTTCAGCATAACCACCATGACCAACAAAACAGAACTCAGTGATGTAACACAACGTCCACTGTTCGGCTTTCTTTTCTAGCCTTATTTCAACGGGATGAAAACCGCCATGTTCTACGCTGTAATTGGGATCACGGAAGTTAATGGTTAAAGCATCATGAGGTGTGCTACTAATTAGCTTTTCTAGTGGCAGCAGTAAGCTATCGGAAACAGGCAAAGCCAGTTCCTTGTTAATGGTATTCATTGTTTATCTCACAGGTTTTAGAATAGGTCGGGGTGTGTTTGGCGTAAGCTGGTAAAGCTGTTTAGGCCAATAATCACATGGTCTACAACTTCAACATTGAGTACCTTGGCGCATTCAATGACCATATTGGTAAAGTTGAGGTCACTTGTACTTGGTGTTGGGTCGCCTGAAGGATGGTTATGAACAAGGATAATCCCCGGCATATTCAATATGACGGCGGTTCGAAGCACTTCCGATGGCCGCATGCTAATGCTGTTTATGCACCCAGTCGCCACAACTTCAATGCAATTGATGGCTCGTTGAGTAGTAAGGTTGGCGACAATAAAGACTTCCTTTGTTTCATATTTGAGGTAGTCGAATATCTTTGCGGTTTCCTCTGGGCTGGTGAGTGTCTTTTCCGCTTGTTCGCAGTTGGTTTCTCTAAACTGATACTTAACGTTTATTTCGCGAATAATTGCCATGATTTTGCCTCTGACTAAAACAAGTTAAGTCGAGGGGGGAAGCCCCCTCAAACATTGTTATTTCGTATTGGATTTTGCTGCAATATCAGGCTTAGTGGCCTCTTTAGCTTTCATCTTCTTACTGGGAAACTTAGAGGGCGGGGCAAGTAGAAACTCATCTAGTTCACCTTTTTCAACAGCATCAATAACGATTTTGATGGTGTCTGGCAGTTTGGCTTTATCACCCACATCGATAGCAGGTTTATCTTTCACTAACTCGATAGGTTTACCGCTAATACGGACTTCAAGATAGTAGTGCTGTTCATTATCGTAATACCAAGAGCGAACGTTATAACGTCGGCGTACTTTCTTACGCTCTCCTGTTTCAGGGTCTTTGACCGATTTTTCACGGTAGGCTTCAAACTCTTTACCCTGAACCATGCATTCAGCCATGTCTAATTGCTGTTCCAGCTTTTCTATTAAACGTAATCGCTTACTGATAATAGGTGGCTTGATGGCAATTTCAGGGCGAGCGATAACCTTGAGAGAACTCAATAATGTTGTCATTTTACATTCCTTAGATAGATGGGTTTAGCGGATAAAGCCGATGTGGCGTGGTGTTTGTTTACGGTTGTTTTCTTCTGTGAGTAGCGGGATAGCCGTGCTTCTGTGATTATGGTTAGGTTGAAATAACATACGTCTTGATAAAATGGCGAAATCGCCGGGCGTTAATTGTTGTAACACTTGAAGTTGGTCTTTCTCTGCATTGGTTAATTTAGTGATACCCAATACTTGACGATAGAGCGTGTGACGTTGCATTTCAGTGAGATAGTCGCAAGTCAGCTTGAAGTCAAAGCGGCGCATCACAGCGCTATCAATAGCTGTCAGTGCATTGGTTGCAGCGAATACAGGTTGAGTATTGCATTCAAGCTGAGACAGTAGTTCGTTGATAAGCTGGACTTCATGCTGCGCTTGAGCGCTTTCACGTTTGCTCAGTAAACTATCTACTTCATCAAAGAGCATCAGCTTCTTTGTTCTGTGTGCTTCACGAAACAACGCTGCAATGTTCTGCTCACTTTCACCGACATACTTGCTTAGAACGTCAGAGCACTTGATGTGCATCACCTCTATACCATGCGTTTCAGCTAAGTA
>NZ_JAACSD010000001.1:0-15794 GCF_009994065.1 Shewanella vesiculosa
GACGACGGTTTACGTTTCGCTATCCGTGAAGGTGGCCGTACAGTTGGTGCAGGTGTTGTAGCTAAAATCATCGCGTAATAGCGACTTTAGTGAACACTAAAAAAGGAAGCTTAGGCTTCCTTTTTTATTTTTAGGGTAAAGATAGCAATAAAAATCGATTTTTTGATTGATTTGTTAATCTTACTTTACCTGTATTGTTGCGAACAAAGCTGAATAAGAATACAATCTATGGCCGATTTTTGACCCTGTGCTTATGCATTTTCCGGGAAAGTTCGGAAATGTGGATTTGGTGAATATGTTGTTTACCAAGCTAAGCCCAGGTCGTAGTGAGTAACGGAATTAACCGATGACAACAAATACTGAAAACCAGAGTAATTCTTTGGATATCGTTAAGTGGGGCATAGCAGCATTGCTTATTGCTACTGCTGTTATAGGCAATCAATTTTATGCAGATGCTAATGTTGTAGCTCGTGTTGCTGGGGTAATTATTGCCTTTGCTATTGCAGGTATCATTGCACTGCAGACAAGTAAGGGAAAGCAGGCGCAATCTTTTGCTCGTGAAGCACATATTGAAGTGCGCAAAGTCGTTTGGCCAACTCGCCAAGAGGCGCTAAACACTACCTTTATTGTACTTGCAGCTACTGCAGTAATGGCATTAATCCTTTGGGGATTAGATGCTATATTGTTACGAGTAGTCAATTTAATTACTGGCGTATAGGCATCTGAAAATGACTGAAGTTACAGAAGCGAAAAAAAGATGGTATGTGATCCAAGCCTTTTCAGGCTATGAAGGCCGTGTGCTTAAAACACTGCTGGAACATATCAAAATGCATAACATGGAAGCATACTTTGGTGAGATTTTAGTTCCTACTGAAGAAGTTGTTGAAATGCGTGCAGGTCAACGCCGTAAAAGTGAACGCAAATTTTTCCCTGGTTATGTATTGGTCCAGATGGAAATGAACGATGACAGCTGGCACTTAGTCAAAAGCATTCCACGTGTAATGGGCTTTATCGGTGGAACATCGGATCGCCCTGCACCGATTTCTGACAAAGAAGCTGATGCAATTCTTCAGCGTCTACAAGATACTGTTGAGTCTCCAACTCATCGTATTATGTATGAGCCTGGTGAAGTGGTTCGCGTTTGTGACGGTCCATTTGCTGACTTTAACGGTACAATCGAAGAAGTCGATTATGAAAAGAACCGTATTAAAGTTTCGGTGATGATTTTCGGTCGTTCAACACCAGTAGAACTCGATTTTAATCAAGTCGAAAAGAGCTGATTAAAATAACTACAAATATATATTGTTTGCGGGTGCGTATTTTTATATAATTCGCACCCGTTGTTTTCAGGGGAGCGTATTGGCATGTCGCCAAGATGCGTTTGAACCCAAATAGAGGAAATGTCGACATGGCAAAGAAAATTGAAGCTTATATCAAGCTACAAGTAGCAGCCGGTGCTGCAAACCCGTCTCCACCAGTTGGACCTGCTTTAGGTCAAAAAGGTGTGAACATCATGGAATTCTGTAAAGCATTCAACGCTCGTACTGAAAAGTTCGAAAAAGGTATGCCGATTCCTGTTGTTATCACTGTATATAACGACCGTTCTTTCACTTTTGAAACTAAGACTCCACCTGCATCTTTCTTATTGCTTAAAGCAGTAGGTCTGAAATCAGGTTCTGGCCGTCCTAATACTCAAAAAGTAGGTACTATTAAGCGTAGCGCAGTTCAGGAAATTGCTGAATCTAAAGCCGCTGATATGACTGGTGCTGATATTGAAGCGATGACTCGCTCAATTGAAGGTACTGCACGTTCAATGGGTTTGGTAGTAGAGGACTAATATAATGGCAAAGCTAACTAAGCGCGCTCGCGTTATCCGCGAAAAAGTTGATGCAACAAAATTGTATGACATCAGCGAAGCTGTAGTACTTTTACAAGAATTAGCGACTGCTAAGTTTGTTGAAAGTGTTGATGTAGCTGTTAATCTAGGCATCGATCCTCGTAAATCAGATCAAAACGTGCGTGGTGCTACTGTACTTCCACATGGTACTGGTCGTGATGTTCGTGTTGCTGTATTCACACAAGGTGCAAACGCTGAAGCTGCTATCGCTGCTGGCGCAGAACTTGTGGGTATGGAAGATTTAGCTGAAAAAGTTAAAGCTGGCGAAATGAACTTCGACGTGGTTATCGCATCTCCAGATGCAATGCGCGTTGTTGGTATGTTAGGTCAAATTTTAGGCCCTCGTGGTTTAATGCCTAACCCTAAAACTGGTACAGTAACGCCAAACGTTGCTGAAGCAGTTAAGAATGCCAAAGCAGGTCAAGTTCGTTACAGAAACGACAAAAATGGTATTATCCACACAACTATCGGTAAAGTTACATTCACTACTGAACAGTTGAAAGAAAACTTAGAATCGTTAGTGTCAGCACTGAAAAAGGCTAAGCCTGCAGTTGCTAAAGGCATTTACGTGAAAAAGATTAGCATCTCTACCACTATGGGTGCAGGTGTAGCTATCGACCAGGGTTCTCTGGACGAAGTTAAGTAATATACAAAGCGCGCGTATTAGTCTATAATGCGCGCACTTTGTGGGTTGAAGCCGCTTTTATACATAAGTGAATCATTTTTTGTATATTAGAGCCGGTTTCCGTCCAAGACCGCAGGTGTTAATCGTAAGGTTAACTTAATTTCCAGCGTAGACGGTGTCAGGCCCCAGCTAAATTTTTTTACTGGAAAATCTGCACCGTAAGTAACTAAACACATTTGTGTTTAGTTTGGTAAATTCTAGGGAATTCCCTAGGTAGAATCCAGGAGTAAAGCCAATGGCATTAAGACTCGAAGACAAACAGGCAATTGTGGCTGAAGTCAACGAAGCTGCCAAAGGTGCACTTTCTGCAGTTGTTGCCGATTCACGTGGCGTAACTGTAGGTGCTATGACCGGTCTGCGTAAAGCTGCTCGCGAAAATGGTGTGTTTGTACGTGTAGTACGTAACACTCTTGCTCGTCGTGCAGTTCAAGGTACAGCTTTTGAGTGCCTAGCAGAAACGTTCACTGGCCCAACTTTAATAGCTTTCTCTAACGAGCATCCAGGTGCTGCAGCGCGTCTTTTAAAAGACTTCGCTAAGGGTCAAGCAAAATTTGAAGTTAAAGGTGCAGCTTTCGAAGGGATGTTTATCCCTGCAGCTGATATTGATCGTTTAGCGAAACTACCAACTTACGACGAAGCACTAGCTCAGTTGATGATGACTATGAAAGAAGCATCTGCTGGCAAATTCGTACGTACATTGGCCGCCCTTCGCGATCAAAAACAAGACGCCGCTTAATTATAAGCAGGCAGCTTAATAAAATTGAATTCAGAACAATAGGAAATATTTCTAATGTCTATCACTAAAGACCAAATGTTAGAAGCTTTTGCAGCAATGTCTGTAATGGAAGTAGTTGAACTAATCGAAGCTATGGAAGAGAAATTCGGCGTTTCTGCTGCTGCTGCAGTAGTTTCAGGCGGCGGCGATGCTGTTGTTGCTGAAGAGCAAACAGAATTTGACGTAGTTCTTACTTCTCATGGCGAAAACAAAGTTGCTGTTATTAAAGCACTTCGTAGCGCTACAGGTTTAGGCCTAAAAGAAGCTAAAACTATGGCTGAATCTTCTCCAATCGCAGTTAAAGAAGCTGTGTCTAAAGAAGAAGCTGCAACTCTTAAAGCTGATCTAGAAGCCGCTGGTGCTTCTGTTGAAGTTAAGTAAGCTATAATTTAGCTTGCATCACCCAAGTAATTGGGTGAAGGCTGGCGGTTTTTTAACCGTCGGCCTTTTTTGCGCTTTATGCGCAGGCGATTTTTTTTCACCGTTTGTCGCCAGTTTTAGCAGTCCCTAGCAGAGATTACTGGTTAGGTTCTTGCCATCAACGGTGATGGGCAAACGTGCTGATTTAATTAAATTATTTCAGTCTTGGTCACATCTCGTAAGCAGAGGAAACCCATGGTTTACTCCTATTCTGAAAAGAAGCGTATTCGCAAAGACTTTGGTAAGCGTCCAAAAGTTTTGGACATCCCTTATTTATTGTCTATCCAGTTAGACTCTTTTAAGAAGTTCACCGATCAAGACCCTACGGGTGAGCGTGGCTTAGAAGCTGCATTCCGTAGCGTTTTTCCTATCAAGAGCTTTTCTGGCTATTCTGAGCTGCAATATGTCAGCTACAAGCTAGGTGAGCCAGTTTTTGATGTGAAAGAATGTCAGATCCGCGGTGTTACTTATTCGGCACCACTACGCGTTAAATTACGCATGGTGTTGTTTGACCGTGAAGCTGCTGCTGGCACTGTTAAAGACATTAAAGAGCAAGAAGTCTACATGGGTGATATACCTATGATGACTAATAACGGTACTTTCGTTATTAACGGTACTGAGCGTGTAATCGTGTCTCAGTTACACCGTTCTCCAGGTGTGTTCTTTGATCATGACCGTGGTAAAACCCACTCTTCTGGTAAGGTGCTGTATAACGCACGTATTATTCCTTACCGTGGTTCATGGCTTGACTTTGAATTTGATCCTAAAGATGCTCTATTCGTTCGTATTGACCGTCGTCGTAAATTACCGGCTACTATCATTTTACGAGCGCTTGAATATTCTACTCAAGATATCCTCGATTTATTCTTTGAGCGTATCGAGTTTAAGATTAAAAAAGACTCATTAGTGATGTCACTAGTGCCTGACCGCCTACGTGGTGAAACTGCTGGCTATGACATTAAAGATGCTGAAGGCTCTTTATTAGTTGAAGCTGGTCGTCGCATCACTGCGCGTCACATTAAGCAACTTGAAAAAACCAACACGACTGAGCTAGAAGTGCCAGTAGATTATATTGTTGGTAAGTATGCTGCTCAAGACTACATCGATGAAGATACCGGTGAAGTTTTAGTGACCGCAAACAGCGAGATTACCTTAGAAGATTTAGCTAAGTTATCACTTGCTGGTATTAAGAATATTGATACTTTGTTTATCAATGATCTTGATCATGGTGCTTATATTGCTGACACATTACGCATAGATTCAACAACTAACCGCTTAGAAGCTTTAGTTGAAATCTACCGTATGATGCGTCCTGGCGAGCCACCAACCAAAGATGCTGCTGAAGGTTTATTCCAAAACCTATTCTTCAGTGAAGAACGTTATGACTTATCTAAAGTAGGTCGTATGAAGTTCAACCGTCGTCTTGAGATTGCAGAAGACGAAGGTAACGGTGTGTTGTCTAAAGAAGACATCGTATCTGTTATGAAGAAAATCATCGAAATCCGTAATGGTTATGATGAAGTCGACGATATTGACCACTTAGGTAACCGTCGTATTCGTAGCGTTGGTGAAATGGCTGAAAACCAGTTCCGTGTTGGTTTAGTCCGTGTTGAGCGTGCTGTTCGTGAGCGTCTATCTTTAGGCGATTTAAACGAGCTAATGCCACAAGACTTGATTAACGCTAAGCCAATTTCTGCGGCAGTGAAAGAATTTTTTGGTTCTTCACAATTGTCACAGTTTATGGATCAAAACAACCCGCTATCAGAAGTGACGCATAAGCGTCGTATTTCTGCGCTTGGCCCAGGTGGTTTGACTCGTGAGCGTGCTGGTTTCGAAGTTCGTGACGTACATCCAACTCACTACGGTCGTTTATGTCCAATTGAGACCCCTGAAGGTCCAAACATTGGTCTAATCAACTCGTTAGCAAGTTTTGCGCGCACTAACTCTTACGGCTTCCTAGAAACACCTTACCGCAAAGTGGTTGATGGTGTGATTACTGATGATGTTGAATACTTATCAGCAATCGAAGAAGGTCGTTATGTTATTGCTCAGGCTAACATCGAAGTTGATGCTGATGGCCGTATGGCAGAAGAACAAATCGCTTGTCGTCACAAAGGTGAGTCTACCTTTATGCGCGCAGCCGATGTTCAGTATATGGACGTATCTCCACAGCAGATTATTTCTGTTGCAGCATCATTAATTCCGTTCTTAGAACACGATGATGCTAACCGCGCATTGATGGGTGCAAACATGCAACGTCAAGCAGTACCTACTTTACGTGCTGATAAGCCGTTAGTCGGAACGGGTATTGAACGTACTCTTGCTGTTGACTCTGGTGTGGTTGTAGCTGCTAAACGTGGCGGTGTGGTTGATTATGTTGATGCTAGCCGTATCGTAGTTAAAGTAAATGAAGATGAGCTACACGCAGGTGAAGCCGGTATCGACATTTACAACCTAACTAAATATACCCGTTCAAACCAAAACACTTGTATTAACCAACGTCCTTGTTGTTCTGTTGGTGAGCCAGTGGTTCGTGGCGATGTATTGGCCGATGGTCCATCTACCGATTTAGGTGATTTGGCGCTTGGTCAGAACATGCGCATCGCGTTCATGCCTTGGAACGGTTATAACTTCGAAGATTCGATCTTAATTTCTGAGCGCGTAGCGCAAGAAGATCGTTTTACTACTATCCATATTCAGGAGCTTTCTTGTATTGCTCGTGATACTAAATTGGGTAGCGAAGAAATCACTGCTGATATTCCAAACGTAGGTGAGTCTGCTTTATCTAAATTAGATGAATCAGGTATCGTTTATATTGGTGCAGAAGTGAAGGGTGGCGACATTCTTGTGGGTAAAGTTACACCTAAGGGTGAAACACAGTTAACTCCAGAAGAGAAACTACTCCGAGCTATTTTTGGTGAAAAAGCGTCTGACGTTAAGGACAGCTCATTACGTGTTCCTAACTCAGTCAAAGGCACCATCATCGACGTACAGGTATTTACCCGTGACGGCGTTGAGAAAGATAAGCGTGCGCTTGAAATTGAAGAAATGCATGTTCGCCAAGCTCGTAAAGACTTAGGTGAAGAGTTCAAGATCCTTGAAGAAGGCGTATTGGGCCGTGCACGTAACTTGTTATTGTCTGTAGGTTATTCTGAAGCTAAGTTAGCTGAGATCCCACGTAAAGACGTATTAATCCAAGTTATCGACGATGAAGCAAAACAAACTGAATTAGAGCAGTTAGCTGAACAGCATGAAGAGCTTAAAGCAGACTTCGATAAGACATTTGAAATCAAGCGTCGCAAGATCACCCAAGGTGATGACTTGGCACCTGGTGTATTGAAAATTGTTAAGGTTTACCTTGCAGTTAAACGTACTATCCAGCCTGGTGACAAGATGGCAGGTCGTCATGGTAACAAAGGTGTTATCTCGAAGATTTGTCCTGTTGAAGACATGCCATACGATGAAGAAGGTAATCCTGTAGACATCGTACTTAACCCATTGGGCGTACCTTCGCGTATGAACATCGGTCAGGTACTTGAAGTCCACATGGGCGCAGCAGCTAAGGGTATCGGTAATAAAATTACTGCTATGCTTGAAGAGCAGCGTGAAATTGCCGAACTTCGTGGTTACATCAAACAAGTTTACGAATTAGGTGATGACGTGCTTCAACGCGTTGATATCGATTCGTTTACTGATGATGAAGTTGTGCGCTTGGCTACCAACCTTAAAGGTGGTATTCCAATTGCTACACCAGCATTCGACGGTGCTAAAGAGAAAGAGATCAAGCAAATGCTTGCTCTTGCAGGCTTACCTGAGTCTGGCCAGTTGACGTTATGTGACGGCCGTACCGGTAACGAATTTGAGCGTAAAGTAACCGTTGGTTACATGTATATGCTTAAATTGAACCACTTAGTTGATGATAAGATGCACGCTCGTTCTACGGGTTCGTACAGCTTAGTGACTCAACAACCATTGGGCGGTAAAGCTCAGTTTGGTGGTCAGCGTTTCGGTGAGATGGAAGTGTGGGCACTTGAAGCATATGGTGCTGCTTATACTCTACAAGAAATGCTAACAGTTAAATCAGATGACGTTAACGGTCGTACTCAGATGTATAAAAACATCGTCGACGGTAACCATCAGATGCAACCTGGCATGCCTGAGTCTTTCAACGTATTGTTGAAGGAAATTCGTTCACTTGGTATTAATATCGAGTTGGACCAAGAGTAAGCATCGCACTTAAGCAATGTTTGGTAACCAAGGGTGCTTTGCAGCAGCAAAGCACCTGGTTTAACTCCTTCAGGAGAGAAACGTGAAAGACTTATTAAAGTTTCTTAAACAGCAAAGTAAGACTGAAGAATTTAACGGTATTAAAATTGGTTTGGCCTCGCCAGATCTAATCCGTTCTTGGTCTTTTGGTGAAGTAAAGAAGCCAGAAACCATTAACTACCGTACATTCAAGCCTGAGCGTGAAGGTTTGTTTTGTGCGCGTATCTTTGGTCCGGTTAAAGATTACGAATGTTTGTGTGGTAAATACAAGCGTTTGAAGCACCGTGGTGTTATTTGTGAAAAGTGTGGCGTAGAAGTTACCCAGACTAAAGTGCGTCGTGAGCGCATGGGTCACATTGATCTGGCTAGCCCAGTTGCCCACATTTGGTTCTTAAAATCACTTCCGTCACGTATTGGCTTAATGCTAGATATGACGTTGCGTGATATTGAACGCGTACTGTATTTCGAATCATTTGTTGTTATCGAGCCTGGTATGACCACGCTTGAGCGCGGCCAAATGCTGACCGAAGAAACGTATCTTGATGCGTTAGAAGAATACGGTGACGAGTTTGAAGCTAAAATGGGTGCTGAAGCAGTTCTTGAATTGTTACGTGCTATCAATTTAGCTGAACAGATCGAGCAAATGCGTGAAGAGTTGCCTTCAATTAACTCTGAAACCCGTCGTAAAAAGGTGACTAAACGCCTTAAATTGATGGAAGCATTCTTCACTTCTGGCAACAAGCCAGAGTGGATGATCTTAAAAGTATTACCGGTTCTTCCACCTGATCTACGTCCATTAGTGCCGTTAGATGGTGGTCGTTTCGCGACATCAGATCTTAACGACCTTTACCGTCGTGTGATTAACCGTAACAACCGCTTAAAGCGTCTGTTAGATTTAGCTGCGCCTGACATTATTGTACGTAACGAAAAACGTATGTTACAAGAGTCAGTTGATGCGCTATTAGATAACGGTCGTCGCGGTCGTGCTATTACCGGTTCTAACAAGCGTCCGCTTAAATCTCTTGCTGATATGATCAAGGGTAAGCAAGGTCGTTTCCGTCAGAACTTACTTGGTAAGCGTGTTGACTATTCAGGCCGTTCGGTAATTACCGTAGGTCCTACTTTACGTCTGCATCAGTGTGGTCTTCCTAAGAAGATGGCGCTTGAGCTATTCAAACCATTTATTTACGGCAAGTTAGAAGCGCGTGGTTTAGCGACGACTATTAAAGCTGCTAAGAAAATGGTTGAACGCGAACAGGCTGAAGTATGGGATGTGCTAGACGAAGTGATTCGTGAACATCCAGTAATGCTTAACCGTGCACCAACACTTCACAGACTAGGTATTCAAGCATTTGAACCTGTACTGATTGAAGGTAAAGCAATTCAATTGCATCCGTTAGTTTGTGCGGCATACAACGCCGACTTCGACGGTGACCAAATGGCGGTTCACGTACCATTAACGCTTGAAGCTCAGTTAGAAGCTCGTGCGCTAATGATGTCAACCAACAACATTTTGTCACCTGCTAACGGTGAGCCAGTAATTACGCCGTCTCAGGACGTTGTATTAGGTTTGTACTACACCAGCCGTGAATGTATTAACGGTCGCGGTGAAGGTATGGCATTCGCTGATGTGTCAGAAGTAGAAAAAGCCTACGCTACTGGTGTTGCTGAACTACATGCTCGCGTTAAAGTGCGTATTACCGAAACCAACATCGCAGAAGATGGCGAAAGAACGAAAGCAACTCGTATCATTGATACGACTGTTGGTCGTGCTCTTTTATCATTAATTTTGCCTGAAGGCTTATCGTATGATTTGGTTAACCAAAACATGGGTAAGAAACAGATTTCTAAGCTGTTGAACACTTGTTATCGTCAACTAGGTCTTAAAGATACTGTTATCTTTGCTGACCAATTGATGTATACCGGTTTCCGTTTTGCAACCATTTCTGGTGCCTCTGTGGGTATCGATGACATGGTTATTCCTGACGAGAAATACACCTTAGTTGCAGACGCTGAAGCTGAAGTGCTTGAAATTCAAGAGCAGTTCCAGTCAGGTCTTGTAACAGCTGGTGAGCGTTACAACAAAGTAATCGATATCTGGGCAAGCGCGAACGAAAAAGTCTCTAAAGCCATGATGGAAAACTTGTCTACTGAGACAGTGATTAACCGTGATGGTGTACCTGAGCAACAAGCTTCGTTTAACAGCATCTATATGATGGCTGACTCAGGTGCTCGTGGTAGTGCTGCACAGATCCGTCAGCTAGCAGGTATGCGTGGTTTGATGGCTAAGCCAGATGGCTCAATCATCGAAACGCCAATTACGGCTAACTTCCGTGAAGGTCTAAACGTACTTCAGTACTTTATTTCTACTCACGGTGCGCGTAAAGGTCTTGCCGATACAGCATTGAAGACAGCTAACTCGGGTTACTTGACTCGTCGTTTAGTAGACGTTGCACAAGACTTAGTTGTTATTGAAGATGACTGTGGTGTTGAGCATGGTCTAACAATGAAACCGCTTATTGAAGGTGGTGATGTTGTTGAGCCATTACGTGAACGTGTTCTAGGTCGTGTGGTTGCGCTTGACGTAATGAAGCCAGGTACAGATGAAGTGCTTGCTCCACGCAACACACTTCTTGATGAAGCATGGTGTAATACGTTAGAAGAACACAGTATCGACGAAGTCATTGTACGTTCTGTTATTACCTGTGACACAGACTTTGGTGTGTGTGCGGCATGTTACGGTCGTGACTTGGCTCGTGGTCATATTATTAACCACGGTGAAGCGATTGGTGTTGTTGCGGCGCAGTCTATTGGTGAACCTGGTACACAGCTAACCATGCGTACGTTCCACATTGGTGGTGCGGCATCTCGAGCTTCTGCAGAAAACAACGTTCAAGTTAAGAACGCGGGTTCTCTGAAGTTACACAATGCTAAGCATGTTTCAAATATCGACGGTAAGCTTGTAATTGTTTCTCGTTCTTCTGAGATAGCTATCATCGATGAGCTAGGTCGTGAGAAAGAGCGCTATAAAGTACCTTACGGTACCGTATTAGAGAAATTGGAAGAAAGTGAAGTTGCAGCTGGCGAAATCATCGCAAACTGGGATCCACATACTCACCCAATTATTTCTGAAGTTGCCGGTAGCGTGAAGTTCGTTGACATGATCGATGGCGTAACTATGACTCGCCAAACTGACGAGTTAACGGGTTTATCTTCTGTTGTGGTGCTCGATGTTGGTGCGCGTACTTCAGCCGGTAAAGAATTGCGTCCAGCTATTCGCTTAGTTGATGCCAATGGTAACGACTTAATGATCCCTGGTACTGAAGTACCAGCTCAATACTTCTTACCGGGTAACGCGATTGTGTCGAAAGACGATAACGCGAAAATCAACGTTGGTGATCCATTAGCACGTATTCCACAAGAATCGTTTAAAACTCGTGACATCACCGGTGGTCTACCACGTGTTGCTGACTTATTCGAAGCGCGTAAGCCGAAAGAGCCTGCAATTCTTGCAGAAATCTCAGGTACTATCTCGTTCGGTAAGGAAACTAAAGGTAAGCGTCGTCTAGTGATTACGCCAGCCGATGGTAGTGATCACTATGAAGAGATGATCCCTAAGTGGCGTAACTTAAACGTGTTCGAAGGTGAAAAAGTCGAACGTGGTGAAGTTATAGCAGACGGCCCAGAAGCGGCACACGACATTCTTCGTCTTCGTGGTATCCACAACGTAGCAAACTACATTGTGAACGAAGTACAAGATGTTTACCGTCTACAGGGCGTTAAGATCAACGATAAGCACATCGAAGTTATCATTCGTCAAATGTTACGTAAGTGTTTGATCACTTCAACAGGCGACACTGAATTCTTAGAAGGTGAGCAAGCAGAAGTTTCACGCGTGAAGATTGCTAACCGTGAGTTAATCGCTCAAGGTAAAACACCTGCAACGTTTGAACGTGAATTACTCGGTATTACCAAAGCGTCTTTGGCTACTGAATCATTCATCTCTGCAGCATCGTTCCAGGAAACCACTCGTGTGTTAACTGAAGCGGCCGTTGGCGGTAAGAGCGATCCATTACGTGGTCTGAAAGAAAACGTAATCGTTGGTCGTTTGATCCCAGCTGGTACTGGTTATGCTTATCACAAGACCCGTAACGAAGAACGCGCTAAAGTGTTAAGTTCTCGTGGCAAAGTAGCAGCTACAACTGTTACTGCAAGCGAAGCTGAACAGAACCTAGCAGATCTACTAAACTTGGCCGGTGGCCAAGATTAAGTTAGTTTTTTGTTAAAAAAAGGCGCCATTGGCGCCTTTTTTATTGGAATTTGCATGAAAAGTTGGCTATTTCTTGACAGATTGCCATTACCTTTCTAAAATTCCGCGTCCCACCATTGTGGGATATAGATTTTTCACACCTAATTGTTGAGCTTGAATCAACTGTCGGAGCTATACATGGCAACTGTTAACCAGTTGGTACGTAAGCCACGCGCGCCAAAAGTCGAAAAGACTAATGTGCCTGCGTTGAACGCGTGCCCACAAAAACGTGGTGTTTGTACTCGTGTGTACACTACAACACCTAAAAAACCTAACTCTGCACTACGTAAAGTAGCTCGTGTGCGCTTAACTAACGGTTTCGAAGTAACTTCGTATATCGGTGGTGAAGGCCATAACTTGCAAGAGCACAGTGTAATCCTAATCCGTGGTGGTCGTGTTAAAGACTTACCAGGTGTGCGTTACCACACTGTTCGTGGCGCATTAGACTGTGCTGGCGTGACTTCACGTCGCCAAGGCCGTTCTAAGTACGGTGCTAAGCGTCCTAAGTCTTAACGTATCCCGTTTAAGTAAGGCCAAGCTAGTATTTATTTGACATTCCAGTTTTGGAAATACCTGAAGCATACGGAGAATTAATATGCCAAGACGTCGCGTTGTAGGACAACGTAAAATCCTACCAGATCCAAAGTTTCACAGTGAGTTGTTGGCTAAGTTCATCAACGTCATCATGCAGGACGGCAAAAAGTCGACTGCAGAAAAAATCATTTACAAGGCACTAGATGTTGTCGCTGAAAAGAAAAGCGAAAATCATTTAAGTATCCTTGAAGCAGCTCTTGATAACGTTCGCCCATCAGTCGAAGTTAAATCTCGTCGCGTTGGTGGTTCTACTTATCAAGTACCATGTGAAGTTCGTCCAGTGCGTCGTAACGCACTAGCGATGCGCTGGTTAGTTGAAGCTGCTCGCAAACGTGGTGAAAAATCTATGGCTTTACGTCTAGCAGGTGAAATGCTAGATGCGTCTGAAAACAAAGGTACTGCGGTTAAGAAGCGTGAAGACGTGCATCGCATGGCTGAAGCTAACAAAGCCTTTGCTCATTACCGTTGGTAATATGATGGAGCGGACTTCGGTCCGCTCCATATTGTTGATATTGCTAAAACCAAAAGTTTTAGCTGAGAGGGTATAAATAGTGGCTCGTATAACCCCAATTGAGCGTTATCGAAATATCGGTATTGTTGCTCATGTGGATGCAGGTAAAACTACCACAACAGAACGTGTTCTGTTCTATACCGGTATGTCTCATAAAATCGGCGAGGTGCATGACGGCGCCGCCACGACAGATTGGATGGTACAAGAGCAAGAGCGTGGTATTACTATCACCTCTGCTGCAGTAACAACTTTTTGGCGCGGTATGGAAGCTCAGTTCACTGAACACCGTATTAATATCATCGATACCCCAGGTCACGTAGACTTCACTATTGAAGTCGAGCGTTCATTACGTGTTCTCGATGGCGCTGTAGTAGTATTCTGCGGCTCGTCAGGCGTTGAACCACAATCTGAAACCGTATGGCGTCAAGCTGATAAATACCACGTTCCGCGTCTGGTATTTGTTAATAAGATGGACCGTGCAGGTGCAGATTTCGACCGTGTAATAAATCAAATTCGTAATCGCCTTGGTGCGACTTGTGTACCAATTCATTTAAATATTGGTGCAGAAGAGAACTTCAAGGGTGTTATTGATTTAATTAAGATGAAAGCCATTAACTGGTCTGAAATAGATCAGGGGATGACATTCACTTATGAAGACATTCCTGCAAATCTAGCAGCAAAAGCGGCAGAGATGCATGAGTATCTCGTGGAAGCAGCAGCTGAAGCCTCTGATGAACTGATGAACAAGTACCTTGAAGAAGGTGAGTTATCAGAAGTCGAGATCAAAACAGCGTTGCGTCAGCGCACAATTAACAATGAGATCGTATTAGCAACTTGTGGTTCTGCATTTAAGAACAAAGGTGTGCAAGCGGTTCTCGATGCGGTAGTTGACTTCTTACCAGCGCCTAATGATGTACCTGCAATTACCGGTATTGATGACAGCGAAAACGAAGTTAAACGCCCACCCGATGATAATGCCCCTTTTGCGGCCTTAGCATTTAAAATTGCGACTGATCCATTTGTTGGTACACTGACCTTTATCCGCGTGTATTCAGGTGTGCTTGAATCAGGTTCTGGTGTTTATAATTCTGTTAAGCAGAAACGTGAGCGAGTAGGGCGTATTGTGCAAATGCACGCAAACGACCGAACAGAACTGAAAGAAGTACGTGCTGGTGATATAGCGGCTGCTATCGGTCTTAAAGATGTAACAACCGGTGATACTCTCTGCGATAATGATCACAGAGTGATTCTTGAGCGCATGGAGTTCCCTGAACCTGTAATTACCATTGCCGTTGAGCCTCGTTCAAAAGCCGACCAAGATAAAATGGGGATTGCGCTGCAAAAATTAGCAGCGGAAGATCCATCATTCAAAGTTGAGACTGATGACGAATCGGCACAAACACTGATATCTGGTATGGGCGAATTACACTTAGACATTATCGTTGACCGTATGCGTCGCGAGTTTGGTGTAGAGTGTAACGTAGGTAAACCACAGGTAGCCTACCGTGAAACAATTCGTTCTAAAGTTGAAGTGGAAGGTAAGTTCATACGTCAATCTGGCGGACGTGGTCAATTTGGTCATGTTTGGTTAAGAATTGAACCTCTCGAAGAGGGTTCTGGCTATGAATTTGTTAACGAAATAGTAGGCGGTGTAGTTCCTCGTGAATTCATTCCTGCCGTTGATAAAGGTATTCAAGAACAGATGAAAAACGGCGTTTTAGCCGGCTATCCTGTACTTGACGTGAAAGTCAGTTTATTTGATGGTTCATATCATGATGTGGACTCGAACGAAATGGCATTCAAAATTGCAGGTTCTATGGGCTTTAAACAGGGGGCGCTTGAAGCGTCTCCGGTGTTGCTCGAACCTTGTATGAAAGTAGAAGTGACTACACCTGAAAATTATATGGGCGACGTAGTGGGTGATTTAAACCGCCGTCGTGGCATAATCGAAGGTATGGACGATGGCATCGCAGGTGTTAAACTTGTCCACGCAGTAGTGCCTCTATCTGAAATGTTTGGTTATGCAACTGATTTGCGCTCTGCATCTCAGGGTCGTGCTTCATACTCTATGGAGTTCTTGAAGTACGCAGATGCACCGCAAAACATTGCAAAAGCGATTATAGAATCTCGTAACTAATATTGGTTACGGCATCAATGTTATATTGCTCGAATTAATCGAGCACTTCTGAAAAGAAAGGAATATATCGTGGCAAAAGCTAAATTTGAACGTATTAAGCCTCACGTAAACGTGGGCACCATCGGTCACGTTGACCATGGTAAAACAACTTTAACAGCAGCAATCTCTGCCGTTTTGTCTAAAACTTATGGTGGTGAAGT
>NZ_JAACSD010000019.1:0-60714 GCF_009994065.1 Shewanella vesiculosa
CAGTTCAAGCATTTCAGCTGGGTAACCGGTTTTGTCGGCGACAACTGACATCATGGTGCTTAATACTGTATCAGCACTCAAGCCCGTTGTTGGTGCTGTAGATGAAGAGACGGTTGCTACTGGTGCCACTGTAATGGCCGCAGGCAATTTGGTTTGCATGTAGCTGACGATTTCGCCCAAAGTGCGACACTCGGCTAAATCTTCTGGACTGAGTTCAGGTAAACCTGGCAGCTCATCTTGCACTGTACCGAGAATTTCAACGCGTTTGATAGAGTCGATACCTAAATCGGCTTCCATGTCCATGCCAAGTTCGAGCATTTCAGTAGGGTAACCGGTTTTATCGGCAACCACAGCGAGCATGGTGCGTTGGACGTTTTCAGCTGTTAAGCCAGTTGATGCAGTTGCAGTGTTTGCAGCGACTGGTGCAGAGGACGCTACACTAACTGCATTGGCAGCAGGCAATTTGGTTTGCATGTAGCTAACGATTTCACCTAAGGTGCGACATTCGGCTAAATCTTCTGGGCTCAGTTCAGGTAAGCCTGGCAGTTCATCTTGTACTGTACCTAAAATTTCGACGCGTTTGATAGAGTCGATACCTAAATCGGCTTCCATGTCCATGCCAAGTTCAAGCATTTCAGTTGGGTAACCGGTTTTATCGGCAACCACAGCTAACATGGTGCGCTGAACCTTTTCAGCGGTTAAGCTCGTTGATGCTGGTGCTGCAGTAACTACCGATGTTGATCCTGTTGACGCTACAGTAGTTGTGTTTGCCGCAGGCAGTTTAGTTTGCATGTAGCTAACGATTTCACCTAAGGTGCGACATTCGGCTAAATCTTCTGGGCTTAGTTCAGGTAAACCTGGTAGCTCATCTTGTACTGTGCCTAAAATTTCGACGCGTTTGATAGAGTCGATACCTAAATCGGCTTCCATGTCCATGCCAAGTTCAAGCATTTCAGTTGGGTAACCGGTTTTATCTGCGACCACATTGAGCATAGTGTCTAACACTTGTTGCTGCGATAGTCCTGCTGTTGGGGCTGAAACTGCAAGCGAACTCACTTGCTGAGCTACAGGAGCCTGGACTGGTTTACTGGCAGTCTGTTGAGATTGAACCGCTTGAGCTGGTTGAACTTGAGCAGCAGCAACAGGAGCTACCACAGTCGAAGGCGTCGTTGTGGCCTGAGCAACTTGGCTTTGGGGCACAAATGCAGGCGGCATCGATGCAGCAGCTACTGGTGCTGACGTCGCTGCTGGCATTGGTGTTTGCCCTTGTAACATGGCTAATGCAGCTTGACTTGCTTGCGCTTGCAGGGTTAAAAATTGACTGTGACTTTGCAATGTTTGTGCTTGATGCTGGTGGAACAGCTCCATAGAACGTTGCAAGCTTTCAGGAATGGCTAATCCCGATGATGCCATTTGTGCTTGCGCTGTCATCAAATGAGCAAACGTGTCACCATATTGCTGTGGTATGGCTAGAAATTGCTGATGTAATTGCGCCGTTTGTTGCTGCGCAGCAAAAAATGCACCGATACTATCGGCCGACGCAGGCACATTTGCGCTAACTGGTTTAGCCGCTGCAGCCGTCGTTGCCGCCAAAGGTGCGGCAACCTCAGAGGCTGGCGCTTGTGCTGATGTTGCAGGCACTTCAATGTATTCAGTTTTAATCACTTCTTTTTCCACAATTTTTTCCACAATTTTCTCGACCGGTACTTCTACTGTTTTGCTGGTAACTGTGCCAGTTTGCAGCGACTTGTTCATTTTGGCTTGGGTGGTGGCGCTAATATAATTACTCGCAGTTAACTTGACGTTCATCGGTGACACTTTTGCAAGTTCAGCGATGGGCGCTTGATAAGGATCAACCTCGGTTAATGCCAGCCCTAATACCGCAAGCTGACACGCTGCTTGACGCAGTTGAGTGTCGCTATTGCCTTTAGGATTTGGGTTCAAGCTCACTATGCTGACTGATTCGGCTTTGTTGCCTAAGGTCGCCTCAACCAATTTATGGAGGATGTTTTTAGGACCAAACTCAACAAATACTCGTGCGCCAGCGTCGTACATAGCGGTTAATTGCTCGCTAAAACGAACTGACTGCAGCATATGATCAGTAAATGCTGCCTTGATTGCTTTAGGATCATTTGGATGTGCTTTACCTGTGCCATTGGCATAAAGGCTTAGTTTTGGCTTAGCAAATTTAACCTTATCGATGGCCGCAGCAAAGGGTTGTTGCGCATGGGCCACTAATGGCGTGTGGAATGCGCCAGAAACCGGCAGGGCGATTGCTTTAAAACCAAGTTCAGCGGTGATTGCTTGTGCCGCTAAGGTACATGATGCTGTTGGACCTGCAATAACCAGTTGGGTTGGTGCATTGTAATTAGCCACTTTGACGCCCTCAAAAGCACTAATGCACTGTTCAAGCTTTTCAACACCTTGGTCAGCAGCTTGAGCGGGGACAATAATGGCGTACATCACGCCAGCATCTTGATCTTTAGGCGTTGCCGCCATTGCTTGGCCACGAGCAAAGGCCAATTGATAATAATCAGCTTGGCTAATGACCCCCGCAGCACATAATGCTGACAGTTCACCAAAACTATGACCGGCCACCATATCGGCTTTAAAACCTGCTTGAGTCAATAATGCATATTGGCCCATGCTCACTGCACCAATAGCACTTTGGGCATTGGCAGTATTGGTTAATGCTGCGTGTTGTGCGGCAATATCTTCGGCTTCAAAAGCCGGGGTAGGGTACATTATTTGCGATAGTGGCATTTGTTTATGTTGCGCAAATACCTTATCTGCTTGCATCAATTGTTGACGCATTTCTGGATACAAACAGGCTAAATCGACGCCCATGTTCAGATACTGCGCCCCTTGTCCGGCAAATAATGCCGCCACTTTATGGCTTGCCGATTCAGGATGAATTAATGCTGCTGAGCGATAACTGGTGCCAGAAGGCAATTGCCAGCTGTCGGCAGTATTCGAACTCAATTGCGCCAGCGCTTGAGTCAGCTGAATGGTTAAGTCTGCTAATGATGCCACCACTAAGCCTATGCGCGCGGCTTTAGGGGGTATGGTCGTTAAGGCAAAACGTTTACCAAAATCAGCCAACACAATTTCTTGACGATTTTGCTGTGTGGTATTAACAGCACTAATTTCAGTTTGCAGGGCAGTTAATTGAGCCTGTAATGCAGCTTTATTTTCAGCATGGATTAATAGACTTTGCGGCACGGAACGTTGACGATATTTATCGCCTCGAACATGTTCTTGGCGGTATTCTTCCAACACAATGTGGAAGTTGGTGCCACCAAAACCAAAGGCACTAATACCCGCGCGGCGCGGCGTATTGTCTGTACGAGGTAACCATGGACGGGTTTCGGTGTTTAAATAAAACGGCGAGTCCTGAATGTTTAATTTAGGATTGGGCTTACTGACGTTAATGGTCGGTGGCAACACTTTATGATGCAAAGCCAAAGCAACTTTAATGACCCCAGCGGTTCCAGCGGTCGATTTAGTGTGGCCGACTTGTGATTTTACTGACCCAAGAGCAATGTGCTGTTGGGTATCATTATCTTCGGTAAACACCGATTTTAAACCATTGAACTCTGCCACATCGCCAGCGGCAGTGCCTGTTCCATGGGCTTCAATTAAGCCAACCGTGTGCGGTGCAAAACCCGCATCATCATAAGCGCGTCTTAATGCTTTAGCTTGGCCTTCTGGGCGCGGGGCATAAATACTTTTAAACTTACCATCAGATGATGAGCCAATCCCTTTAATAACAGCATAAATTCGGTCACCATCGCGCTCAGCATCGTCAAGACGTTTAAGCGCCATCATGCCAATGCCTTCACCTATCATCATGCCTTTAGAATCGATATCGAAAGGTTGAATGGTGTCATTAGTGGTAAATGCCGGTGTTTTTGAAAAGCTCATGTACATAGATGGCGAGTTATCGGTACACACACCACCGGTGATCATCATGTCACTGCGGCCTTCAACTAATTCGGTTATCGCCATGCGCATCGCCGCTAAAGAACCTGCACATGCTGCGTCAACCACGCAATTCATGCCGCCTAAATCAAAGCGATTAGCAATACGCCCAGCAATCACGTTACCAAGTGAGCCTGGAAATGAGTTTTCTTCCCAGTGGATATATTGATCTTGAAACTTTTTGATCAACATCTCAGTGTCTGCGTCGCTTAGACCACTATTTTTAAATACTTTTTTGAGTATAGGGTACTGTAAACGACCGCTGAGACTGTGATTGATTTTTTGACCACCGCCGACGCCTAATGTAATACCGATGCGATCGGTATCGTACTGCGCATCAATACCTGCATCGGCCAGCACTTCTTTGGCGACCACTAAAGATAAGAGTTGTGAGGTGTCTGTCAGTTCGAGGATATTCGGTGGCAAGCCAAATTCCATTGGATTGAAATCGACTTCGGGTAAAAAACCACCGCGTTTACAGTAGGTTTTATCGGCCATTGATTTATCGGCATTGTAGTAATCTTCAGCGTTCCAATGGGTTTCTGGAACGTCGATAATGGCATCAATTTTTTCGCTGATTAAATCCCAAAACTTGTTTAGGTAACGTGAGTTAGCAAAAATACTCGCCATGCCGACAATAGCGACTGGCATATCTTTTAAGCGTTTGTTTAAACGCTTATCTTTATTACTGGATTGGCTCATATGAGTCTCCGTTTGATAACTGAGGTTCAGTTATCTGGTGTTGGGATCCAGCTGCATCAATGGTGCTAGTAGATACTGCGGCTGGTTGACTTGCTCCAGGAAAACGAGCAAGAAAAGTGTGATAGTTGCGAACCAATAACTTACGTAAATGAAATGGCCCGTGCTTTAAGACATGGGTTATATAGCGATTACTCGCTTGGGTATGGCTGTCTTGATAAATATCGAGGTAAACCCAGTCAGACTTAAAATCAACGCCAAGCAAAACAGAATAGGCTTGCTGCTTTGTTAATTGAGGCGGAATACTTAACGACACCACTTGCACGACGTTGTCCGGATCTGGACTTGGCAGGGCTAAAGTGTCGGCTAAGGTTTGCGGGTTAACGGTATAGGTTTGAATATCGGCTCCCTGAGTGATAGGCAGCTGATTGAAAAATTTTTCTGGCACAAAAGGAGTATCAAACTCGTCGAGTTTTGATACTCCAAAGCGCTTTAAACAGCGAGCTAGGCCAGACCGGGATACATTAGGGTTGATAAATTCTTGGGTAACTTTTAATAACCTGTCTAAAGGCATTTTTAATTGATAACGCAAGCCCAGCATCACGTACTCTTCCATCGGAGAGAGTGTTGTGTTGAGTTTGTGCGGGGTATTTGGCGTGTTATCGATGGATTCACGTTTACGCCACTTACGAACGGTGGCTTCGCTAATATTGAGGATTTTGGATAATTGACTGACACTATAATCGGATTGCTGAATAAATTGACGCATTTCCGGCGTCGTAGTCGCATTACGGTGATAAACCGATTTTGGACGAGGCTTACTCTTCAATAGTTCAGGTGCTAAATGTGTGGTTATCTTTTTTGTCATCTAGACCGGTATTCCAAATAATCTATTGGGACTTTAGCGCATTTAAACTTACCCATACTTACTTAATTCATACTTAAATAAGCTAAAAAATGAGTCCAAATATCCATTTATGCTTTTTTTAGCACAAAGCAGATTACCTGAGGTTTCACTCCGATACAATCACCCGAGACTAAAAACAAGATCTGAGCGGTAAAAACGATTATTAAGGCTATGTTTCAATGCTTACATCGTCGCTGTAATTGCCCTGAAACCGCGTTATTTTGGCAATTATTTAGCCGTCAATTAAACGGTATATTATTTGAGTAAAAAGCCGCTAACGAGCAGTCCCATTACCGGCTTTGGAACAATTTTATCGGTTTTTAAAGCCAATTAACTTGGAAAGAAATCAATGGCTCAGATGGTGGTCATTACAGCGATACTTTCGGCAGGGAAGTTAATTGAACGCAACACTAAGGTTAATTGACGCTCTAACTTGGGGTTATTGAGTTCGCTTGATTTAATCGCCACTTTGCTGATGGTGCCATTGGGCAAATGCAGCGTTTGAGCTGAATAACGATAACAGTAATATAATGACTAGGCTGACTATGCGCATAAATGTTCAAGCTTTCGATGGTGTGGTTATGGTGATGATTGTTGATGAATTAGCACTAATCATCAACAGTAAAAGTTAACATAACGATTATCAGGTTAACTATGCTGACTTGTAACCGCCGTGATACAAGGAGTTTGACAAATTCCTCGCTGAATCGAGCTTATTGAGGTAATTTAACGGTATTAACCTTTAATAGAGCCTTGTTTGTTTTAATGTCTGTTTCATCTCCTATAAACTCATCTCAGCCGCTTTTTCAGCCACATATTTATTTTGTGCCACTGGATGGTGCGCTTTGTGCTGCAGATTACGAGGCTGGTTTAGCCTTAAATTGGTTAACCGATGACGAGGTTGCTAAGGTTAGTCGTTACAGAAGTGAATCGGCGCGCAATACTGGTTTACAAGTGCGTTTAGCGCTTCGGGCTATTATGTCACTTCATAGTGATCTAAAACCTTTTGAGTGGCGTTTTAGCTATGGTGCTAAGGGTAAACCGGCGCTTAGCGAAGACTTATTGGTTCAAACTGGGCTGCATTTTAATTTGAGCCATAGCGGCGATTGGCTAATGATCGGCATTGTCAGTAATAAGCAAGCATATGCCGCTGAAACAGCCTTGTCATTTGGTGTTGATATTGAGCGTGAACGCAGTAGTACCAAAATAGAAGCTATTTTGAATCACTACTTTTCTGCTGTTGAAATAGAAGATTTGATGGCATTGCCGCTTGAGTTACAACGCCAACGTTTTTTTGATTTATGGGCGTTGAAAGAGGCCTTTATTAAAGCAACAGGCAAAGGGCTGGCGCAGTCGTTAACCTCTTTTGGGTTTACATTTGCTGCTAATAGCGTGTTTGAAGCTGTTAATGATCAATATCCTACTATCGCAGCCAGTGATTATATCCATTTTTCAGCGCTCGATTATCACGAGCCGCAATGGCAGTTTTACTTTGGCCGATTGAGCCCATATTACCGCTTCAGCGTGTGTATTGGTGATATGCAATCTCAGTCTTTGCTGCACATAAAAGCGCCAACGATGTCGATAATTTCGTTGGCGCAATTAATACCTTCTTCACACGACTAGTATTTTGCCGCTTGTTGTTCTGTTGGTAATGTGGAGTTAATAAATTGGCGTAAATCTTGATTTGATTGCTTTAAGTCATCGTGACGAAGATACATCATGTGGCCACTGCGATAGCCTTTAAATGATAACCTGTCTTTCATTAAGCCACTGCGGTCAAGCTGCCACATGGTGTATTTAGCATCAAAATAATTAGTTGCACCATCATAATAACCGGATTGGATCATCACATTGAGGTATGGGTTTTGCGCCATTGCCAAGCGTAAATTTTCACCGGTTTTATTACCGCTTCTATCCCACGGATGAACTGGTCCGAACATATTGTATTTTATATCAGTTTTATAGTTCAGTTCGGTACGCAGGTAATCATTAATTGCTGGAGTAAAACTATGAAGCCAAGAGGTAAGCTCTGCATTATAGTCAGGACTTGCGCCAACGACTTTTTCATCGATACCGGTATAACGTGAATCTAAACGGCCTATGGTTTGCTTGCGGTCACGCAATAAGGATTTCCAAAAGTAATCAGTGTCGATATCTAAATTACTTTGCAGTACATCCGTTAGGCTAAGCCCTGAATAATGAGCAACTTGTTGGGCAATCCGCAGCTTTTCATCTGGATCAATAAAACTGCCTTTGGCGAGTGCTGGTAGATATTGATTTAAGGTAAATTGCTCTACCTCAGCTAAAATCGGTGTTAAATCTTGTTGCTGTAAATCAGTATCAAGTGCTTTGTGGTACCAAGCTGCAGCGGCAAAATAGGGTAAGCGATTAGCTGCCTTTACAGGGCCATTTCGCTCAATACCAAGATCTGTGGGTGAGACTAAGATAACCCCATTAGGATACATCCATTGATTGTTCTGCAGTTCAAGGGCTAAACCGGAAACCCTTGCAGTACCATAACTTTCACCAATTAAATACTTAGGTGAGCGCCAGCGTTCATTTCTAGACACAAATGTGGTGACCCATTCTGCTAAGTATTTTATATCGGCTTTTACTCCAAAAAACATTTTTTGTTGCTCATCTTTTGAAGGCATTTTGCCTTCATCATTTGGCAATACTCTTGAGTAACCGGTGTTAACAGGATTAACGTAAACGATATCGGCAATATCCAGTATTGAGCTGTCGTTATTTTTGACGCCATAAGGTTGTAGTGGGTAACCTTCGTCATCCACATTTAATACTCTAGGTCCAGTATAGGCAATGTGCATCCACACCGAGGCAGATCCTGGGCCACCATTAAATGAAATAATTAACGGTCTTTTAGTGTCGTCTTTAACGTCAGTACGTTGGTAATAAGTGTAAAACAAGGTCGCGGTCGGATGACCTTCTTCATCCCATACGGGTTGAGTTCCTGTCGTGGCTTTATAGGGGATGGTTTTACCATTGATCTTCGCTTTATGCTCGGTCACTACTTTTTCATCAATGGGTATTTGTCTGATATCGTTAGCAAAAGCGTTTGATGAGATGCAGGCGCTTTGTAAAAAAAGCACGATTAAACCTGTATGTAAAAGTGATTTGAGCATAAGAACTCTCTGGTTATGTTAGTCATTTGTGGTCGAGTAGACTGCAGATTAGCATAGCGATTGTTCAAATGTGTTGCGAACAACAAGGCTATATTGTAAAAGTTTGTGCCATATTAAGTGATGTTTGTGATGTGTATTATCAATGTGTGTAGAAGGTATTATGCTCATGATATACCGATCGATTTAGGCCTTATATTCATTTAAACCTAGGCTTAATGACATTGAGTACTGCTCGAAAAGTGTTATTAAAAAGAACCTAGTGCAAGTATTAATACCTCACTGAGAATGGCGAAGAATGATCGTATGGCTTAAAAAGATCGGTAGATTAATTAAAAAAGCCTTTATCAAAGATAAAGGCTTTTTTGCAGTCAGTTCAAAAGCAATTACTGTCTTGCTAGACGGTTCGACTCTGGTGGATTTTCAAAATCACTGCGATAAGGATTGATGTCTAAGCCGCCACGGCGGGTATAGCGTGCATATACGGTTAGCTTAGTGCATTGGCAATATTTCTTTAAGTCGACAAAGATACGTTCAACGCATTGTTCATGAAATTCATTATGCTGACGGAAAGAAATTAAGTAGCGCAGCAGTTTTTCACGGTCAATTTTAGGGCCTTGATAACGGATCATCACGCTGCCCCAATCAGGCTGTGAGGTGATTAAACAATTAGATTTTAATAGATTAGAATTTAGTGTCTCAGCGACATTCTTATCTGCATCTGTGCTGTCTAATAAATGATCTGGGTTAAAGGCGTACTCATTAACTTCAATGTCTAGCTCATCAATACAGCTACCCGGTAAATCAATGATACGTTCAAGATTAAAAAACTTAGGCTCAATGACTTTTACGCTTAGCTCACCTTGGGCGCAAGTGCTTAGGTCACGGCTTAAGGTTTCTTGTACGGCTTCTACACTGTCAAATTTAGTTTGGTTAAAACTATTCAAGTACAGTTTAAAAGACTTAGATTCAATCAAATTGACACTGTTGATATCTAACTGAACTTCCAAAATAGCAACAATAGGCTTGCCTTTGGCATTAAGCCAAGACAATTCATACCCTGTCCAAATATCGGTACCATGAAAAGGCAGTTCACCGCTTAATTCAATAGCATCTCGGTTAAGTTTACGAGGAACCCCTTGCAGCAGTGACGCGTCATACTCAGCTTGATAAGCAGTTGCACGGCCTAATGTTAGGCCTTTTAATGCTGCAGCGTCACTATAAGGGTCGTGATTGTGTGTCATCTAATCGGTTTCCGTGTCAAAATATGGTTTTATTATAAACTACGAGTGGCTTAAGTGTCTTGTTCATCTGCATTAGATTGCTTCATTAAAAAATATCTTAATTCTTATCAAGATACCCTATCTGAATTTCCGCGCTATTATCCTTTGGGCGAGGATTCGGTATGTATTCAAGGTGCATTTGATGCGAATAACGATAAAATCGTATTCTGGCAACCTGTTAAACGGGATGATACAGGCGACTTTAGTAATGTAGAGCATGCATTAAATATTCAGTTACACCAAGATATTCATGCATTTTATGGGCAATATTTTTCAGCGCCATTGGCGTTTACTGCATCGTTTGGCGAAGGTGAATTAATCCAAGCGTGGAATCAAGCTGACTTTGAAAATTTGCAACAAAATGTAATTGGTCATTTGATCATGAAGCAAAAGCTTAAACAACCAGCAACTTGGTTTATCGGCGTGTTAGGTGATGGTGACGAAATGCTAACTGTAAACAATGATGATGGCAGCGTATGGATAGAAATACCAGGCGAAAAACAAACTACTCAGATTGCACCATCATTAACAGAATTTCTGCAGCAACTCTCTCCGTTAATAACCCCACCAGTTAAACCCATAGAAGAAGCTGAGATTGTTGCTGAGCATCCTGGGATCTGGCTGCGGATCAAAACCATGGGACGACATTTTTTACGTAAAAAATAACCATCAGCAGTATTGAAATGCTCTTTTGAGTGTTTCAATACTTAATGCATCCACAGTGGTTTAATCTTATAAATCATCCCCGCTTAGCTTTTCTTATCATGGTAATAACAGCGTAGACTTTATTTTATCAATACATGCTTGCTTATCGACAACCCACAGACCATAGCTTAATGGCAATATTTCAACTCCTGCTCTTTCAAATAACCTGTAGGTTGTCAGTTCGAAAAAATTAGCCCATGGTCCAGGAAAGCCAATAAGATCGATGGCAAGGTACTTGTTAGCATAACGGCATAAAATATCTATTTCTGTGCCAACAATGGCATAACCCGGCCATGTTTCTATTTGTTGCTCTTGTAATGCTGCAATGATTTGTTGTTGAAATGCGTCTATTTCTGAGGTGACGCTATGCTCGGCATGAAAAGTGGTCATTGATGCTATATAGCACCGCAGTAGATTATTTTCTGGCAATTGTGAGTCATCAATTGACAGGTATAACGACTGTTTTTGACGTGCTCTGGTAATGGTGACATTAAATACATCGGCCTTGTTTAGGTAGGCTGCTGCATGTTTACTGTTATTATCAATTGCAAACGAAATCAACATAATATCTCGTTCTTCACCTTGAAAACCAAACGGCGTAGCAGCGCGAATATTGTGTTTAATGATATCGGCTTGAGGAATATGCTTTTCAATCAGTGCGGCAATCTGTTCTGCTTGAGCGCTGAAAGGTGAGATGACTCCGATACTGTGGGCTATGCCAGTGTTATTGTCGGTTGTTATTTGAGCTTGAATATCAGCTAGGATGCATTGTGCTTCTTGATGATTTACGCCGGATGTGTCGCGGATCCCCTTTAGTCGATGAAGGTGCAAATGGCCTGAGCTAGTACAAGGTCGGTGTTGCATGACTTTTAATCTTGAATGATAAAAAGACTGATTACTAAAATGGATGAGTTCAGGTTTACTTCTAAAATGTTCATCTAGAAAGGCCAGCTCTTTATCGGTGTTTAAGGTTTTTAGGGCTAAATCTAAGATAGAATTATCTCGATAACTGATGGCGCTCTGGTTGTTTTCAGGCACATTATTTTTACTTAATAATTGATTCTGCTTAGCTCTGGCTAAAAATGAATAGTGTTTTAATTGTTTGGTATCGCCAACAATTAGTGCCCGTTTTGCACGATATAAGGCCGGTAAACAGCTGCTAATATTGCATTGCGTGGCTTCATCAATAATCACTAAGTCAAACATTTCACTGTTAAGCGGTAATACTTTGTGCAGGCTATTTAAGCTCACCAACCAGATGGGAAATGCAGCAAATAACTTGGCATATTCAATCTTCGCAAACTGGGCGAGTTGTTTACTGGAGGTTCGACTGCGTATTGCTTGGTTAAATGCTTGAAGAGACTTTCGGTGTTGGCTGACTAATGTTTTTAAGTTGTTTTTTTTAAGTGCATTGAGATAGTCAGAAGCAAGTGTTTCACGTTCAATGGTGCGTTTGTTAATGGTATCTAATGCATGCCATTGATGGTGCCATTGGTTTATTGATCCTTGAATAAAAAACAGATAAGCGCGCTTTAACCACTTCGATTGTTGTAACTCAAGTTGGTGCAACCGCAAGCCTCGGCTGATGGCTTTTTGGCTGAAAGCCATAAAACGATGTTCTAATTTACCTAGCAATCGATTTAGCTGGTTAATTTCTTGTTCATTTGCTTTGGGGCTGTTGTCCAAGTCATCTGCAAAGTAACCGGCTAACAAATCAGCGGTATAGTCTTTTAGCTGCTTTAAAAAGGCTTTTTGTCCGGCCTTAATTGAAACATCGCCTAAGGTAAAGTTACTCGCCAATTTGTCTGCAATAACATCAAGGGCTACTTCATTATTGGCCACAATTAACACCGACTCTCCGCGAGCCATATGTTCCGCTGCAACGGCAGCGATAGTATAGCTTTTACCTGTGCCGGGTGGGCCAGACACACAACCTAGACTGTTGTTAGCGGCGATAGCGATGACTTTCTTTTGTGGGCCTGATAATAGTCCAGGCAAAAAGTCGTACTTGAGCTTCGCAGGTTTGGAAACCTTGTTCGACTTTGCCATTGTATGGTTAAAGAGCTTACCGATAGGGGCTGATAGCTGATTAGCATTGATGATAGTGTCTAATTCGTGAAGTACGCCGCGGCTACTTTTTGATCTTTCAACAAAAATTAACATGGAAATGGGTAATAAGCTGGGGATCTTTTTTGTCAGCGCTTTTTTGATGTCACTGTATTGAGCAAGCTTCGGATATTGGAGTAATTCAAGCGAGCTTATTTCAATATGATTATTACTAAAATATGAGGTCCAAAATGATGCGGAGCGAGTCTCTTCAGAAAAAAGCGATTCTGCTAGCGCATTATCTTCTGGGAGTAATTGTTGCAGTAAGGCTTCATTGATTTCAGTTTCATCGGCTTGGGTAGAAAAATAGCAATTACCATTATCCTGCTCAATGGTGGCTTCACTAAAGAGCAAAGGCGATACTACCGTTTTAAGCTCGCCTTTTATGGTGACTTTGCCGACAAACAAGAACCGTGCATACAGTAATACTCTTTCTCTTTGATACATTGCTACCCGTTTTAACATTGGGGCGGCAAATTCTTCGGGGATAGGTAGCCGAGGTAAAAAACCTGTGCCTAGTTCATCTTTACCTTGAAGAATTAAACGGTCTTCTTGCTTAAGTTTATTGACGTTCCAAAGATTAATGGAGGCACTATCTTCCTTGTAGCAATCTCGGTAATAAGAAATAATTTGTTTGTAACTCAATGAAGTAATTCCATTTACTGATGGTCCCAAGATATATTAGACACTATGCGGCATGGCTCGCAGCGAAAGTGAAACATGTCTAACAAAGGCTGTTCAAGTTTCCAATGATGTGAACCACAACGTGGGCAAGCTCGGTTTAATTCGCTTTCTAACGACTCACCACCGACACGATACAGATAATAGTAAGTTGGTATTTGCGTTAAAAACTCTATTCTGCCACGTAAATCCCAACCTCGTCTAAATAGGTCGCTGTCTACCCGAGTGATTTCATCTAATGCGGCAAATTCAGCTTTAGTGGCAGCCGCCATTTGTAGCTCATCACATGCTTGCCATTCTGTTTGCCATTTTATAATGCGTTTATGATCGCCATTGAAGGTCGCAGGTAATTGATACAGGGGGATAGGCAAGAGATTATCGCCATTACGTAGCGGTGAGCACATATGAACATAACTGGTATACAACACCTGCCATGATGGTGTCTCTGTGCTGCTAACTTCAGAGTTAATGTCTTGGCCGATGAACTTTTCTCTAGGAGCCAATAGTTTGGCCGCGGTTAATCCGGCTAAAGTGACCTTTACCCACGGGCTATGATAACGATTTGCCAGGCTGGTTTTTTCGGGTAACAACAGGCGAACTCTAAATTCACCGTCATTAAAAGCGACGGCAAACTCCCTGCCTAAAATTTGTCCATTCGCCCTTAGGGCTTCAAGAAAAGCGTTGATGGCTTTTTCTACGGTATCAATTGTTGTGTCGGCAAAACATTCAAAGCGCAGTTCAGTAACAAACATCTATTGGTCTGCCTTATTAATAATGATATTGCTTTGAATGGCATTGTCTTGTAATTGATTTTCTAGCTGTTCGACTCGCTTAGTGAGCAGTGTGACGTGTTGTTGCAGACTCATGACCTGCTGAATAACATTGGTAAGATCCACGTTATTATCTGCAGGTTTGTCAGCCACAGCGGCAATATCGGCTAATTCTGGTATGTGTTGCCACTCGGATTTTGGCAACGCCTTAAACTGTTGTAAACCTTGGATTAGGGTAGGCATTGGAATGCTATTTCCTAAACGGCTTTTAATCAGTGCCAAACAGGGAGTATTTCCATTGTTAGCAATCGATTTAGCCGCGGCAAGTACTTGCTCAATTGGACTCATTGTTGGTTAAATTCCTTAATTCGGTGGTGTGAGATTAACTAATTCTTATTAAATATAAAAATAAAGATATATAAATCAGCGTTTTAATTTTTGGCACGATTCTGGCTTAAAGGAACTGTAAATACAATGCGGATTTTATTTTAACAAAAAGGATGCAACATGAAATTAAAACTTATCACAGCAGGATTAATTATCGCCACATCAGTAGGGCTAAGTGGTTGTGTTATCAGTGTCGGTGATCATGAATCGGCTAAAAGTGCTGACTATTGGCAAGTTCAACAAGATAAGAATCGTGAACTGTTGAGCAAACTGTCTATGGGGATGACGAGTGATCAAGTGATAACTCTAATGGGCACCGCCGATTTCAGCGAAGCTTATATTAAGCCGACTGAAAACCAAGGGGAACAGTCTATCAAGGTCATGTTTTACCGAACGCAATGGGCGCAAGGCGATGGTAAAACAACCAAAGATGAATGCACGCCCATTGTGTTTCGCGATGATGTTTTAGTCGGTTGGGGTAACACCGCCTACAAACAAATCTGATGAGATAATGGCGCTGTTATAAGGTCAAAAATTAATTACATTTCAGCGCGCATCATTACGTCCAATTGGTCAATCACTTCTGACCATTGGGCGTCTTCTCGTAATGCCTCTTTTAAAAATGCTTTTTGGCCTGGATTCCAGCAATCTGCATCGGTTATTAACGTATGCTTAGCAAGCTTGTTTTGCATAACAAAGTCATCGATACCCACTTGATCATGCGGTAAACCTAGTTGCATAAATAAATGGCTAAGATCATTTGATGTAGTGTCCATTTAAAGGATTCCTTGTAATGGTGTGGTAAACAAATTCAGTATCAGCGTTGATGAGGTAAATAGCAAACAACTGGCAATGACAACCGCGAACAGGCTAAATGCGTAAACAAAACTTGTAGAATGTTTCAAACTTGTTAAGTTAGATTGAGTTTAGAGAGTCAATAACAAGGAATAAAAATGGACAATCACACCTTGGAAACTATTCGTGCAGTGTATTTGACCGCAGAAGACCTGAGAGTCGCAGCTTCCATTCTCTACAACGCATATCATGATGACCCCTATTTTATTGGCGTGCTTGCTCAAGATGATGAACAACAATATGAGCAAAAGCTTCGGGCAGCCATCCGTGAAGAGTTAAATGAGTTATGGCAACAAGAACAAGCTTTAATCGGTTTATTTGATGGTGAGCGTTTAATCGGAATTGCGTGTGTCATTTCTCATCTCATTCCTCTGGGTGAGGGACGATATTGGCACTGGCGTTTCAAAATGATGCTGGGTACCGGATGGAAATCGACCCAAGGATTAATGCAAAAAGAAACCTGCATTCTTGAACATCTGCCTTCTCAAAAGTGTGGTGTTTTACAATTTATTGCTATATCACCAAATGAGCAGCAAAAAGGTTATGGGGCTAAGTTAATTCAAGCGGTATTGAGTTGGTGTGATGAACAACCTGATCTCGATGGAGTAGGCGTGTTTGTTAGTAATCCATCACATCATCGGGCTTTGGTAACACAAGGGTTTAGCAGTATTGCTAACGTTAGCATCGGTAATATAGAAGGTGAAATTCTGTTTTACAGTAAAGTGTAACGCCAGCGTAAAATAATTGAATACTCATCGGGCCATATCATTTGCGGAATATCAATTAAGGAGTGAATAGTGGAACCTAAACGTTATTCTTCATTTACAGAATTTTACCCATTTTATCTGTCGCAACATCAAAACCCTATTTGTCGAAGGCTGCATTATATTGGCAGTAGCATTATTTTGGTTATTATTGTGAATACCTTGATTAATCAGCATTGGTGGCAATTATTGTGGCTGCCCGTTGTGGGTTATGGCTTTGCATGGTTAGGGCATTTTCTATTTGAAAAAAATAGGCCTGCTACATTCACTTATCCGCTTTATAGTTTGTGGGCTGATTGGGTCATGTTTGGGCAGATGATAATGCGCCTGTGGCGAAAATCAATCCGATAGTAATAACCTGCTCATGCTTTTGTAAGCCATATCCTACAAGCATGTAAGGGATCTTATCTAAAGTTGTCAGCGTTTAACGTTATTAATTATATTTAATATATAAAAATCATAGTATTACATGTTTTTCTTGAGTGTCGGTATGTTAAGCATCTATTTCAATGATGTTGAGTGACTTTTCATCGAGCTGGTTTTGATTAGAATGTAGTTATCGAAAGCGAGTTATTTGTTGGTTTTCTTAGGATGAGAAATAAGACAATTAATGCTTAAGAATATCATGGATGTTATTAGGACACGCTCACGGATTGAGCATAAGCTCGGCAAATGGATAGCCGAATCAAGGATGAGTGAAAACAGTCATGCTGTTGACACAAGGATAACAAGGATAGGGCTGCAGGATGCAGCATGGATAGATTCAACGGATTGAATAGATTTACCGCTCAGTCAATGGATAGGCTGTTCAAAGGAATGACACTCATGGGTTTGTTTGTATTACACAAATAGACAAGGAAATGAGAACAGGGAAAAGGACTGCAGGAAGCATGTTTACATGGATGGTGTGCAGGGAGCAAATATTCAGCAGGATGCTGACAAAAGTGTTAACGGGCACAACCTTATAACTTAAGGTTGTGCCTTTTTGCATCTAAAACTCATATTTGAGTCGCTGCGGAATTCTATGGTCGGACTGGGTTGATGATGTGCTAGGTTAACTAGCTTTAGCCTATCTAAATCGCTAATCTCAATATTCATAATAAGTCCTATCGATATCGTTCAGTTTTCGCGATGTTTTTATAATCCTGTGATGTAATTGAACACTTATTTGAACGATTATCTCGTCATCTTTGTGACACTAATGTTCGCCAATATGACCCAATATCAACTGAATCTGCTAATGCCTATATTGATACTCTCAATTTATCCCGAGGGCATGTTCAAGCATGTCATTGATACTCTGAAAATGCTGATGATTATCTCAATGACCTTTTGTCTAAATAATAAACTCAATGTAATAGTGACAGCTTTCTGCCATAGTGAACCTTCATATTATTAACTTCGTAGTGCACATATGTTTGATACAAGCAGGCCATCATCTCGAAAAATAAGGAGGGTGTTATGAAAAGTATATTAATGCTAACAATATTGGCAGCAAGCTTATTGTCCTATGCTTCTAACGCCACGGCAGATAAGACCATTTTAGCCGGAGGATGTTTTTGGTGTATGGAGTCCGATTTTGAAAAGCTTGATGGTGTTAGCGATGTGATATCAGGGTTTACTGGTGGAAGCTTAAAAGATCCCACCTATAACGGTAACCATGCAGGTCATTTTGAAGCGGTACAGATAACCTATGATCCTAATAAAGTGAGCTACAAAGAGTTATTAGATTATTACTGGGTAAATATTGATCCCTTTGATGCAAGAGGGCAGTTCTGTGACAAAGGTACTAGCTATTTAAGCGCAATATTTGTGGCAAATGATAAAGAAAGGCAAATTGCCGAACAGTCTAAAAGCGATATTGAAAAACAATTTCCTAACCAGAAAGTGGTTACGCCAATTTTAGCATCGAGTGTTTTTTACCCTATCAAAGGCGATGAAAGTTACCATCAAGATTACTATAAGAACAATCCTATTCGCTACCATGCTTATCGCTGGAATTGCGGTCGTGACCAAAGGTTAGAGGAAATTTGGGGAGATAAAGCGACACATTAATCAGGTTGTTTGGCACAACACATATGAGATTGAAAGTGAATCAGCTATTCACTGCTTATATTTAGAATAAAGTAACGATTTTTAGTGGGTATTGGTTGATGTTAATGCCGTAAAAATTGTAACTATTAAATAAAGTGGATTATTTGACTGTGGCTATTGAGACGATTAATTATTTGAAAATCAATAACCATTAGTCACAAGTTGATTTACCCCATTTGCAACTGTTTCCTTTATTAGGATAAGTGCTTTATTGTGTTCGGCGGTCGATGATTGTTTAGCTTCTTTTGGCGATAACCTGCTCTGTTTATTTGTTTAATTTTACTATCAAAAAATATAGTTTGGAGTAATAGGCGGACATCAGCTGATTTAAGCCGTTAATAAGCCAAGTTTATGACTGATGCCCTTTATGCCTAGATTGCCCATGCGTTGCTGATGCCTTCTCGTTATCTGAGTAGAAGGACGCTGTTATTTGCAGCGTCTAATCAATAACCTACTCTTTGCCATTGTTTTATTTAAGCGCGAGAAGTCGTATTAACTTACTCATTCACTTTTTCTAACGTCGCAGCATCGGTATGAGAGAAATCTTTACCGTAGATATTGAGTTTGGTGGTTTGTGAGTAGGACAGGGTTTTTTCACTAATTTCCATTGTCATAGAGAATCCTTGGGTCGTCGCATTCTCGGTCATATATGTCGATTCACCTATACCTCTACTTGGCGCTGTCAGGGTCATTTTTTTGCCTGCTTTTCCTTCTGCGGTCACACATACCGCTCTTGGCACACAGAATGAGTTATATACCATTTGATTCTTTTGGTCGTAAATCATATAACCACGCTGATCATGAAACTTGGCATCGTCTCTTTGTCTAAACACCTCTAGTTTGTAATAGATAGCGACCAGAGATTGATCACTGGCATTAACAGCGTCGGCAGCGGCTTCATATGTTCTTATTTCATAGAAAGCTTCTACAGCTGTGCCACCTTCACCAACATTTGACCCTGTTCTTCCAGGTGCGATGTCAACGCCGGGACTAACCGTTTTCCACGATCCAATTAACGGCTGAAGTGGACCAAAATCAACATTTTGAGCTACAGCTTGCCCAGTAAAAGATAATGAAAGGGCGATTGATGTCAGAATGATTGCGGGTAAATAGTTAAGATTTTTCATCGATGTTTCCATTTATATTATTAACAGCAAGTGTCGATTGGGATCCGTTAGGCTTGAGTCAATATGCAAAGATGAACTCAAGTCATCATCACCTCAGGTAACGCCGATGATAGGCCTGGTTGAATCATTGTTATATGGGCGTAATGTCCCGAGCTCTGTTTCTGTATAAAAATAAGGGTTAATTTTCAGTACGTAGGACATATGTCGCATACCCAAAAAAGCAATGAGTGAGACAATTAACAAGGAACTAATTTTAGGGAAGTAATGATGCACTATATTCGAAATGTGATGATTGACGCTGGAAAGTTAAAATTTCTGACTATGCTATTTTTTTTGATCGTTATCATCACCAGTATTTCGGATTTTTTTGCCGATATGGGGCGGGGGGCTAATATATTGCATATATTACAAGAAGCTACAGTTTCTGTTTTTTCGCTATCTTTACTGTTGATGTTGCTATGGAATGCGAAAGTGACCACACGAAGAAACGCACAGTTGCTCAAAGAGCGTGATCAAGCGATCATTTACTCAATGCAGGCATCGAAAGAATTGATAAGTGCCAAGCGACATTTTGGCGAGGAAATAGTAAAACAATTTTCTAGATGGGGGTTAACTGATAGCGAGTCTGACATTGCTTTGTTTACTCTCAAGGGATATAGCGCTAAGGAAATCGCTAATTTTAGAAACGCTTCAGATAAAACCGTACGCAATCAGTTAACGAGTGTATATAAAAAATCTGCGACTACGAGTAAAGTTAGCTTTATTGCTTGGTTCATGGAAGGCTCGTTGTAACGCTCTATATCTCAAAAGCTCTCAATACGAATGTTTGTTTAATGGGACTTGAATGTGAAAAGAAATATAACGCTAGCTTCACTTTGGTGAATAATCTAGTGTGATGAATTTGTCAGCCTTGGTTGTATAAATGACAATCAATATGGTTTATGGATGTTGTTGATGAATAATAAGCTTAATCGGCTGACAAACTGTTTCGCACTATTATAGACAGCATTACCCTGCGCATAAACCTAGAGAGTCAATCTTGTATGGGAACAAGTTAGCAATATTGTTAACTTGTTCCCGGTGATATCAACTTAAGCAGAGTGTTTGCGAGCTGACTATGAAATCAGTATTTGCATCGGCATTGTGTCTTCGGGATTATGCTACTGATTGCTGTTCAACCGGATGGGTAATGCCATCGTGCTCTGGACTATAAAGCTTAGCGAACATTTGCATGAAGGTTTCACGACGAATAACCCCACATAAACGACCGTTTTCAACAACTGGATAAGTACTTGGTACAGTTGCAGATGCATCACGCAGACGTTCTTCATAGCTTTGATAGCCACCGCTAATGTACATACCTGAATCTGTCACAGGGAATAGTTTGTTTTTATCAACCACCATAAACTCTAGCAATTGAACAATTTTCTCTGTTGGTGCGACAGTGAGCATTTTAGTTTGCATAATATCTTTGACTGAAATAGGCAATGTAGATGCAAACTCCTCAGACCAAAGTGAGCGCATAAGATCTTGCTCTGATACAAAGCCTAATAGCTGATTATCTTTATCGATCACAGGTGCACTGCGGACATTATTTTTTGCTAGCAGGGTAAGCGCTTGATAAATACTTGTATCAACTGAAAGAGTGGTCGGTTTAGTGTCCATTAGTTCACTGACAATAAGTTTTTGGATTTTATTTTTCATGGCTAAGTCCTCTTGACTTGGTTGATATTGAGTTTGTTGAGCAATATTTGAATCTTGGTACTTTTTTGAAATTTGCATCGGAGTTTTTGTGATGGTGCTAATGTGTCGTGATGCAGCTTCGCCAGGGACTTTCATCGCGGTATTATCTATCCAGTAATAACCAAGACCCACAAACACTGCACCACCGACTATATTGCCCAGCGTTACCGGAATAAGGTTGTTAAACAGGAAGTTACTTAAGGTAAGGTCTGCAAAAGTTTGTCGCATTACTCCCAATGCACTGAAGTATTCATTTCCAGCAAAGTGTTGAATGGCAATACCCAGTGGCACCATGAATAAGTTGGCAATGCTATGTTCAAAACCGCTTGAGACGAACATAGCAACTGGTAATATGAGCAGTAACGATTTAGCTAAAGCATCTTTGCAGCTAAAGGTCATCCACACACCTAGGCAAACTAACAAATTACACAGTATCCCAAGAGCAAAAGCCTGGCTCCAATCATGGTGGATCTTGTGTTGTGAAACATGCAGTGCATTAAGTCCCCATTGATTACTGTCCATGGCGTACATTTTTGACATCATTACCAGTAGCAGTATCAACATTGCGCCACATAGGTTGCCTAAATAGACGCGCGTCCAACAGCCCAGTAATTGTTTGGTCGAGACCCGTTTTTGTGCCCAAGCAATCGCACTCAATACCGTGCTGGTAAACAGTTCTCCACCCAGAACAACTACGAGAATGAGTCCTAAGCTAAAAGCGATACCACCACTAAATCTGACTAAGCCCCATGAATCCGCTGATGAACCAGTCGTTACCGTAAGATAAAATACAAATGCCAGAGCAATGAAGGCGCCTGCAAATACAGATAGACCAAATGATTGCCCAAAGTGCTTAGTGACTTTAGCGTGTCCATATTCCGCAGCCTTTTCAAAAGGGCTGATTACAATATGTTCATCTACCACGCAGAAATGGTTTTTTTGCTTGGCTGTTAATAAGTATGGGTTCGCCTCTGGGGCGTGATCCTCCCTCATGATGTCTTCCGTAATGTGTTACGGACTCCAAATCGAGGTGGACTTAAATATGCTATATACATCGATAACTCCTTGAATGTGTTTATTGTGTCGTGAGTGCAAATTTAAATTACACAATAAATCGCATAAATAATATTGAGACTTTTTTAAGCAAGCTATCAATTAAATTGATAGCTTGCTTGTCGTAGATGAGCGTACTTTTTTAGCCGTTTTAGGCTGATTAGAACCGCTTTTTGTCCTTTACATATGACACGCTGTGCCATTATGAGGTGCAGGCCGTATGGTCGTTTAAGCCTTGCTATACACAAAAAATAAAAATTGATAGTGAGTATCAATTTACTCGGGGCGAGAATGATGTCATTGGGCTTAAAGATTATTTAGGTAGTAAAACTGTCACCGTTCAACATACAAACAGCCTATATAAGCAAAATCTAAATAGGATCTTAAAATTTAGGTTTAATCCACTCATGCTTAAAACCTATTTATTGGGATTGGCTAATATTGCTCATAAATTGGCATGAGCCAGTGTCAGTGTGGTTATTTATGTATAGAACTATTCGGGTGTTATCTGCGAGTCTTGAAATGAAGCTATTTGGGTAAAATGACCATAAAAGCGAGTTGAGGCGAGTATTCGTGCTATTTACTCAGAATAAATGTTTGATTAGTGTTAAACGTTAACCTGGTGTTTACCTTTTTAGCCTGCATTTTTGTGAGATATATCTCACAAAGCATGTGAGATGAATCACCTAATTAATGGTGATTATTTCTTTTTTAAATCTAAGCTTATGATTTTGTTATAAAGTTTATTTTTTATTATCCGCGGGATATTTTAATCATTTAGAGGTACCTGTTTAGGTTGAGGTAAATGAACTATTATTTATCTCGTACCTAGGAAGGGGACATTACAAGGTAGTAAATAGGTCTAGGAAGACCATGACTATACGGACATAACGGACGATATTAAGTTTCAGGATGAAACGCTAAGCTTGCTCAATGGACGCACTAGCGGATTAAGCAGGTTTTATAACATTATCAGGATGATAATGTGCAGTGGATGCAAGATGCTACGCAAATGATTTGCGACAGGATATGTTAAGAATTTCATGGATGATATAAGGACACGCTCAGGATGGAGCAGGCTCGGTAAAAGGATAATCGAGTAAGATGGAAAGTACTTAATTGTACAAGGAACATCAAGGATTGAACAAGGACATAGCAGGAAGCAAGCGATACGCATGGATGGTGCAGGGAGCACATTTATAGCTGGAAAGCTTAACAAGAGATCAAGAGGCCGCGGCAGTTAATGTCGCGGCCTTTCTTTTGTGTTTTTTTCGCTATAATCGGAACTTATCTTGGTAATGTTGTCAAATTGTAAACAGTTGATGTGAGTTTAGTATAAGAGGGAATAGTATGAATGTGTTTACGTTGGCTTTAGTGATCAGTATTGCTTTTACATGTTACAAAGCTAATGCCGAGGTGACTCCTGAGGAGCTGCAATGGGTTGAGCAGGCATTAAGTGAGATTAACCATAACACAGATGATGCAAATGTACGTTGGCAATATGTTCAGCATACTGTTATGCCTGACTTAACACGAGTTGAACGATTTGATGCGTCACAGCCTGAAATGCAGCGATGGACCTTGGTGTCTGAAAATGGTGAAAAACCTGATAAAAAGCGCACAGACAAATATCAGCAACATCAACAAGATCTTAAAGAGGATAAAGATGAGAACAGCCATGAGTTAGCATTTTCTGATCTTATTGATTTAACCACACTTGTTTTGGTGGCTGAAGATGAAACGAGTGTAGCGTTTAAATTTGTTCCTAATATTGAAGAACTTGATAATGCTGCTCTTACTGGAATGCTTTATTTAGATAAAGCATCCAAACAGCTGAAAAAAATTCTGATCAGTAATACCGATGATCTGAATCCGGCATTTTCAGTCACCTTGACAAAATTTGAATTAGAATTAGGGTTTGCTGTGTTCGAAGGTTTAGCGATGCCAGAACATACATCAACCACTATCGAAGGAACGGCGGCAATTTTTAAATCGCTTGATAGTATCCAAACGGTGACTTATCACGATTATAAAATGATTAACAAACCTCAAGCTTAATGATGGTAAGAGCAATGCTATTAACAAATAGATGAACAGTAATGTTTAGTTCTCGGGCATTGAACAACAATAAAACGCTATTTTGCTCAAGAGTGCAAAATAGCGTCAAGTTAACCTCATTAATGGCATTTGCCTGAATCGCAACTTTTACTGCTGCCGCATCCGCCAAATTTACCACTGGCCATAGGGGCATCCATCCATTCTGGCTCCGGGAAAATAGGCCATTCAATCTTAGTCGCACGATTACCATGCATCATGATGTGTCCACGATATTGGTTTAAACCGTCGGTGCTAAATTCGAACATAAAAGTTGCTTTCCAACAAATGCCTGTCGTGCCACCAATACTCGGACGAGCCGATTCCATTGCAATGGCGAGCAATTGTACGTTCTGTTTTTTACACGACTGCTCTACGACAGTTCGGCTAAGTTCGGCCATTTGTCTTAATTGCCAAAAAAAAGCGCCAACAACAATTAAAGCAACAAATATTAAAAAATCACTCATCATAGGCTGGTTGCCCTAAATAATCCGCCGATAGCGGTCGCTAGTTGAATGCTTCTGTCTGGATGCCTTAAGTCAGCTAATAATCCAGGACGCAAGCTGGGTATTGCCACGATATCAGCAAATACTTGATTAAAGAAGTGCTGCGGCTGCTTTGCAAGTGCTTCTAAATAGTGTTTACGAGTGTCATCATCTTTTAGGGCTAACCAGTTACGAGCCGCAATGGTGATTAAGGTGTTTTCATCCAGAGCTTGCTGGTCATTTAACTGATTAATCGCTGCCATGCTGTAGTGCACATTGGACGCTAATGCCGCTAAATACATGACCTTTAGATGATCTTCAGCTTGTTGTAATTGACTAAACAAGTGTTCAGCAAGGCGCTTATCAAGATTAATGTGCTCCAAGCTTTGGCAAAGTGCAGCTTTTACTTCAATAGGAGCATTATCAAGGGCGTTGATTATGTCATCAAGATGGTTAAATTGGTGTGCGCGAACGCAAAGATCTGCTAAACCTTGAACACCCAGTTGTGGCCATGTGTCATGCGCTGCTTGTCCAGACAAATACTGTGCGGCAAATTCGTATTGACTCGATGCCGGTTGATTAAGCTGAAGCCTCACTAAGGCATTAAATAATGCCAGTTTATGTTGATTTGGCTTAAAGCTAAATGGATGATTGGCTAATTGCTCTTGCTGTTCATCAGTTAATGCTTGGGTTGGGTTACGACCCAAGGCCTCTAAAATCATTTTAATAAACTGAGTTCGCGGCGCAGGTGATAATAAACCTTGCTCATCTAAAGGTAATTTTACAAACCAGATATAGGGTAATTGTGCTTGTTGCCAAAATACGATTGCAAACTGCGCATGGCCTTGAATGGGATAAGGATACGGCGCCAATAAAGAGTCAATTTGCTGAAAGGCTAACATATCGATATGTTGCACTCGGCGACCTAAATCGTATATTTGGAATTGAGTATTTGCTGTCGTCAGAAACTGGCTTAGGGTAGTTATCTCGGTCATGGGTGTTGTCACTAAATCACATATGTTGGATGGGTATTCAATGCGCTAAATGATATCATATTCCGACTTAGCCTTGATGTTGTCGTTCACTTTTATGCTTTATTTAACCAGCCAAAATCATTTAATTAAATTAGAACAATTGCTTAAGGAGTTTCAGCTGTGGTCTGATATTTTACCTCCAGTATCAGCAATGACCAGTGCGGCACCATTTTGCTGTGATGTAATGGCATTTGAGCAATGGTTGCAGTTTATTTTTATTCCAAAGATGACCGAGCTTGTTGTACAACGACATCCTTTGCCAAGCAATATGGCGTTAGCCCCTATGGCTGAGCACGTATGGCAAAGTAAGCCCCATGGTGAGGTGATGATTGCCCTGTTACGGCAATTTGATATATTGCTCAGCCAGCGTTAAGCGAAAATAACGTCAGCCACATTAATCCTATATACCCTATGCCAACAAAGCTTGACCGAATAGGCTTAGCCCAATACAAAATAAGTAAAGTGATAAAGATGACAAAAGATAACGATGCTGAATACTCATTGGATAATGATGATTTATTTGGGCAAATAAGCTCTGATGACATGAATTATAGTGCTGAAGACACTGACTTAGACGACGTACAGCCTCCTCATGTCGAGATATTATTTGAAGACGAGCATATTGTTGCAATACATAAACCCGCAGGTTTATTAGTTCATCGCAGTTATTTAGCTCGAAGAGAGCGTTTTTTTGCGATGCAGATGACCCGTGATTTAGTGGGTTGTCATGTGTTTCCAGTGCATCGCTTAGACCGTCCGACATCTGGCGTATTGCTGTTTGCTAAATCGAGTGAGGTGGCTCGGGCATTATGTGAGCAATTTGCCGATCACAGTATTAAGAAGCAATACTTAGCCATTATTCGTGGCAATATGCACGAGTCTGACAGGTTAGATTATGCCTTGAAACAAGAATTTGATGATTTGGGGGACAAGCATGTCGATCCCAATAAAGCAGCACAACAAGCGGTGACGGATTACCAACCACTATTGAATGCTGAAATACCCTTTAGCTCAGGTCGTTATCCTTCTAGCCGTTTCGGATTAGTAAGATTAAGTCCTCATACTGGGCGTAAGCATCAATTACGCCGTCATATGGCGCATTTACGTCATCCCATCATTGGTGATACTACCCATGGTGATGGTAAACAAAATAAGTTTTTTCGTGAGCATTTCGGTATTAATCGTTTATGGTTGATAGCAAAAAGTTTGCAGTTTACCCATCCGGTGACACAGCAACCGATGCATATAGAAACTGAGTTAGAAGCAGAATGGCTAGATATTTTCGCTGCATTTGGCTGGGATGATGATCAATTATCATCTATGCCAAGTATGTTACTTAGTTAACACCCTAAGACGCTGATTTATTCTATGTGATCGGCAATCGCTTTTTTGAGCTTTTCGAACTCAGCAATAGGGGGAATAAGCTTATGATTTTGTTGTTCAATATGAAAATAGTAATTACGGCGTATGTGGGCAGATTTATGCTGGAGTTTGAGTTTTCGCTTTCGGCTCACTTGTCGCATGGTCTAGATTCCATTGTGGCGTTATTTCACTTTGAGCCAACCCGCTTTGACCCTATTGATTTAACCTTAGCAGCATAAAGACACTTGCGAGAGACTAAAAGAATACAGTAAGGTAAGTTATTAACACTCAAGGTATTTTACATAGTATTTAATTTAAGGGGAAAGTATACCATGAAAATGGTCAATATTGTTTTTGGTACCGTTTATGGTAGTGCACAATTTACTGCTGAAACAGTGACTAAGGAGATTGCAAAATTAGGTTTTACCGCTAAACTTTGGCAACCTAATGAATTATTAGGTTTTGTGCCACCACAGAATGAGCTACTAATAGTCGTATCGTCCACTACTGGACAAGGTGACTTACCTGAAGATATTGCGCCTTGGTTTAATGAACTTAAATCCAACGCACCGTATCTGCCCTCATTGCAATACAGCCTTATTGGCTTAGGTGATTCAAGCTACGAAACCTATTGTGGTGCGATAAAACAATTTGATGAATTATTTACTGAATTAGGTGCAAAACCCCTGACTGAACGGTTAGAGATCGATGCCTGTGAAACGATGGAACCCGAAATAGAAGCTAAAACATGGATAGCCACTTGGCACAGCACCGTTATATCGGTAAACGTAGCGTAAGTTTTATTACGCAACAATGGTTTAAATTTGCCCAGCGTCTTAGTCAAGCTCTGCTGATTCCAATTGCTATTTTACCCGCTGCGGGGGTGATGTTAGGGTTGACGTTTAATCCGCTGCCATTTATCCCAACAGAATTAAATACTGTCTTGTCTGCAGTCGGTAACTTAGTGTTTACCATGATGCCATTGTTGTTTAGCGTCGCAGTAGCCATTGGATTTTGCCGTGATCAAGGTATTGCTGCTTTTTCTGCAGTCTTTGGTTTTGGTGTTTTTCTATCTACCATGGGGGCCCTCACAGATATTTATGGCCTGGTTTCACGGCCATTGTGGGGGATGCAAACCATTGATACTGGCATCGCTGGCGGTATGTTAGTTGGTGCGATCACTTGTTTAGCGGTAAACATTAGTCATCATGTTAAATTACCAGCTATTTTTTCATTTTTTGAAGGTCGCCGCAGTGCGCCCATCATTGTTATTCCTCTCTCTATGGCGTTGGCTTATCTTTTAATCCATGTATGGCCACCGTTATCTCGTGTTATCGAACATCTTTCTGATTGGTCCGTGTATCAAGATCCTGCCATTGCTTTTGGGGTCTACGGTACGGTTGAACGTTTATTAATTCCGCTTGGGTTACATCATATTTGGAATGCGCCATTTTATCTTGAAATAGGCCAATACATTAACCAAGGAACAGTTGTACGAGGTGAGGTGGCTCGCTATCTCGCTGGTGACCCATTAGCTGGAAATCTCGCAGGCGGCTATTTGATAAAAATGTGGGGCTTACCTGCCGCCGCATTAGCTATCTGGCGTTGTGCTGATAAAGCTGAGCGCAACAGAGTGGCAGGTATTATGTTATCCGCTGCTACGGCCAGCTGGCTAACTGGGGTGACAGAGCCGATTGAATTTGCCTTTATGTTTGTTGCGCCTATCTTATTTATTGTCCATGCATTACTCACTGGTATTGCCTATAGCGTGTGCATTTTGCTCGACATTCATCACAGTATTGTGTTTTCTCATGGATTGGTGGATTTTACGTTATTGTTTTCTCGCTCTGCCAATACGCATTGGATTGTGGTACTAGGTCCGCTCACAGCTGTGATCTATTACGCTATTTTTAGGGCCAGCATTTTAGCATTTAACTTAAAAACCCCAGGGCGAATAGAACAAAGCGATATACCCGCAAAACCCAAAGAGAGCTTAAGAGCGATGATTTCGGCATTAGGTGGGCGCGATAATATAGTTGAAATTAACGCTTGTTTAACCCGCTTACGTATTAGTGTTAACCAAGCGCATTTAATTGATAAAGCCAGACTGATGCGCTTGGGCGCTAAAGGCGTGGTGGTAATGGGTAAAGGTGTTCAAGTTGTCTATGGGACTAAAGCGGAAACTCTGCGTAAATTACTGCAAAAATATTTAGATTCTCGACGCTAATGACAGCCGTTATATGTAGTTGTGTTGAATTTTGGCTTAATTTGGCGGCCATTGTTTAGAACATGAGATTAAAAAGGAGATAATTTTCATTTTATGAAAATTTATCACTAAAAACCTCACCCAAAAATCTTTTTAAATGGCACACTGTTGAACAGTCTTTAAAGAGGAGTTGTAAGCGTGAGCCAACAAGATCATACCATTATTAACCCACCTGTTTTACAGCGAAAAGTGCTGATAACCGATTGTGCCGATGCCCAAGGCTTGATTGCCAAAATTACCAGTGTATGTTTCGCTCATCAATTAAACATTATTAAAAACACCGAATTTGTAGACCACACACAAGGGCGCTTTTTTATGCGCGCAGAACTTGAAGGTCAGTTTGATGATGAACGGCTATTAAGTGAGTTACGCGCGGTATTGCCTACCCAGAATCGGATGAAATTGGTCGATATGGGTAAAAAACGTATCGTGATCATGGTGACAAAAGAAGCCCATTGTTTAGGTGATATTTTAATGAAATCCTATTACGGCGGCTTAGACGTTGAGATTGCTGCTGTAGTGGGGAATTATGATGTGCTGCAGCCATTGACTGAAAAATTTGATATTCCATTTCATTATGTTAGCCACGAAGGGTTAAATCGTCAGGAACATGAGCAGGCGATGTTGGCGGTAATTCAGCCTTATGAGACTGACTTTTTAGTGTTGGCTAAATATATGCGAGTGTTAACGCCTGAATTTGTGTCAGCATTTCCAGATAAGATCATTAACATTCATCATTCATTCTTGCCGGCTTTTATTGGAGCATCTCCGTACAAGCAGGCTTGGGATCGCGGCGTCAAAATTATTGGTGCAACAGCACACTTTGTGAATAATCTTTTAGATGAAGGGCCGATTATCAAACAAGATGTGATTTCAGTTGATCATAGTTACAGTGCTGAAGAGTTAGCACATAACGGTCGTGATGTTGAAAAAAGCGTATTAAGCAAAGCGCTACAATTAGTATTAAATGAACAAGTTGTGGTGTACGGTAATAAAACGGTAGTCTTTTAACGTCGTTATTTATCGGTCATATACTACAAAAAAGCGCCCAAGTAAGGCGTTACATAAACTGTGTAGCCTTACTTGAGTGTTGGTCTTACAGAGCGGAACATGGATGTTGCAGTTATTCAGTTTAAGCGAGTAACACGCTTTGAACTCGTCAAAGATAATCGTTAGGATTGTTTAATATTATCAATGGTATGCTGTCGTAATTCCTGTCGATGTTGTATCTATTTGGTGTTGAAGGGCGATACGCTTTGTAAACAATATGCGTCATAGTGTAAGGTCAATTTTAGGGAGAAATATTGAAATCCTCGACCTCGCTAAGTTAAACCACTTCCTATGCCGATTGAAAATATTAAATAGGGCCCACCATGCTACACAAAGCTGACTTATTCTTAAAACCATCTGAATTGCCTAAAACAGCCAAACTGTGTTGGGGTATTTTTAATGACAGGCTTGAGTTAATTAAACTGAGTGAGCCATTGTATAAATTAGTCAATAAACCTATAGCGGCTATTTTAAAACAACCGCTTTCGCATGCCTTTTCCGCTCTTACATTAGACAACATCGATTTTAACAATCGCCATATCGATCATGTTATCAATTTTGTTGATGATAAAGGCAATGCACTTCAAGCTACCATGACTCCTATAGAAGAAAGTGATCAGCATTGGTGTATAACTGTGATTGTAATCGAGTTAGACAAAGCGTGGTTGTCACAGCTCCATCCTGATTATCATCAAGCGATACTTTCAAGTGATGATTGGCTTAATCAAATAGAAGAAGTTATTAATGCTCGTCCTGATTTGGTATTTACCACTGCGATAAACCAAGGCTTGTCGTTAACCCATTCTAAAGTGGGTTACTTACACAAATTTGATGAAAAAAAGAATCAAATCGTTAGCACTGCGTGGAATGAAGCGGTAGCTGATTATTTTACACTCTCCAAGGGCCAAGAGTATAAAGCCAATTCTGGTATTTGGGCCGAAACCATTCGTTCTGGCAAACCCGTTATTCATAATGATTTAACTGTGTTGTCTAAAAATAACACCCAAGAAGATGGCTTTTTTGCCTTTAAAAACCATTTATGCGTCCCTATTCATTATCGCAAAAAATTAGTCGGTATTATTGGGGTGGGTAATCGGGACACCACCTATACCCAAGTTGATGCAAAATCCTTGAGTATTTTTGCTACAATTTTATGGCACTGTATCGAATTACCTCGCACCATGAAGGCCGTCTCTCGGCAGTCGAGCATCATTAAAATCCAAAAAGAAAAGATGACCTCGATTTTAGTCCAACTTATAGGTGCTATTTCCGAGGCGCTAGAGCTTAAAGATGCTTACACCGCAGGGCATCAAAAGTCAGTGGCACAATTAAGTTATCTTATTGGTGAGAAAATGAGTTTACCTCCAGATCGTTTAGAAGGACTTAAACTGGGCTCATTGATCCATGATATTGGTAAATTGGCCATCCCTAGTCAGATCCTGTCTAAAACATCAAAACTGAGTGATGCTGAATTTGGCTTGGTTAAACAGCATCCCGAGCAAGGGGCGCTGATTGTTAGTGAAGTCGATTTCCCATGGCCGATCAAACAAATGATCCTCCAGCATCATGAACGTTTAGATGGCTCTGGTTACCCTAAAGGATTAAAAGCTGATGATATTATACTTGAGGCTAAGATTATTGCCGTAGCCGACGTTGCCGAATCAATACTTAGCCATCGACCTTATCGTCCCGCCCTTGGCATGGCAGTGCTAACCCAAGATTTACTAAAGGGCAGAGGTAAAATATACGATGAGGTTGTTGTTGATGCATGCTTGGATATTTTAGCGAGTAAAGACTTTAAAGACGCGGGAGTCGTGAGCGGTTTGCTATTAGCTCCGGTTGTATTTCTTGAGGAGTACCATACTCTTGAGCATGCAGAAGCAATGATGAAAAAGGCTAAAATGGATGTGGCTGTGGTACTGTCAGAACAACATCGTACGCCCATTGGTGTCATCGATAACAATACCTTGGCATTTTGGCACAGCCCTTTTTTAGATACCGCAGCAGAGCGCGCAGTGGATAGAAGCCTGCTTAATAAGCGTGTGCATCAGGTAATGATGCATAAGGTCGATATGATATCTGACAGTACGATTTTGAATGATGCCAAACTCATGATGGAAACAACCAATGCAAACTATTTGATTGTTCACAATGACAAGCATCAGGTTATCGGTATGCTCACCTGGAAAATATTAGCTAATGCATTATTGGTTAACGCCTAATACGCCGATGCATTAGCTTATTACAGATTTAATTAATCTAGGTTATTGATGAGAGTCGATGCTTTTTGTCAATTTGACTGGTTAAGTGAATTTGTTCAGTAAATATTATCAACACAATAAAAAAGGCTCCTAGGAGCCTTTTATCTATTTATCGCTGTTGAGCAAGATTAATCAACGATACGTAATAGTTCATTAATACCCACTTTACCACGGGTTTTAGCATCGACTTTTTTAACAATAATGGCTGCATATAAACTGTATGTGCCGCAAGCTGATGGTAAATTACCTGATACTACAACCGAACCTGCTGGCACTCGACCATAATGTACTTCACCAGTTTCACGGTCGAAAATCCGTGTGCTTTGGCCAATGTAAACGCCCATTGAAATCACACTGCCTTCTTCAACCACCACACCCTCAACGATTTCGCTGCGAGCTCCAATAAAGCAGTTATCTTCAATAATGGTTGGTCCGGCTTGTAATGGCTCTAATACACCACCAATACCCACACCACCTGATAGATGAACGTTCTTACCTATCTGCGCACACGAACCTACCGTTGCCCATGTATCAACCATAGTGCCTTCATCAACATAGGCACCTAAGTTAACGTAAGATGGCATTAATACGGTATTTTTACCGATAAATGACCCTTTACGAACGGTGGCTGGTGGCACAACGCGAATACCTTCAGCTTGAAAACGAGCTTGATCATAATCGGCAAATTTTTGTGGGACTTTGTCGAAATACTTAGTTTCGCCGCCTTCAATCACGCCATTATCAAAAATGCGGAAAGACAGTAGCACCGCTTTTTTTAGCCATTGATGCACATGCCATTCGCCATCAATTTTCTCTGCAACACGTGCTTGGCCTTTATCGAGCATACTGATCACTGTCTCCACATCGGCGCGAACACTAGGTTCAACACTTGAAGGTGAGATGTCTTGACGTGTTTCGAATGCTGCTTCAATGCGTTGGCGTAAAGCCTCCATTGTTTTCTCCCGGTATTAAATGATTAGTAGCGTAAAAATTAAGGTTAAAAAAATTAGTTAGATGATTTTAGCGCCAGTGTAAGCGCATCAGATAATTGTTGCTGCTGTTGCTCATCTAGGGCTGTCGCATTTTGGTTTTGTAAAATAAAGAAGTCTTCTGCACGTTCACCGATAGTGGTAATTTTTGCCGCTAACAGTGTAACGTTACAACGATAAAAGGTATCACCGACTTTGGCCAGCAGACCTGGCGTATCTAAGGTAATTAATTCCATCATACTTGTACCATGACGGGCACTGGGTAAGAAACTCACATGAGTCGCAACATTAAAAGGTTTCATGATCCGCGCTAATTTTCTAAATTTTGGTAATTTAGGGTTTTCACTGGCTAGGGCTTTTTCGAGCGCCTTGCGGATACTTTGAATGCGAGATAATTGCACAATAGGTTCGCCATCTTGTTCTAAAATAACAAAGGTGTCGAGTGCATAATTATCTTTTGATGTCATGATGTTGGCGTCATGAACATTAATGTTTTTATTGTCTAAAACGGTCATTACAGTAGCAAAAAGTTTTGGTTTATCTTTACTGTAGACGAACAGTTCAGTGCCACCACGAGTAGTATGTTTTGACATTAACACTAATGGATCATCGTGATGATGTTTTAAAATCGCTTCTGCATGCCAAGCAACTTGGGTTGGTTGATGACGTAAAAAATACTCCGACTTAAACCGTGACCACAGCGTATCCATGTCTTTTTCTTTCAACCCGCGGCGGATCAGTTCTTTTTTCGCTTTGGCTTGGATCTCTTGTACTCGCGCTTTTACGTCGATAGGTTTTTCTTTACCCCGAGCTAATACCCGTTGGGTGGCAAAATACAAATCCCGCAGCAATGATCCTTTCCAATTATTCCATGTTTTTTCATTGGTGGCGCAAATGTCGGCAACGGTAAGGCAGTATAAATAACTTAAATGCGCGGCATCGCGCACTTTTTCAGCAAACAGTGCTATGACCTCTGGATCTGAAATATCTCTTCGTTGCGCAGTGATCGACATTACTAGATGATTTTCAACTAACCATGCCACCAAACGTCCGTCGTGATCATTCATGCCATGCAATTTGCAAAAATCGATTGCATCTTTGGAGCCCAGTTTACTGTGGTCACCGCCGCGGCCTTTGGCGATATCATGAAAAATGGCCCCGAGTACCAATAAGCCTTTTTTCGGTAATTGATTAATTAAGATGGCGCCCAGTGGGAATTCATCTTTTTGTTCTGCTTGTGAGAAACGTTCAATATTGAGCAGTAATCTGTGGGTGTGCTCATCAACGGTATAGGCATGAAATAAATCAAACTGCATCTGGCCTTCAATTTTGCGCCAAGCAGGTAGGTAAGACGATAAAATGCCGTGTCGATGCATTAATGAAAATGCCGCTATGCCGCGAGGATGTTTTAAGATCTCCATAAACACTTTACGACAGGCAGGGTTTTCTTGTAACGGTGTCGTTAAGGCTCTACGGGCATTGCGTAACAACCTGAGAGTGGGCGCGTAGATTTCTTGAATATTAGAGTTTTTAGCCACCAACAGAAATAAACGTAATATCTCTTCGTTGTGGAGACTAAATAAATCATCATTCAATACTTCGATGTAACGCCCGCGACGTTGGTAAACATCGCTAATAGGCTGTATCTCAAGCGCTTTTGTATGGCCCAAAGTCGCGCGCTTAAACAATTGCAACAGCATTTGATTGAGCTCCATCACGCGGCGCACCGTGCGATAATAGCGTTTCATCATTTGCTCAACAGCTAATTGAGTGGCATCTTCGTAACCTAATAAACTGGCTATTTGGCGTTGCAAGTCAAATAGTAGGCGGTTTTCGTTGCGATTAGCTGTGATGTGCAGGGCAAAGCGAATTTCCCACAGAAAATTTTGGCACTCAATGAGTTCGGCTAACTCTGCCGGTGACAAAAAATCGTATTCGACCAGTTCTTCTAATGTCGCCGCGTCAAAGTGGCGCATCGCGACCCAGGCTATGGTCTGAATATCGCGTAATCCGCCAGGGCAAGTTTTGATGTTAGGTTCTAAATCAAAGGCACTGGCTTTGCTGTGGCGTGCCGATTGTTCATCTTTTTTGGCGTTATAAAAGTCATATGAGGGCCAAAAGTCTTGTTGACGAATGGCGTCATATAACACGTCAAACAGAAATTCATTGCCGGTAAGCAATCTGGCTTCAATCAGATTCGTGGCAATGGTGATGTCTGACTTACCTTGTTCAATAGTTTGCGCTATGGTGCGAACACTGTGGCCTATTTCAAGCCCTGTATCCCAAAGGTAGGTAATAAATTGACTCAGCAGAGTTTCAGTTTCTGGCGATAATGGTTCATCGTCGACCAAAAACAGTAAGTCTACGTCTGAATGAGGGTGCAGCTCGCCGCGACCATAACCGCCAACAGCAACCAAGGCAATGTGGCCATTATTGAGGCCAAAATCTTGCCAAGTTTGTATGAGTAAAGCATCAACAAATTGACTACGGTGTTTAACAATATCAGCAATTGGGTGTTTTGCAGTGTACTGCTCAACTAAGCGCTGGTTTAGGTCAATTAATGTGTTTTTGGCGGCCAGCGCAGTATTCATTGATGTCCTTACTCTTTTAATTTTTAGTGATTAATAATACGAGGAAAGTCTTCTTCTTCACGCAAAGTTAACACTTCTACACCAGTTTGGGTCACTAAAAGCGTGTGTTCCCACTGTGCCGAATTTTTACTATCTGAGGTGGTGACGGTCCAATTATCACTTTTATTCAATACGGTGGTATGACGACCCGCATTGATCATTGGTTCAATCGTAAAGCACATCCCTGGTCTTAGCACGGTTTTATCATTATTTTTATAATGAACAACTTGAGGCTCTTCGTGGAATCCAGTGCCAATACCATGACCACAATAATCTTGCACGATGGAATACTTATCAAGCCCTGTTTTGCTTGTTTTGATGAATTTTTCGATAGTCGTGCCAATTTCGCCTAATTTTAACCCAGGACGCACTTTGCGAATGGCTAAATATAAGCTTTCTTGGGCAATGCGGCTTAAACGTTTGTCTTTTGCTGACACTTCACCAATCAGAAACATTTTAGAGGTATCACCATGATAACCGTCTTTAATAACCGTAATATCGAGGTTAATCATGTCGCCTTCTTTTAACACGTAGTCAGAAGGAATACCGTGGCAGACGACTTCGTTTACCGAGGTACAAATAGACTTTGGAAATCCGTGATAATTCAGTGGTGCAGAGATAGCACCTTGCTCTTCGGTATATTTAGCACAAATGTCATTTAATTCATTTGTGGTGACTCCAGCCTTAACATATGGAGCGACTATTTCTAAGACTTGCGCTGCTAATTTACCCGCTGCGCGCATTTTTTCTATTTCGTCTGCATTTTTGATCACTATACTCATGAAAACTCTCTATCTTTTGACGGTCAAAATAGGCATGTTTTATCCAAGGATTTTACGGCAAAAATTTGTATTTACTTGCCGTTTATGGTATAAAGCGCGCCGTTATGTGTAAGTTCGTTGTTGTACGGTTCGAGTAAATATAATGTCAATCGACGCTTTTTAAGCGAGATGTACATCATGTTCGGCAAATCGTAAAATATGGCGGCTATTATACATGGCAATTAACTTAAATACTAAATCACACACGTATCGACACATTTTTCGGGGTGCTTTCTCATTCTTAACGGAAGTTAGAAAGTCGAAAACATGGGATGCGTGGAGGTCTAACCCCTTACATTAAGGTATATACAATGACTACTGTTACAATGCGCGAAATGCTACAAGCTGGTGTTCACTTCGGTCACCAAACTCGTTACTGGAACCCAAAGATGAAGCCTTTCATCTTCGGTGCTCGTAATGGTGTACACATCATTAACCTTGAGCATACAGTACCAATGTTCAACGAAGCTCTAGCTTTCATTAGCAACATTGCTTCTAAGAAAGGTAAAGTATTATTCGTAGGTACTAAGCGCGCTGCTGGCGAAGCCATCAAAGCATCTGCACTTTCTTGTGATCAGTATTATGTTGATCACCGTTGGTTAGGCGGCATGTTAACCAACTGGAAAACTGTTCGTCAGTCAATCAAGCGTCTTAAAGAGCTAGAAAGCCAGTCTGTAGACGGTACTTTCGACAAGTTAACTAAGAAAGAAGCGTTAATGCGTTCACGCGAATTAGACAAATTAGAAAAGTCTTTAGGCGGAATTAAAAACATGGGCGGTTTACCTGACGTATTATTCGTTATCGGTGCTGACCATGAGCATATTGCTATTAAAGAAGCTAACAACCTAGGTATCCCAGTTGTTGCAGTTGTTGATACCAACTCTGCACCAGACGGTGTTAACTATATCGTTCCTGGTAACGATGACGCTATGCGTGCTATCCGTTTGTACACTTCTTCTGTTGCTGCAGCTGCTAACGCTGGCCGTGGTCAAGATTTAGCTGTTCAAGCAGAGCAAGACGGTTTCGTAGAAGCTGTTTAATAAGGCGTGATGCTTAGCATCCCCCTTATTTGCCAATAAGATAATTGGTGAACAGGGGCCTATTGGCCCCTGTTTTATAAATGCAATATTAGACGAATTAAATTAGAGGATTTAACAATGGCGATTACTGCTGCCCAAGTTAAAGAACTTCGTGACCGCACTGGCGCTGGCATGATGGACTGTAAGAATGCACTGACTGAAACTGACGGTGACATCGAACTAGCGATTGATAACATGCGTAAAAGCGGCGCTGCGAAGGCTGCTAAAAAAGCAGGTAACATCGCTGCTGACGGTACAATTCTAATCAAGAATGGCGAAGGTTTCGCTGCACTATTAGAAGTTAACTGCCAAACTGACTTCGTTGCAAAAGATTCAAACTTCTTAGCATTTGCTAACGCAGTGTTAGACGTTGCTGCTGCATCTAAAGTGACTATTGAAGAGTTAAAAACACAGTTTGAAGAAACTCGTGTTGCTCTAGTGACTAAAATCGGCGAAAACATCAACGTTCGTCGCGTTGAGTACATCGACGGTGCAAACCTAGCTTCTTACCGCCACGGTGAGCGCATTGGTGTTGTTGTAGCCGGTGAAGCTGATGAAGAAACATTGAAGCACATCGCAATGCATGTTGCTGCTTCTAAGCCAGATTTCGTCAACCCTGAAGATGTTCCTGCTGAACTTGTAGAAAGAGAGCAAGCACTTCAAATCGAAATCGCGATGAATGAAGGCAAGCCTGCTGACATCGCTGAGAAGATGGTTGTTGGTCGTATGAAGAAGTTCACTGGTGAGATCTCTCTTACTGGTCAAGCTTTCATCATGGAACCAAAGAAAACTGTTGGCGAAGTACTGAAATCTAAAGGCGCAACAGTAACTAACTTCGTACGTTTAGAAGTTGGTGAAGGTATCGAGAAGAAGGCAGAAGATTTTGCTGCTGAAGTAGCTGCGCAAATTGCTGCTACTAAAAAAGCGTAATCGCTTTTATCTAAATACCCTAAGACCGCAGCAACCGCTGCGGTTTTGTTATGATCAGGATGAAAATTATGAGCACCAATCCAAAACCAGCGTTTAGACGCATTCTGCTTAAATTAAGCGGTGAAGCATTAATGGGTGAAGAAGGCTTCGGCATTGACCCTAAAGTACTTGATCGTATGGCTCAAGAAGTGAAAGAGCTTGTTGAACTTGGTATCCAAGTTGGCGTGGTTATTGGTGGTGGTAATCTGTTTCGTGGTGAAGGCTTAGCAAAAGCTGGTATGAACCGCGTGGTGGGCGATCACATGGGTATGTTAGCAACCGTAATGAATGGCTTAGCCATGCGTGATGCCTTGCACCGTGCATATGTTAATGCTCGTCTTATGTCTGCTATCCCGCTTAAAGGTGTGTGTGATGATTACACCTGGACAGAAGCAATTAGTTTATTAAAGTCTGGCCGAGTAGTGATTTTTGCTGCGGGTACGGGTAATCCTTTTTGTACAACTGATTCTGCAGCCTGTTTACGTGGTATTGAGATTGAAGCTGAAGTGGTATTAAAAGGCACTAAAGTCGATGGTGTATACTCTGCTGACCCAATGAAAGATCCTGAAGCGGTTAAATATGACGCACTTAGTTATGCTGAAGTTCTTGAATCAGAATTTAAAGTAATGGATCTTGCTGCATTTACTATGGCTCGTGATCATAATATGCCTATTCTGGTATTCAATATGAATAAGCCAGGAGCACTTCGCCGCGTGATTATGGGTGAGAGAGAAGGTACGATTATTAGCAGTAAACAATCTGCTTAATCACAGACACAGAAAATATTTACATTATATCATTTAACTGTTTGAGCGGTTTTATTGCATGTGTCATTCTTAGGCTAATGCTCAAACACACGTGAATTTGTGACAAAAAGGAAACTATTGTGATTGATACTATTATGTTAGATGCGCAAGAGCGCATGGGTAAATGTGTAGATGCGACTAAAAATCAAATGGCGAAAGTTCGCACCGGTCGCGCACACCCAAGTTTATTAGATTCTATCCAAGTGTCTTGTTACGGCTCTATGTCACCGCTTAAGCAAGTGGCAAACGTAGGCGTAGAAGATTCTCGTACCTTAACGGTTAGTGTGTTCGATAGAACTATGGTTCAAGCGGTAGAGAAAGCTATTATGAGCTCTGACTTGGGCTTAAACCCAATGACAGCGGGTGCTACTTTGCGTATTCCATTACCTTCGTTAACTGAAGAACGTCGTAAAGACTTCATCAAAGTGGTACGTAACGAAGCTGAAAATGGCCGAATTGCGATTCGTAACGTTCGTCGTGATGCTATTAGTGAAGTTAAGAAGCTTGAAAAAGCCAAAGAATGCACAGAAGATGATGTACGTCGTAGTGAAGATGAGGTGCAAAAGCATACTGATGCATCAATCAAAAATATTGATCAGATCTTAGCAGCGAAAGAAAAAGAGTTGATGGAAGTATAATCTGTTAATTTAGACGCTAGAGTTAACACGCCGTGTAAGGGTATACTACACGGCGTTTGTTTTTATAAAGGATTGTCGTAGATGTCGTCTACAGTTGAGTTTGGATCAGACCCTAAAGCCGATTCGGAGCATATGACTTCGCAAGTTTTGCCGGGACAATTATCTGATGTAGTAAAACAATCTCTGCCCAAGCATGTTGCGATTATTATGGATGGTAATGGCCGCTGGGCGCAACTGCAGGGTAAAGCTCGGGTTTTTGGTCACAAAGCAGGTGTTAAAGCGGTGCGCCGTGCAGTTAGCACAGCAAGTCAACTGGGTATTGAATCATTAACCTTGTTTGCCTTCTCCAGTGAAAATTGGCGCCGACCAGATAAAGAAGTCAGTTTGTTGATGGAACTGTTTTTTACCGTGTTACATCGTGAATTAAAATTGCTCGACAAAAACCAAGTTAGGCTCAATATTATTGGTGACACGAGTCGCTTCTCGACTCGTTTGCAGAAACAAATTGCCGCAGCCCAAGAGAAAACCACCAACAATACTGGATTGATATTAAATGTGGCGGCGAACTATGGTGGCCGTTGGGATATCTTACAAGCTGCACAGAAATTAGCCGAAAAAGTGGAAAGTGGTGAAATCAGCAGCAGTCAGATGACCGAAGAGGCCTTAAATGAACATTTGTGCATGCAAAATCAGAGCGAAGTTGATTTAATGATCCGTACTGGCGGTGATTACCGCATTAGTAATTTTGTTTTATGGCAGGCCGCTTATGCCGAATTGGTGTTTACTGACACCTTATGGCCTGATTTTGATGAGCGAGCATTTCGCGATGCTATTGCCATTTTTGCCAGTCGGCAGCGCCGTTTTGGTTTGACCGGGAGTCAAATTGAAGAGATACGCGCAATATAAATATTAAGAGGATTAGTTTTTGCTAAAACAACGAATAATAACAGCATTGTGGTTAATCCCAATTGTACTCGGGGCAATATTTTTACTCCCAGCAAATATTTTTGCTTGGGTGTTAGTCCCAGTGTTTTTAATTGCAGCAAAAGAGTGGGGCAGTTTTATTGACCCAAGCTGTAACGTTACGCAGTGGTCTTTTACTGCAACACTGGGCTTGTTACTTATCGCGCTTAATTTGGCGGTACCAATTGATGTGTTGTGGTTTAAAGGGCAATTACACCCTATGTACCTCGCCATCATCACCATTGGAGTATTTTGGTGGATAGTGAGCAGTGCATTGGTGTTCAGTTTCCCCAAAAGCGCCAAAATATGGAAAGACAGTCCAATGCTGAAATCCATGTTTGGTCAGTTAACGCTTATTCCGTGCTTTGCTTCATTGATTGCCCTCAAATCGTTAAGCAGCAATGTGCATCCGTATTATGGCGGTGCTTTAGTGTTTATCGTCATGTTAGTGGTGTGGGCTACCGATACTGGAGCTTATTTCGCTGGCCGTAAGTTAGGTAAGCGTAAATTAATGCCAAGTGTCAGTCCTGCTAAAACCCTTGAGGGTTTAGTTGGTGGCTTGGTGACCACTATGGTTGTGGTCGCGGGTATTATGTATGTTGCCCCAGAGCAAGAACTAGGTTTACTTGTTGTGGTTACCTTAATTACAGCACTTGCATCTGCATTTGGTGACTTGTCTGAAAGTATGTTTAAACGTGCTGCCAATATTAAAGACTCAGGCACTATCCTACCCGGACACGGTGGGATTTTAGATCGCATCGACAGTCTAACGGCTGCATTACCTGTATTTACGTTTATCTACATAGCTATGTGGATGTGATGCCAATGCAAAATATGGTGATTTTAGGGGCGACAGGCTCGATTGGTGCAAGCACCTTAAATGTGGTGGCAAACAATCCTGCTGATTTTCATGTCTATGGGTTAGTGGCTAATACCAGCGTGCATAACATGCTGGCTTTGTGTATCAGCCATCAACCTGAATATGCTCACATGGTCGATGAGCGCGCCGCTATGGAGCTTAAGTCGTTATTGCCGAGCAACTGTATTACTCAAGTGACAACCGGTGCTGAGGCGTTAAACGCTTTAGTGACCGACAGTCGAACCGATACCGTGATGGCGGCCATTGTTGGTGCGGCGGGTTTAGTGCCAACATTTGATGCTGTTAAAGCTGGCAAAAGGGTGTTGTTAGCCAACAAAGAAGCCTTAGTGATGTCGGGTGAGTTATTTATGCACACGGCAAAAACATCGGGCGCAATTGTGTTACCTGTCGACAGCGAACACAATGCAATTTTCCAGTGTTTACCCACACAGGTTCAAGCCCAATTAGGTTACTGTGATTTAGCCGCTTCAGGTATTGCTCATATTTTATTAACAGGTTCCGGTGGGCCATTTCTAAACACCGATTTAACCACGTTAAGTGCGATGACGCCGACTCAGGCGTGTAATCACCCCAACTGGTCTATGGGCCCTAAAATCTCTGTTGATTCCGCCACTATGATGAACAAAGGCTTAGAGTTTATTGAAGCTCGCTGGTTGTTTAATACTCAAGCTGAGCAACTGAAAGTGGTGATTCATCCTCAAAGTATCATTCATTCTATGGTGCAATACCAAGATGGCTCAGTTATTGCGCAAATGGGCAACCCCGATATGCGTACGCCGATTGCTCATTGTATGAGCTATCCGCAAAGAATTGACGCTGGCGTTGAACCTTTGGATTTTTTCAAAGTCGGACAATTAAGCTTTTGTGAACCTGACTTTGACCGTTTTCCCTGTTTACGCTTAGCGATGCAGGCTTGCGAGCAAGGGCAAGAAGCCACTACTGTGCTGAACGCAGCGAATGAAGTTGCTGTTGATGCATTTTTAAAAGGCCAGCTCCGCTTCACTGATATTGCCAATGTAAATGCTCGCTGTTTAGAACTGGTACAACAGACGCGCTTAGCGAGTATTGACGATATATTACAGCTCGATGCTCAAACCCGTGCGACAGCAATGTCTGCCATTAAAGCACTTAATTAGTTCAGGGAAATAATGATAGATTTTTTGTGGAGCCTAGGCTCTTTTATTGTTGCATTAGGTATTTTGATTACCGCACATGAGTACGGACACTTTTGGGTTGCCCGTCGCTGTGGTGTCAAAGTAGAGCGCTTCTCTATTGGCTTTGGTAAAGCAATTTGGCGAAAAGTCGGTAAAGACGGAACTGAATATGTGGTTGCGATGATACCACTGGGTGGCTATGTCAAAATGCTCGATGAGCGTGTTGAAGAGGTCCCCGCCGAGTTAGTTGATCAAGCGTTTAACCGTAAAACTGTATGGCAACGGATTGCGATTGTGTCAGCCGGCCCTATCGCTAACTTTATTTTTGCTTTTGCAGCCTTGTATCTCATGTACCTTATTGGCACTCCGTCGATTAAGCCTGTGATTGATACTACTAAATTAGACAGTCCTGCCAGTGTTATTCAATTGGTTGAGCCGCAACAGATTATCGCGGTGTCAGGACAAAAAGTGCGCACTTGGGAAGAGGTTAACTTGGCCCTAGTGGGGCATATTGGTGATGACAGTATTGAATTAACCTTGGCGTCACTACCTGAGTTATCTGGGATGGACATGCCAGTTCGCACGTTCAAGCTCGATACGCGTAACTGGGTATTTGATCCTGAAAAAGAATCACCGATTACGGCTCTTGGATTAGGCATTTTTCGCCCAGGTATTGATCCAACTATAGCTGCAGTGAGCAAAGACAGCGCAGCTGAGCAAGCAGGCATTATTGCTGGCGATAAACTGGTCAACATTAACGGTACACAATACAGCGATTGGAATGCGTTTGTTGATGTGATACAAAGCTCTGCTAACAAAAATATTAATATGACATTGCTGCGCCAAGGCGAACTTATCAATGTTGATGTTGTGCCAAAAGCACAACAAGATCCTGAAGGTAAGACTATCGGGATTGTCGGAATTAGCCCAACTCAAGCTCCATGGCCTGATAATATGCGCTTTGAACTTGAGTATGGCATAGTAGATTCTGTTGTCGCTGCAGCTGATAAAACATCGCAACTTGTTGTGGTCAGCTTCAAGATGATTGGAAAATTATTTACCGGCGATGTGTCGGTGAAAAATCTTAGTGGTCCTATTTCTATTGCACAGGGCGCAGGCGCCAGTGCGAGTTACGGTTTAGTGTACTTTCTAGGATTTATCGCGCTCATCAGCGTTAACTTAGGCATTATCAACTTAATGCCTTTGCCAGTGCTCGATGGTGGACACTTGCTGTATTACTTTATTGAAGTGATTACTGGTAAGCCTGTACCCGAAAAGGTTCAGGAAATAGGTTTCAGGTTTGGCGCAGCTTTGCTGCTAATGTTGATGGGCGTAGCCTTATTCAATGATTTTGCCCGACTCTGAGCAAGGACAGACTAATAATTAGAAGTGCTCTATGAGATTTAATAAAATTTTTGCCTCGATGTTATTCGTCGGCGCGTCTTTTTCAGGGAATGGTTGGGCAGAGTCTTTCCAACCTTTTGAAGTGACCGACATCCAAGTAGAAGGTTTGCAACGAGTTGCTCTCGGTGCAGCACTATTGAGTTTACCTGTGAAAGTAGGTGACACGGTAGATGAAGTTAAATTACAGCAAGCGATTAAGAGCCTATACGGTTCAACCAATTTTGAAAACATCAGTGTCAGTCACGAAGACGGTATACTTTTTGTAACGGTTAAAGAGCGTCCAACTATCAGTATTATCTCGTTTGAAGGTAATAAAGATATTAAAGACGAACAGTTACAAGAAAGTCTTGACGGTTCTGGTGTTAAAGCGGGCGAGTCACTTGATAGAACCATGTTGACAGGCATTGAAAAAGGCCTGCAAGATTTCTATTACGGTGTGGGTAAGTATGGGGCTAAAGTTGAAGCGCAAATCATCAACTTGCCGCGTAACCGTGTTGAACTTAAGTTTAAATTTACCGAAGGGTTAGCGGCTGAAATCCGTCAAATCAACGTAGTAGGTAATACTGTGTTCTCAGATTCTGAGATCATCAGTATGCTGGAGCTCAAAGATTATGTGGCTTGGTGGGATTTGTTTGGTGAGCGTCGCTACCAAAAGCAAAAGCTACAAGCCGACTTAGAAACCATCAAAACCTATTACCATAACCAAGGTTATATTCGTTTTGAAGTCACCTCAACACAAGTGGCGATGACACCGGACCGTAAAGGTTTGTACATCACTATCAATGTTAATGAAGGTGAAAAGTATAAAGTAAAAGAAGTTAACTTAATTGGTGACCTTATGGGCCGCGAAGAGTTAATGAAATCTATTTTACCTATCAAAGCGGGTAATATGTACAACGGTGCCGATGTCACATTCACCGAAGAAATGTACAGTAAATACCTGGGCCGTTTCGGTTATGCTTATCCGGAAGTGAAAACTTACCCTGAAATTAATGATGACACCAAAGAAGTGGTGCTTAACATTAATGTTAAACCGGGTAAACGCGTCTATGTTCGCTCAATTAACTTCACCGGTAACACGGTTACCAAAGATGAAGTTATGCGTCGTGAACTTCGTCAAATGGAAGGGGCATGGTTAAACTCAGCCCAAATTGAGCAGTCTAAACTTCGCCTTAACCGTTTAGGTTATTTTGAAACGGTTGATGCAGAAACGATTCAAGTGCCGGGCAGTGACGATTTAGTTGATGTTGCAGTAACTGTAAAAGAACAGCCGTCGGGTTCGTTTAACGCGGGTGTCGGTTATGGTACTGAATCTGGCGTGAGTTTGCAGTTTGGCGTTGAGCAAAACAACTTCCTTGGCACCGGTAACCAAGCGGGTATTAGTATTAACACTAATAAATATTCCCGTAGCGCTAACTTGTCTTTCACTGACCCTTATTTCACCAAAGATGGTGTTAGTTTAGGTGGTAGCGTTTACTGGAACGAGTTTGATGCTAACCAGGCTAACCTTGAACGCTATAAGAATAAATCTTATGGTGTGGCGTTAAACTCAGGCTTCCCGATCAACGAATATAACCGTTTGAACGGTGGTATTGGTTATCGTCATAATACCATTTCAGAAATCTCTGCTTATGAACAAGCATTGCGTTTCTACAATGTGTATCGTGAAACGGACGATCCAAATTCAGACTTAAGTTTTGATAACTTTGAATTGAATGCTGGTTGGTACCGCAGCACACTTAACCGTGGTACGTTCCCTACAGATGGTTCATCGCAACGTTTAAGCGGTAAAATGACGGTTCCGGGTTCTGACTTGCAGTACTTTAAAACGGATTTTGATACCAATTTCTACTTCCCGCTGACACCTCAGCATGGGTTTGTATTATTGGCTCGCGCCCGTTTAGGTTACTCGAACGGTTATGGTCAATATAATGACAATGACCAAATCTTACCGTTCTGGGAAAACTACTATTCAGGTGGTAGCAGTTCGTTACGTGGCTTCAAGTCAAATTCTGTCGGTCCACGCTCGTTCTATTTACTACGTGGTAGTGAGCAATGTGGGCCTGATGTTTCTGGTGATGGTTGTAGCTTACCTGGTGACCCAAATACGATTCAGGTCAGTTCAGGTCGCTCAATTGGTGGTAATGCTATTGCAACCGCAAGCTTTGAAATGATCGTTCCAACGCCATTCCTTGATGAAGCTTACACCAACTCAGTGCGGACCAGTTTCTTCGTGGATGCCGGTAACGTGTGGGATACAGAGTTTGATTATGAATCTTATCGAAATCTGCCTGCGGATCAGTTCTCTAAGTTAGAAGATTACAGTGATCCAGCTCGTTTACGTGCCTCATGGGGTATGAGCGTTCAGTGGCTATCGCCAATGGGTCCTATGGTATTCAGTTTAGCTTGGCCGCTGAAAGAATACGCAGATGATGAGACAGAGATTTTCTCGTTCAATATTGGCAAAACGTTCTAAAACAAATACACTCGGCAAGTTTTGCTGACAACAACAAGTTCAACAAGGAGTCTACTTTGAAAAAGATGGTAAATCGCGCATTAATTACATTGGCATTGTTTGCTACCCCTATGCTAGTTCAAGCAGAAAAGCTTGCTGTAGTGGATATGGGTCAAGTGTTCGAGCAGTTGCCACAGCGCGAACAAATTTCTAAATCGTTAAAAGCTGAGTTTGGTGATCGTGTTGCTGAAGTCCAAAAAATGCAAGAAGACATGCGTTCTATGGTTGAAAAGCAACAACGTGATGGCGCGTTAATGAGCGACACACAAAAAACTGAATTAGTCCGTAAAATGGAATCATTGAAATCTGAATTCCAACTGAAAGGCAAAGCTTTAGACGAAGACATGCGTCGCCGTCAAGGTGAAGAGCAGAACAAGCTATTAGTTCAAGTGCAAAAAGCAATTAATACCATTGCTGGTAAAGAAAACTACGACATGGTTCTTCAACGTGGCGCGGTAATCTTTGTTAAGCCAGAAGCTGATATCAGCAGCAAAGTGGTAGAAGCCTTAAGCAAAGGCAAATAATAAGTATGCAAAAAGTGACTTTAAAAGAGCTTAGCCAATTATTGGGTGCAACAGTCAAAGGTGACGATACGCTGGAAATTACCAGTGTGGCTACTCTTGAAGATGCAGTCCAAGGCCAACTCTCTTTTTTAGCCAATAGTAAATACCGTGCAATGCTTGAGGCAACTCAAGCTAGCGCGGTTTTACTTAGCGAAAAAGAAGCAAGCAATTATCAAGGTAATGCCCTAATTGTCAGTGACCCTTATGTTGGGTTCGCTCGCGTGGCGCAATTACTTGATACCACACCAAAAGAGAGCCTTGGTATCCATCCTTCAGCCCAAATAGAAGCCTCAGCCATTATTGGTGACGGAGTTGCTATTGGTGCAAATGCGGTGATTGGTGCCAATGTTATTTTAGGTGAAAATGTCCAGATTGGTCCAGGTTGTGTGATCGGTGAAACCAGTATTATTGGTTCAGATACACGTCTTTGGGCGAATGTAACGATTTATCATGATGTGCATATTGGTCACCACTGTATCGTTCATTCAGGCTCTGTTATTGGTTCTGATGGTTTTGGTTATGCCAATGAACGTGGTAATTGGATTAAAATCCCTCAAACAGGTGGTGTACGTATTGGCAATCATGTGGAAATTGGCGCATGTACCAGTATTGACCGTGGCGCGCTGTCGCATACCGAGATTCATGATGGTGTGATTATCGACAATCAAGTTCAAATTGCCCATAATGTTGTTATTGGACAAAACACCGCGATGGCGGGTGGTTCCATCATTGCAGGTAGTTCTACTATCGGTAAATACTGCATTATTGGTGGTGGTAGTGCTGTTGCAGGACACCTTAGTATTGTGGATGGTGTCCATGTCTCTGGCGGTACCAATATAACGAGTATTATTCGCGAGAAAGGCGTGTATTCATCTGCTACAGTTGCCATGGAAAACAAACTTTGGCGCCGAAATACTGTGCGTTTCCGCCAACTAGATGATTTATTTAGTCGAGTGAAAAATCTCGAGAAAAGTGCTAAGGGCACAGAATAATTGTAATTCTGCCTTATTAAAGGAATGTAGTGTGTCAAACCAATTAAACACCATGGATATTCAAGAGATACTTAAATATCTACCCCATAGATATCCATTTTTGTTAATCGATCGTGTATTAGACTTTACTGTAGGTGAGCAACTACATGCGATTAAAAATGTCACTATTAATGAACCATTTTTTCAGGGACATTTTCCAATACAACCTGTGATGCCAGGTGTACTAATTTTAGAAGCTATGGCACAAGCCACAGGCTTACTTGCATTTAAAACCATGAGTACAGAGCCGTCTCCTGACGTATTGTATTATTTTGCGGGTATTGATAAAGCGCGTTTTAGACGTGTAGTTGTACCGGGCGATCAAATACATTTTCACGTTAAAATGATTAAAGAGCGTCGTGGCATTGGTGTGTTTATTGGTGAAGCCCTGGTTGATGGCGAACTGGTTTGTTCTGCTGAAATCATGTGTGCACGTAGAGAGATTGAAAAGTGATAGATAAATTAGCATTTGTTCACCCAACAGCCAAAATTGGCCATAATGTCACTATTGGTCCTTGGACTTATATCGGTGAAAATGTTGAAATTGGCGACGACACATGGATAAGCTCGCATGTTGTGGTTAAAGGTCCAACGGTTATTGGTAAAGGTAACCGTATTTTTCAATTCTCTTCAGTCGGTGAAGAGTGCCAAGATAAAAAGTATGCCGGTGAGCAAACTCGGTTAATTATTGGTGACAATAATATTATCCGTGAGTCAGTCACGATTCACCGAGGCACTACCCAAGATCATGGTGAAACACGCATAGGTTCAAATAATCTATTTATGGCTTATGTTCACATCGCCCATGACTGTGTTGTGGGTAATAACGTCATTATGGCTAACAATGCATCTATCGCTGGCCATGTGCATGTTGGTGATTGGGTTATTTTAGGTGGCATGACAGGTGTACATCAGTTTGTTCATATTGGTGACCATGCATTCACTGCCGGTGCTTCGCTGATTTTAAAAGATGTACCTCCATTTGTGATGGCTTCGGGATCTCCTGCTGCACCACGTGGATTAAATTTAGAAGGTTTAAAACGCCGTGGTTTTACTAAAGAAAGCCAGCGTGCAATCTTGAATGCGTATAAAGCTATATTTCGTAAAAGCTTAACCATTGAAGAAGCCAATGCTGAACTGGCTGAGTCTGCTAAAAATGACGCCAATGTAAAAATGTTAGTAGATTTTGTAAACCACTCTGCTCGTGGCATTATTCGATAGACGGAAACGATGACCAACTCTTCTTCAAAAGTATTTGCCATTGTCGCCGGAGAAATCTCCGGCGATATTTTAGGTGCCGGTTTAGTTCATTCACTCAAACAACGCTACCCTGATGCGCGATTTATCGGTATTGGTGGCCCGCGCATGCAAGCCCTAGGATTTGAAAGTTTATTCTCAATGGAAGAGCTTTCAGTGATGGGGTTAGTTGAGGTGCTTTCGTGTTTACCGCGGCTTATGCATATTCGTTCCAGTTTAGTGAAACAGATTACTGAATTAGCTCCAGATTGCTTTATCGGTATTGATGCACCTGACTTTAACATTGGCTTAGAGCTTAAGTTAAAAGCTAAAGGAATAAAAACGGTCCATTATGTTAGCCCGTCGGTCTGGGCTTGGCGTCCAAAGCGTATTTTCAAAATTGCCAAAGCCACTAATATGGTGTTGTCGTTACTGCCATTTGAGAAAGCCTTTTACGACCAGTATCAAGTACCCTGTACCTTTGTCGGTCATACACTTGCTGATGACATACCTATGTACAGCGACAAGCAGGCTGCGCGTCAATTATTAGGATTAGATGCCGATGCTGAATACTTGGCGGTATTACCAGGGTCTCGTGGCGGTGAGTTAAAGCAATTAGCTGAACCTTTTATCAAAGCAGCCCAGTTGGTTAAACAAGCTTATCCGGACATCAAATTTGTCACGCCTGTGGTTAATGATGCTCGTCGGCAACAATTTCTAACTGCGCTTGAGGAGTTTGCGCCCGATTTAGAGGTCACTCTTATTGAAGGTCAATCTCGTGAGGTGATGGCTGCTGCTGATTGTATTTTGTTAGCGTCAGGCACTGCAACTTTAGAGGCAATGCTGGTAAAACGCCCGATGGTGGTGTCTTATCGTGTTAGCCCTATTACTTACGCCATTGCGATTCGTATGATGAAAATTAAGAACTATTCGTTGCCTAATCTGTTAGCAAACGAGACCATAGTGCCTGAGCTCATGCAAGCAAATTGCCAGCCTCAGTTAATTGCAGACGCGGTAATTAACCAACTCAATCAAGATTTTGCACCGCTAAATGCCCGTTTTGAGCAATTACATGGTTTACTTAAATGTAACGCCAGCGAACGAGCTGCAGATGCTGTAGTGGCATTGTTACATGCGTCTTAGGTTTACAGGATAAAACAGATGACATCTCTTGATTCTCTTCCTGTGGTGATTAAAAATATTACCCCAGAACACGTCGCCATGATTTCACAAGGTGTGGTTGCCGGTGTTGATGAAGTCGGCCGTGGTCCATTGATTGGTGATGTGGTCACCGCCGCGGTGATCTTAGATCCGAGTAAACCAATTGTTGGCCTTAATGATTCGAAGAAACTCAGTGAGAAGCGCCGTAACGCTTTATATCAACAAATTATGGATAACGCGTTAAGTGTCAGTATTGGCCGTGCCAGTCCACTTGAAATCGATGAGCTTAATATTTTGCATGCCACTATGCTGGCGATGCAACGCGCTGTGGCAGGTTTGGCCATTTTACCTGAGCGAGTATTAGTTGATGGTAATCGTGTGCCTCATTTTGGTATTGCCAGCCATGCTATCATCAAAGGTGATGGGCTCGTTGCGGCCATCAGCGCAGCATCTATTATTGCTAAAGTTACTCGTGATGCCGAGATGGATGCCTTAGACAGCCAGTATCCCCAGTATGGCTTTGCTAAGCACAAAGGTTACCCAACCAAAGCACATTTTGAAGCCCTGGCATTATATGGCGTGTTACCTGAACATCGTAAAAGTTTTAAACCTGTTGCTGAGCGTATTTTACTTCAGGATCCATTGTGATAATCACCAAACTAAGTGAGTTTATCATTGGATAAAATCACTTAGTTTGGTAGTCTAAATCCCGCATTTTCGTGTTGTTTCATTCATCTTTTTCGAAGAAAAATAATCTATGTCCGATCCTCGTTTTGTTCATTTGCGCGTCCACAGTGATTATTCAATGTCAGATGGCGTTGCCAAAGTTAAACCTATTATTGCTGCTGCTGAAAGTCAGGGCATGGCAGCTATAGCGTTAACTGATCAAAACAACTTTTGTGGTTTGGTCAAGTTTTACGGTGCCTGTCATGGCGTCGGGATTAAACCTATTATTGGTGCCGATTTTTGGGTACAAACGCCTGGTTTTGAAAAAGAGTTTTGTGCGTTAACCATTATTGCGATGAACAATGACGGTTATCAAAATCTAACCCAATTAATCAGCGAAGCTTATCTTCGCGGGCATATCGATAACCGCGTAGTGATTGATCAAGACTGGCTGATCAAATATAACAGCGGCTTGATCATTCTTTCTGGCGCCAAAGACGGTGATGTGGGCAAAGCCTTATTAAAAGGCAACCAAAATCAAGTTGAGTCACTGATTGCTTTTTATCAACAACACTTTGAAGATCGCTATTACCTCGAACTTATTCGCACCGGCCGGGCACACGAAGAACGCTATTTACACATGGCGGTTGAGCTAGCGTCAATTAAAGGTTTACCCGTTGTGGCCACTAACCAAGTGGTGTTTTTAAAGCAAGACGACTTTGAAGCTCATGAGATCCGTGTTGCGATCCATGATGGTTATACTTTAGTTGACCCCCGTCGCCCTAAAACCTACAGCGATCAACAATATCTGCGCACCGAAGACGAAATGCTTGCGCTGTTTAGTGATATTCCGTCGGCGATTCAAAACAGTGTTGAAATTGCTAAACGTTGTAATGTCACCATCCGCTTGCATGAATACTTTTTACCTAATTTCCCCACCGGTGATTTATCGATTGAAGACTTCTTAGTCGCGGCCTCCGAAAAAGGCCTCGAAGAGCGTCTGGCGTTTTTATTCCCCGACCCACAAGTTCGTATCGAAAAGCGTGGCGAGTATGACGAACGCCTTGCGATTGAGCTGAAAGTCATTAACCAGATGGGGTTTCCTGGCTACTTCCTTATCGTGATGGAGTTTATCCAATGGGGTAAAGATAACGGTATTCCGGTTGGCCCAGGTCGTGGTTCAGGTGCCGGTTCATTAGTGGCATACGCACTTAAAATTACCGACTTAGATCCACTCGAATACGACTTACTGTTCGAACGTTTCTTGAACCCTGAACGCGTATCCATGCCCGATTTCGACGTCGACTTTTGCATGGACCGACGTGATGAGGTCATTGATCACGTAGCAGAGCTGTACGGCCGAGAAGCGGTATCGCAAATTATTACCTTTGGCACCATGGCAGCTAAAGCGGTTGTGCGCGACGTTGGCCGTGTTTTAGGTCATCCATACGGCTTTGTTGAACGTCTCACTAAAATGATCCCAGCAGAGCCTGGAATGACGTTAGCTAAAGCGTTTGAAGTTGAGCCATCGCTACCAGAAGCCTATGACAGCGACGAAGATGTTAAAGAGCTCATCGACATGTGTCGGCGCCTAGAAGGTGTGACGCGTAACGCGGGTAAACATGCCGGTGGTGTGGTTATTGCGCCCACTCGGATTACCGATTTCGCGCCACTGTATTGCGATGCAGAAGGTCTAAACCCGGTTACGCAATTTGATAAAAACGATGTTGAAACCGCGGGTTTAGTTAAGTTCGACTTCTTGGGTTTACGTACCTTAACCATCATTGATTGGGCATTGCAGATGATTAATCCGCGCCTAGCCAAAGAAGGTAAAGAGCCGGTACTGATTGAAGCCATTCCACTTGCCGATCCTGCTTGCTTTAGATTACTGCAACGTTATGAGACCACAGCGGTATTCCAGCTCGAATCTCGCGGCATGAAAGATTTGATCAAACGTCTGCAACCAGACTGTTTTGAAGACATGATTGCGCTTGTAGCGTTATTCCGCCCAGGCCCTTTGCAATCAGGCATGGTGGATAACTTTATTGAACGTAAGCATGGGCGTGAAGAAGTCTCATACCCAGATGCCGAATATCAGCATGAATCGTTAAAAGAATTATTGTCACCAACTTACGGCATTATCTTGTATCAAGAGCAGGTGATGCAGATTGCGCAAGTATTGTCGGGTTATACCCTAGGTGGTGCGGATATGCTCCGTCGTGCCATGGGTAAGAAAAAACCCGAAGAAATGGCCAAGCAGCGCGGCACGTTTAAAGAAGGGGCGATTAACAACGGTATCGATGGCGATTTGTCGATGAAGATCTTTGACTTGGTGGAAAAGTTTGCCGGTTACGGGTTTAACAAATCTCACTCAGCCGCTTATGCACTCGTCTCGTACCAAACCCTGTGGTTAAAAACCCATTTTCCTGCGCAGTTTATGGCGGCGGTAATGTCTGCCGACATGGACAACACTGATAAAATTGTCACCTTAGTGGATGAATGTGAGCGCATGGGCTTACCGTTAATTCCGCCCGATGTGAACAAAGGCCAATTTAAATTTACCGTCGATGACGACTTAAATATTGTTTATGGTATCGGCGCGATTAAAGGCGTAGGTGAAGGTCCGGTTGAGTCCATTTTAGAGGCCCGAAAAGACGGCCCATTTATCGACTTATTTGATTTCTGTGCCCGTGTTGATTTGAAAAAGCTCAACAAACGAGTGATTGAAAAACTGATCCTTGCGGGTGCACTAGATACCTTAGGCCCACATCGCGCTTCAATGATGGCCACTTTGCCAGAGGCTATTAGTGCTGCCGCGCAACATGCTAAAGCCGAAGCCATTGGTCAGCATGATATGTTTGGTTTACTCAACTCTGAGCCAGAAGACAGTAAGCAAAACTTTGTTCAGTGTACCCCTTGGCCAGACAAAATTTGGCTTGAAGGGGAGCGTGAAACATTAGGGTTGTATCTAACGGGTCATCCGATTAACCAGTATTTAAAAGAGTTGAAGCAATACACAAACGGTCGCTTAAAAGATATTCACCCAACAGAACGTGGTAAAACCGTTAAAGTTGCTGGTCTAGTGGTCGCTACGCGGGTAATGATCACCAAGCGTGGCTCTAAAATGGGCCTAGTCACCTTAGATGACAAAAGTGCCCGTTTAGAAGTCATGCTGTTTACCGAACCGTTTGAAAAGTTTGGCCACATGCTTGAAAAAGATCGTATTTTAATTTGCGAAGGTGATGTCAGTTTTGATGATTTCTCTGGTGGTAACCGGATGAACGCCCGTAATATTATCGAAATTGGTGAAGCTCGTAGTCATTTTGCTAAAGCGGTTGCAATAAATGTTCATGGCAACGATGTTACCCAAGCATGGCTGGAAACCTTTGAACAAACCTTAACCCCTTGGCGAAATGGTGTGGTTCCGGTGACCATTAATTATGCACAAGACCATGCTAGCGGTAAAATTACTTTAGGTGATGAATGGCGAGTTAATCCCAGTGATGAGTTGATGTTAGCACTCGAAAGTATGCTCGGGTCAACCAATGTTAAAATTGTTTTCTAGGTACATACCATGACAGTGAAACACTCGACTTTAGCTCAACTCAGCGGCCAACAATTGCTTAGTTTGCTTGAACAAGCGGTAATGCCACTTTATCAACAGACGAGTTTGCAACATGAGCGCACACCTAAGTTAGTGCTGGCTTACAGTGGTGGAGTTGATTCTGAAGTATTAGCTTATGGTTTGAGTGCGTTCGCCCAAAAATACCCACATATTGCGTGTTTACTTATCCATGTTCATCATGGGCTCAGTCCTAATGCCGACACTTGGGTGCAACACTGTATAACGCGTGCGGGTTATTACCAATTACCCGTGCAAATTGAGCGCGTTAATGTTGACAAAGGTCCAAGGCAAAGCCTTGAGGCACAAGCGCGTGACGCCCGTTATCAAGCGTTTGACCGCTACCTTAATCCGGGTGATATCTTACTCACGGCCCATCATCAGGATGATCAACTTGAAACGTTATTGCTGGCATTAAAGCGTGGCCAAGGTCCTAAAGGACTTGGTGCGATGGGCGCCATACAAGCTTATCATCACGCTTGGTTGGTTAGGCCATTATTAGATGTCAGCCGAGAGCAAATAGAGCAATTTGCACTGCAACAGCGTTTAACTCATATTGAAGATGAAAGTAATCAAGACGACAGTTATGATCGTAACTTTCTGCGTTTAGATATTATTCCCCGCTTAAAACAACGCTGGCCAAGTATCGCAGTAACAGCCGCCAGAAGTGCGGCATTGTGTGCTCAGCAACAAGACGTTATTGATGATGAAGTCAGTCATCGCTTACCTCAATGGCTAATGTTAGCCAGTGATGACAATGCATCAATAATCGAATTAAGCGGATTTAAGCTTAGCGGTTTTGGCCAATTAAGTGCCGCTTGGCAAGCATTACTATTTCGCGGATATTTAAGCCATTGTGGCGTTAGTTTACCTTCGCAAGCGCAATTACAGCAGATACTGTCACAACTGCTGGCTGCTAAAGATGATGCTAATATGGCGATCCAATGGGGTGGCTACCAAGTAAAACGCTATGCAGGGGTGGCCTATGTACTGAGCAATAGTGATCTTAAAACGCCCGATCCGCTCTCATTAACCGCTGATTTTATTCGTCTATTAAAGGGTGATGTTACTGAGTTGCAGATAGATATCGGCCAGCATCAATGCCTTTTAAGCCAACAAATATCTGCTGATAAGCCTCTATTAGCGTTAGCGCCAACTAACAGTAAAGTGACGATTCGCTATGGCGCAGCAGGCTCTATTAAGTGCCAACCACAATTTGCTACCTCACAACGGCCAAAACCGCGTGAGTTAAAAAAACTATGGCAAGAGTGCAATATCCCACCTTGGCGTCGGCAACTTATTCCGTTAGTTTTCTATGATGAAGTATTAGTTGCTGCTATCGGCCTATGGGTAGACAAACGCTATTTAGCGCAAACAGGGCACCAAGGCATTAGTTTACTTTGATGTTAATGCGTTATCGGGTTGCAAATATTGCCCTTTGCCAACATATTTTTGGCGATTGTTTCAATATCTTCGTCTGATTGGGTATGACCATAATTAAATTCGATAGCAAACCATGAGGCGTCAAATTCGGCTTTATTTTTTAATGCAATAGGCAGTATCGAACACAGCTTGTTGACTACCATATCGGTTTGATGTGATTCAAGCAGTTGTAAGGTACTCGCCGACATTTGAATTTCTGCAGCGGCAACGCTTTGACCTCCATAGGCAAAAAATTTAAGTGCAATCATACCCGCGCCAGTTATGCCCAGTGTAAAACTGATTACACCAACGATGATAAATTTCATATATTTCCCTTTATATTTCGGTATTGTCACTATTCACCTCGGGTGTTTTATTAACACAAGCTCATACACGTTAAATCATCAAAATGGCAAACGTACCCTCGATGACATTTTATGTCTCACTATAGAACGCTGCGACATATTATGTCAATAGGTGTTGTTGTATTACAAATGCATGCCGATCATTTTTAGTCAGATAGCTATGCATTTAGTTAGAGGTGGCCGTATGCAAAGCGTCTTAATTATCCCTACCATGTGTTTTTTGTGTAAAGCCAGCTAGTGTTATTTATTAAGCTGCGTTAACGACTTTCGCTTTAGCTGCTTGCTGTTACAATGGTTGCTCTCAATACTCAACAGGGGACCTTGTCCGTGAATACCTTTCGTTTATTAGCTGTGTTTGGTGTGTTGCTTCTGCCAAGTGTCAACGCTACGCCATTTCAATTTGATCAAAAAACCTATCGTCAAGATGTCCAAACCTTAGCCAGTGATGAATTTGAGGGCCGTGGGCCGTTATCTCATGGCGAAAAGCTAACCGTTGAGTATTTAGAAAACGCATACAAAGCAATGGGACTCGCTCCAGGTTTCGGTGACAGTTATCGTCAAGCTGTGCCGATGGCTAAGATTACCGCGGATCAAACCATGCAACTCACTATTGGCGATTTAGTGTTTAATAATGGCACTGATTTCACTGCACGTACTGAGCAAGTTCTACCTCAAGTGAGTGTAGATAACAGCGATATAGTGTTTGTTGGCTATGGTATTAATGCGCCGGAATATCAGTGGAATGACTATGCCAACATTGATGTTAAAGGCAAAACCGTCATTGTGTTAGTTAATGATCCAGGCTTTGCCACTCAAGATCCCGCTATCTTTAAAGGCAATGCCATGACTTATTATGGCCGTTGGACCTACAAGTACGAAGAAGCAGCCAGGCAGGGCGCCAAAGCGGTGTTTATTGTCCATGAAACTGCACCTGCAGCCTACGGCTGGAATGTGGTAGAAAACAGCAACACCAATACTAAATACACCTTAGTTGATGATCACAAAAACCAATCACATATTGGTGTCATGGGCTGGGTGCAACATCAAACCGCGCAAAAGGTGTTTCAAGCAGCAGGCCTAGACTTTGATAAAGTGAAACTCAGTGCAGCAAAAGCGGGTTTTAAATCTATACCACTTAAACTCAAAGCCAATTTAGCAGTAAAAAATACCATCGAATTAGCCACATCCTATAACGTAGCAGGACTCATACCAGGCACCAGTCAAGCCGATGAATGGCTAGTCATGCATGCCCACTGGGATCACTTAGGTAAAACCATGCAAGACGGTAAAGCGGTAATTTTAAACGGTGCCGTCGACAATGCCTCTGGGGTTGCAGGCGTATTGCAACTTGCGCGTCATTTTAAACAGCAAAACAAAGCACCTAAACGCTCTATTTTATTTACGGCATTTACCGCAGAAGAAACTGGCCTTATTGGCGCGCAATACTTTGCCGCCAATCCTCCTGTACCGACTAAACAACTGGTATCGTTTTTAAACATAGACGGCATGAACGTGGGTAAAGGGGTTAATTACATCTTGCGTTACGGCCAAGGCGTATCACAACTTGAAACCTATTTAGATGATGCCGCCAAAGCACAAGGCCGCACTGTAAAGGCTGATCCTCGCCCACAAAATGGTTTAATGTTCCGTTCAGACCATTTTGCCTTAGCCCAACAAGGCGTCCCCGGTTTAATGTTCATGAGCCTAGGCGACACCGATCCAGACTACATCGCCCATAAATACCATCAAGGTGCAGACGATTACGATGCCAGCTGGAATTTAGGCGGGGTAGAGCAAGACTTAGCCTTGATCAGCGACATTATTGAAAAGCTCGCCAATAACAACGACTGGCCAAAATGGATTGAAGATTCAGACTTCAAAAAGCGTAGAGCACAAGACGGTAAGTAATGTTAGCTAGTTGAATAAAGAGAGGAGGCGAAAGCCTCCTTTTTTATTAGATATGGCCTACGGCCACTAAGGTATTTTCAAACTTCGTTTGAAGTAATATCGCAAGGTTCCACCCTATATGGGCTGATACATATGGCCTGCGGCCACCAAAGTCGTGGCGCTTCACTCACAGCAGACTTTTTCAAACTTCGTTTGAATTAAGATCGCAAGGTTCCACCCTACATGGGCTGATACATATGGCCTACGGCCACAAAGGTCGTGGCGCTTCGCCCACACCAGACCAAGAGGAAACCAACGGCTGTTCCCTCTTTACTCTTTATAAAAGAATTAGCCCAGCCGCCCCGCAACATTTTCGCTATTTACAAAACAACAGCTGCGAAAAGGTCGCCATGGGGATTGATCCAGCTTTTAACTTCATTTGAAACCTGCTTCGGCCATCTTTTAATAAGGAGTGAAAATGCTAACGCTTCCGATAGGCCATCCCTAGCCAACGAAAGCTAGCCTGACTCTGATAGGCATCCTGCCTTGAAGCACATGGATGTGCGAGAAAGGCCTGTCAGACTCACGCATTCTTTTATAAAGAGTCTTCAGCGCCCTCAAGTTCAGAGTTGAATCACACCAATTGCAAGCAAGGTATGCAAATCATTTATGCCCCATTCATTGCTAGGGATGCCAATTAGCCGATTTAAACTTACTGAATAATTTTCAGTCTATTCGGGTAATAAAGGTTTTCTCGTCATCCACAAAAGCTACAAAGCCGCCGTGATAGATAAATACCCGACCACGCCCCTCAACTAAGCAGGCAAGCTGTGGGTTCAAATCTTCTTCGTTACCCTGTCTTTGATATGTGCCGATATCGGTGATTACGCCGCTGAGAGTAGGCAAATATCTATAAGTTCGCTTTGCTTGATCAACAAGGTTCAATTCGCTGGCGGCAGAGAAGCAATAGGGTATCGTACCGGCTTCTTCGATAAACATAGTTTTCAGTTCTTCAAAAGCTGTGATCACTAGCCAGTCGATGCCGTTAACATGATGGATAAAC
>NZ_JAACSD010000011.1:0-256466 GCF_009994065.1 Shewanella vesiculosa
AGAATACCGGCCTGTCACGCCGGGGGTCGCGGGTTCGAGTCCCGTCCGCTCCGCCAACTTAAGATGAAAGCCCTAGCAGAAATGCTAGGGCTTTTTTCGTTGGGCGATAAAAAGAGAACAACATAAAATCCCGCGGCGGTTCGTTGAAGTGACAAGGTTGCGAGATTGTAGTGCATGACCCATCCATGGCTTGTTAGCCTCTTTATGAACAGACTGCGGCCTGTTTGTGTCACAAAAACTCACGGATTAAACCCGTCCGCTCCAGCAAAACAACGTAAGTTGAAGGCTTTTGCTGTAATGCAAAGGTCTTTTTGTGTCTGTAATTGGGTCAAATAAGTAAAATATTAGCGAAGTTATCACTGATACACAGATTTTTAGTTGATGTTAACTGTATCGGTGAGCCTGTAAAGTGCTTTGTTAACCGAGGACCTGTGGTGTTTATATCAATATTCACCCGCGCATTTATCAATAACAACAGGCCTCATTTGCAATGTGAGGCCTTGGTCATTTATTTAAAAATTTATTGCATCACTTCATCTAATAAACGGTTTTAAGTCAGCTCTGTTCTATAAGGAATGCTGCTTTGTGCTCCGCTGCGTGTAACGGCTATTGATGAGGCTAAGTTAGCAAACATTACTGCATCTGTTAATGATTTTCCTTCGTCTAATGCCACCATTAGTGCACCGTTAAATGTGTCTCCGGCTGCAACCGTATCAATTGCATTAACTATGGGCGCAGGAATGATTTGTCCTCGGCCTTTTTCACTGACATAAGCGCCTTTACTTCCAAGTGTGATAATAACGGTATTAACGCCCTTATGATGAAGATCTTGTGCTGCTTTCTCTGCGCTTTGTTGATCGATAACCTCAATGCCCGTTAATGCAAAGGCTTCTGTCTCATTTGGGGTGATGATATCGATTAAGCGCAACAAGTCATTACTCAGTTTAGCTGCTGGAGCTGGATTGAGTATGGTCGTGCAGTGATACTGCTTGGCGAGGATTAATGCCTGATGAACAGTGTCTAACGAGGTTTCTAGTTGGACCAGTACGTAATCTGCTTGAGCAAACAATGCTTGTTGCTGCTGAATGTGCTCCGCAGACAAATAGGCGTTAGCACCAGGAACAACTCCGATGCTATTCTCACCGTGTTGATTAACAAATATTACGGCAGTGCCGGTACTCTGATTAGCAATATCATAACAGCCACTTAAATTGATTCCATCAGCAGCCCAAGTTTTGCGCATTATTACAGCGTTACTATCATCACCCAGAGCACAGATGAAATATACTTTCTGTTGAGGGTTACTCAATCTCCCAGCAGCCACAACTTGGTTTGCCCCTTTGCCACCAAGTTCTAGCCGATATTGCTGACTAATCAACGTCTGCCCAGCTTGGGGTAATTCATTAAATGTTAGAACATGATCGGCATTAGCACTGCCGACAACTAATAAAGTACTCATGTTTATCCTTAGTTGCCACGCCGATCTAGTTGAATCGGCATGGCATGAGTTCGTTAGTAATCGTTTAAACGCTCAATAATAAAGTCTACAAAACCCGTTCGGTTTATATTAAACAAGACTTTGGCATTATGTGGATTGTTGGTTAATTGATATCGATCAACCACTGTCATACCTTGGGTATATTGCCCTTTAGTTTCAATGCCAACCCAGCAATCAACAGCGGTAAACAATGATGGATTGAGTAACCATGCTATGGTGCAAGGATCATGTAATGGTGCACCTGTGAAACTCCATTTAGGGTCACGATGGTAAATCATAAAGAAGTCGAGCAGTTCGGCGACGCATTTGGCTATTGGGTTGTTGATTGCTCTGATACGTTCAATATCTTCATCCATGATTTGTGCTTCGTGGGTTACATCGAGTCCGCACATCACAATCGGTAAGCCAGATTTGAATACCATGTCAGCAGCTTCTGGGTCGACAAAAATATTAAACTCTGCCGCAGGAGTCCAATTGCCCACACCTGCTGCACCGCCCATCAGTACGATACTATCTATGTTGGAATGTAATTCAGGGTGTGCAGCGAGAAACAGGGCAATATTAGTTAACGGTCCTGTAGGAACAAGGGTGACGGGGTGCTTGCTGCCACGAACCTTATCGGCCATTAGTTCAATAGCGGTTTGTTGTACTGGTGCAAATGCCGGATCGGGAAGTTTTGGCCCATCAAGACCACTTTCACCGTGAACGTTGTCAGCAATAATAAGCTCGCGAGCTAATGGTTTCGGAGCGCCACTTGCAACCGGAATATCATGTCGGCCTAATAGGGTAAGTACGCGCAATGCATTGTTTAAGGTCTTTTCTGGTGTTTGGTTACCGGCACTCGTTGTAATGGCCAACACATCAAGTTTTGCTGAACTTAGTGCTAAAATAAGTGAGATGGCATCGTCATGACCGGGATCGCAGTCGAGAATAACAGGACGTTTCATGGATAATTTCCTTATTCAATAAGAAGGTATAATGTACCACTATCATTGTTGTTGGCTTAATGCTTAAAAAGTAAAATGTGATCTAAAATACCATGGAATAGTGGTTGAGATAATCGATCTGCAGTAACTTGCCTTAGCTCAAGAGTTGTTGCAAATCTCTCAATGTAATTTGTCATTAACCATGCCGTGATGGATGGGGTGTTTTACGCTACAGTGTGGTTTTATTAAGTAGGTAGGATTATGAATTGTCGTTTAGGTTGCGGTGCTTGCTGTATTGCGCCTTCTATTACTAGTGCAATACCGGGAATGCCAAATGGCAAACCTGCAGGGGTGCGTTGTATCCAATTAAATGATGCTAACTTATGTATGATATTTGGTCAGCCAGAGCGTCCAGAGGTATGCGCTGAGTTTAGTGCAAGTATCGATGTATGTGGTACTAGCAATGATCAAGCTTTATGGTTGATCACTGATTTAGAGTCATCAACATGTTAATCTGCACTTATTATTTATCTTGGATATTTTAGACCATGCAACTAACCCGATATACAGATTTTGGTATCCGCATTTTAATGTATCTTGCTGTGCAATCTGAACGCGAAACTTTGTTTCGAATTGCCGAAGTCACTAGTGTATTTGATCTTTCTTCAAATCATGTGGCAAAGATAATTCATCAATTAGGCAAGATGGGATATTTGCAAACGGTCAGAGGCAAGAGTGGTGGTTTTAGATTAGCAAAGCCAGCAGATGAGGTGGTAATAGGGCAATTGGTTCGTGATTTAGAGCACTCATTAGCGCCTATCGATTGTGAGTCACCATATTGCCGCTTTACACCAATATGCCGATTAAAAGGCGTGTTAGCGCAGGCTGTTTCAGCTTATTTAGTGGTGCTTGACCAATACACATTAGCAGATATTGTCGCGAATAAATCACAAATTCTAGCAACGTTACCAGACTTATCTATCTCAGTGTTGCAGGTGGAGTAGCTTGAGTTGATAAAGCAATATTGAGATCATCAAATAATTGAGATGTTGGCAGTAGTGTAATGCCATTGTCATTTAAACGAGCCAAATTAGCGTTCAAAAATCGGATGGTTTCAGGATAAGGATGGGCAATAGCAATCAGCTTACCTTGTTGTTTTGATTGTGTAATTATCAGTTGGAACTGTTTTTCAAGCGCTCGCTCACTAGTGTCGTTATCTAAAAATATCTGTCTTCTCATTGATGGCACACCAAGCTGCATCGCCTTGTTGCTAGCTTTAGTATATTTAGTCGTAAAGCTGTCGATAAAAAACAGTTGTCGCTCTTTTAAACTCTGCATTACCCATAACATTGGCTTATCCATTTGAGTCAGTAAGCTGCCCATATGGTTATTAGCCCCTTTCGCAAACGGAATATTAGCGAACGCACTTTGTAACTGTTGTTTAATTTGCACTTCAGTCATGTCGTTGGTTAATCCTCCCGGCCCTAATGCTTTACCATTTAAGGCTTGCATTGGCAGGTGCAACATAATTTCATGGCCTTTGTTGAAACCATCAGTGGCCAGCTTTTTTCCTAGCGGAGTATGCGGTAATACCGATAAGGTGATGGCATTGGGTAATAACAATGCGGCTTCGTCAGTTGAACGATAACCTATATCGTCAATGATAATGGCTAGTTTGGCTGCCGTGGCAGGCATGATGCAGCAGAGGCTGAGTAAGATAAATAGTAGATTGCGCACGAATTTGACTTATCTAGTTGGGTGAGTTTAATTGTTCAATGACATGCATAACAAGACGATTATAAACACAGTTACACAGCTTGATATAGCATTTGTTAAGAGAGTGCTACTGAATAGCGTCGTGCAGTGTTATTTTATATCTGCTATTACTCATCCGTGAGCCGATTTTATATCGCGTTTTGTTAAGCTTAACGGCAATAATAAGCCGGATCGACGGCCTTACCTTTGTTGCGAATTTCGAAGTACAGTCCTGGCTCACTTTGTCCGCCTGAACGACCGACAAGTGCAATAGACTCACCCGTTTTGACCATGTCGCCAGGTTGTCTTAATAATGTTTGGGCGTGACCATAGAGGCTCATATAGCCCTTACCATGATCAATCACTAACACCATACCAAAACCTCGTAGCCAGTCGGCATAAATGACTTTACCTGATGCAACCGCATTGATATTTTGTCCTTCTGGCGCCGAAAGTACTGTGCCTTTCCAAACAATCTGTCCTGAGCGACTGCTGCCAAAGCGTTTACTCACTCTACCTTTGGTTGGCCATGTTAATTTGGCTTTTTGATTCAATAACCCATCCATTGTTGGGTTAGATTTGGCGGCGACCATGGCTTGTTGCACGATGCGCTTTAAACTTGCCTCTTCTATTTGCAGTTGTTCTAATTCTGCGCCTTTACTCGATAAGGTGCGCTGTAATTGAGTCAGAGTTTGCTGGCGTTGACCTTGCTCTTTGGTTAATTGCAGTGCTTGTTGTTTTTGATCTATCACTAAAGCATTGAGTTTTTGCTGCGCAGTGACTTGTAGTTGTTTTACTTTATTAAGGTCAATACTGGTTTGCTTCAGCTGCTGGATAGCGTCTATACGGGCATTATTCAGAAATTGATAATACGCCAGCATACGTTCAACCGTGGCTGGATTTTGCTGGTTAAGCATCATTTTGGTGTAATCATGATTACCGGCTAAATAAGCACTCGATAATTGTTTTGATAAGGTGTCTTGCTGACTTAGTTTCAGTTTAGCTAAGTCAATTTGTTGTTTATCCAGCTCTTTAAGTTTGATGTTAACCTCAGACAATGCCTTTTGTGATTGATTAACTTGTTGAGCGGCTTTTGCAATCGCTTTTTCATCACTTTTAAGCAGTGAAATGAGCTTCTCGCGTTGCTTCGAGGTATCTTTAAGGGAGTTTTGTTGTTGGTTTATTTGCGCTTGGATAGACTTCAAAGCCGATTGGCGCGAAGACAAATCGGCACTAGTTGCCGTAAATGAGAAGATTAGAAAGCCAGCAATAATGCTGGCTTTAACAAATAAACGAGTTATCACGAGTTAATGTTTACTCTTTAAGGTCAATGATACAGCGTCCACTCATTTCTTTCGGGATGCTTTGGCCCATTAAGGTTAACATAGTTGGCGCAATATCGCTCAAACGTCCACCATCTTTTATTACCGCATCACGGCCGACATAAACGAAGGGCACTAAGTTACTGGTGTGAGCTGTAAATGCTTGTCCATTAGACAGATCTGTCATCTTCTCCGCATTACCATGATCGGCAGTAATCAAGCATTCGCCATCAACTTTAGCTAAGGCTTCAACAACACGACCGATACAAGCATCAACGGCTTCACAAGCTTTAACTGCAGCATCAAACTTACCGCTATGGCCTACCATGTCACCATTTGGATAGTTACAAATAACCACATCATATTTATTTGATTCAATTGCGGCGACCAATTTGTCGGTTAATTCAGTTGAACTCATTTCAGGTTGTAAATCGTAAGTTGCGACCTTAGGTGACTCAATTAAAATGCGATCCTCGCCTTCAAATGGCTCTTCTTTACCGCCATTAAAAAAGAAGGTCACATGGGCATATTTTTCAGTTTCTGAAATGCGTAACTGAGTTTTATGCAGATTTTGCAGGGTTTCACCTAAAGTATTCACTAAATCACTCGATGGATAGGCTACTGGAGCCTTAATATCAGCCGCGTAATCAGTTAGCATTACAAAGTTAATTTTTGGTGTTTTATTACGTACAAAACCGTCAAAATCTGGGTTGACAAAGGTGCGAGTAATTTGACGAGCACGATCTGCGCGGAAGTTCATAAAAATGAGCGCATCGTTATCGTTAAGTTCAGCAGCCTCGCCTTGAGCATCAACAATCACAGATGCAGCAACAAACTCATCATTTTCGTCACGCGCATAGGCCGCTTCAAGTGCTTCAGGCGCAGAAGCATAGGTAAACTTGCCTTTACCTTCAGTGATTAACTCGTAGGCTTGCGATACTCGATCCCAACGGTTGTCGCGATCCATCGCAAAGTAGCGACCAATAAGCGATGCGGTACGGCCATGACCTAATTCAGCAAATAGTTCATCAAAATGAACCAAGCTATTTTTAGCACTACGAGGCGGTGTATCTCGGCCATCTAAAAAGGCATGCAAGTACACTTTAGTCGCGCCGCGTTCAATAGCCATGCGACACATTGCTTCAATGTGTTCTTCATGGCTGTGTACACCACCGGCAGACAACAGCCCCATAATGTGCACCGCACCATTTGCGGCAATGGCTTTGTCTACTGCATTGCTAAGCGCAGGATTTTGTTCAAACTCATGATCGGCAATCGCTTTGCTGATGCGAGTGAGCTCTTGATACACGATGCGGCCTGAGCCGATATTGATATGGCCAACTTCAGAGTTACCCATTTGACCATCAGGCAAGCCGACGTCGATACCAGAACCCGAAATAAGACTGTGAGCATATTGTGCATTGAGCTTATCTAAAACAGGAGTCTTAGCATGAAAAACCGCGTTATCTTGCGTGTTTTCACTATAACCCCAGCCATCAAGGATAAGTAATGCGAGTGGACGTTTCTTTGTCATTATGCAAATACCTTTAAGTTGGAAATAGAAGAGTTAGAAAATTTCAATTGTATGAATATTACTACTTATCGATAGTGTGCAAAAGGCATATAGGTTTGAAGATATAACCAAAGCTGCTGATAACGAGGGGCGAGTCACGAATAACTCAGCGTAAAGCGTTTATTTTCGGTGTTTCTTTAATGAAAACTGCCGAGCAAAACGATATACTCGGGCCATCTCATCTTAGTCATCGTCAGAGAAATCAGTAATTATGCAAGAATATATGGAATTTTTTAAAGCGAACCCAATGTTAAGTTTAGCGTGGGTCGGCTTGTTTGTAGCGCTTGTTGTTAGTGTCATTAAATCTGGTACATCAAAAGTGAAGCACGTTAGCCATCAAGAGCTAACACTCATGGTAAATAAGCAAGATGCTAAAGTTGTTGATGTGCGTGGAAAAGAAGAATTTAAAAAAGGTCATATTGTTGATGCGCTTAATGTGACCTTGTCTGAAATAAAAAATAATCAAGTCACTAGCCTTGAAAAGTTCAAAACCAGCCCCATTATATTAGTATGTAACTCAGGTATGACATCGTCACAAGCCGCTCAACTTCTTACTAAACAAGGATTTGAGAATGTGTTTAACCTTAAGGGTGGCATGGGTGAATGGCAGGGTGCTAATTTACCCGTAGTTAAAAGCAAGCGTTAATATGGTTGCTTAATTGTATTCAGTGTTAATGCATTTGGGTATGAATTAACACTGTTTATTATCAAGATCTTGCTCGTTATGATTTATCGAGCTGGATCAACTTTACGGGATAGCACTAATGTTAGATTAATTCTTTATACATTAAGTGTGACAGCCCAACACAATTAGCTTCACAGAAAAGCTAAATAACATTGATAGGTAGGAAATTATGGCTGAAGTAGCAAACAACGAAGCACAAGCACCACAGTTCAACATTCAGCGTATTTATACAAAGGATTTGTCTTTTGAAACGCCAAATAGCCCTGCTGTTTTCCAGAAAGAATGGAACCCAGAAGTAAAATTGGATTTAGATACTCGTAGCAACAAGCTGTCAGATGACACATTTGAAGTTATCTTATCGTTAACTGTTACTGCTAAAAATGGCGAAGATACTGCCTTTTTATGTGAAGTTCAGCAAGCGGGTATTTTCTCAATCGTTGGCTTAACTGAACAACAACTTGCCCATTCTTTAGGCGCATATTGCCCTAACGTATTATTCCCGTACGCACGTGAATTAGTCGGTAACTTAGTTGGTCGTGGTACTTTCCCACAGCTGAATCTTGCTCCAGTTAACTTTGATGCACTATTTGCTCAGTACGTTCAACAGCGCCAAGCTGCTGCAACTGAAGCAGCAACTGCATAATTTATGAATAATGCTGCCGAAATTACGGTATTAGGGGCGGGGTCTTATGGCACCGCCCTTGCTATTTCTTTAGCCAGTAACGGTCATAAGACATTGCTTTGGGGTCACGATCCTAAGAGCATGCAAGTGTTAGCTGACAGTCGCTGTAACGAGCGTTTTCTTCCTGGTATTCAGTTCCCCGATTCTTTAGCAATCGAACCGGATTTAGGCAAAGCACTCGCGGCAAGCAAAAATATCTTAGTGGTTGTGCCCAGCCATGTGTTTGGTGATGTACTCAAACAAGCAAAGCCATTACTGCGAAAAGATGCACGGATTGTATGGGCAACCAAAGGCTTAGAGCCTGAAACTGGTCGTTTATTGCAAGATGTTGCACGTGAGCAATTAGGTGAACAATATCCATTAGCGGTATTGTCAGGGCCTACGTTTGCTAAAGAGCTAGCCGCAGGCTTACCGACAGCTATTTCTGTAGCGGGTACTTGCCCCGAGTTTACTCATGATTTGGTCGAACTACTTCATAGCCCTAAACGTCTGCGCGTCTACGCGAATGATGATTTTACTGGCATACAATTAGGTGGTGCGGTTAAAAACGTCATTGCTATTGGTGCTGGCATGTCAGATGGTATTGGCTTTGGTGCTAATGCACGTACAGCATTAATTACCCGCGGTTTAGTCGAACTTAGCCGTTTAGGTGTTGCGCTCGGCGCAGATGCCTCAACCTTTATCGGCATGGCGGGTTTGGGTGATTTGGTATTAACTTGTACCGATAATCAATCGCGTAACCGTCGTTTTGGCTTAGCTTTAGGTCAGGGCAAAGACGTGATCACCGCGCAAGAAGAAATTGGACAAGTGGTTGAAGGCTACCGCAATACCAAAGAAGTGTTTACCTTGGCTAAACGCCTTGGGGTAGAAATGCCGATAACCGAGCAAATCTATCAGGTGCTTTATCAAGGTAAAGCGCCAATTGAAGCTGCTAAAGAGTTACTTAGCCGTGAAAAAACGTCTGAAACACTCAAAAAATAGTGTCACCCAGAAGCTAAGTTAATCGTGAGTAGTAACAAAAAAGGATGCTAAAATAGCATCCTTTTTTGCATTTGATGTTTATCAGTTAACTATTAAACAACCAATTGAAACAGTGTGGAGTAAAACGTGAAACATCATGACGTAATCATTATCGGTGCCGGCGCGGCAGGACTAATGTGTGCTGCGACAGCGGGCTATAGAGGTCGTGATGTGTTGGTGTTAGATAACGCCAAACAAGCTGGTAAAAAAATTCTTATCAGTGGTGGCGGGCGTTGCAATTTCACTAACCAAAAAGTGGAGCCGCACCAGTTCATCTGTGGCAATCCGCACTTTGTTAAATCGGCATTAGCGCGCTATCGATCAAGTGACTTTATTGATTTGGTTGAACGTCATGGCATTGAATACCATGAACGTGATCATGGTCAATTATTTTGTAATGACTCCGCTAAAGACATAGTCACCATGTTAATGACAGAGTGCGAATGGGCCGGGGTCAAGGTTCAGCTGCGTACTGAGATTTTATCGGTCAACAAAAGCGATACCGGCTTTACCTTAAGCACCTCTAATGGCGACTTTAGCTGCGGATCACTGGTTATTGCCACTGGTGGCTTATCCATGCCCAAATTAGGTGCTACGCCTTATGGTTACAAGCTTGCTGAGCAATTTGGTTTAAAGGTTCTGCCAACCAGTGCTGGTTTGGTTCCTTTTACTTGGCATGCCGAACAAAAAGTCCGCTTTGAGCCGTTATCGGGTATTGCTGTACCAACCACAATTACCGCGCAAGATGGCACCCAGTTTAGCGAAGCCTTATTATTTACTCATCGCGGCTTATCAGGCCCCGCGGTACTGCAAATTTCAAACTACTGGCAGCCAGGTGAAGCCATTTCTATCAATTTATTACCGGGTGAAAACGCGTTAGATAAAATTGAATTTGCACTGAAACATCATCCGAAACAAAGCCTGCGTAATACCCTGAGCCAATGGTTACCTAAACGTTTGGTCGATGCGCTGTTTGAAGAGTCGCTATTAGATAAAGCGCTAAATCAACTGGGTCACGGCGAGCGTGAAAAGTTAGCAAACGAATTAAATAACTGGTCAATTATTATGAATGGCACAGAAGGTTACCGCACCGCAGAAGTGACTTTAGGTGGTGTTGATTCTAATGAGCTGTCATCTAAAACCATGCAAGCTAACAAAGTACCAGGATTGTATTTTATTGGTGAAGTAATGGATGTAAGTGGTTGGTTAGGCGGGTTTAATTTTCAATGGGCCTGGTCATCCGGTGTCGCGGCAGGGTTGGCGGTTTAGATGTGTGTAGAGACAATAAAGTTTGCCCGTAGTGGTTTTTGACACAATGTTTTTTCTGGGTGGAATATATCTGTATATGTTTTAAATGATTGTTAACGATAACAATAGCCGCATTTTTTGCTAAACCGATTCATTGAACTGGATCGGTTTTTTTGTAACTCAAGCTTGTATATGTAAATAATCATATATACACTCAGGTGTATATTTTGTATTGCGTGTTATTGAGTCAACAATGAAAAAGAAAACGGTGTTGTTTCTCTGTACTGGCAATTCGGCGCGCTCGCAAATGGCTGAAGCCTTACTAAGAAGTAGAGCTGCGGATCTATTTGATGTATTTAGTGCTGGCACGCAGCCTGAAGATATTGACCAAAGGGCCATTGACGCTATAGCTCGCTTTGGCGCTGACACTCGGGGTTTGGTGTCTAAAAAGTTACAAACCTTTGCGGGTAAAACATTTGATTACGTGATTACCCTTTGTGACAAAGCCAATAACGAATGTCGTAGTTATCCTGGCGCGGGTAAGCAGCTGGCGTGGGACTTTCCTGATCCTAAAAATCGCGCAGGTGAGCAAGCATTTTTGACCACCTTAAATGACATCAACAACCGCCTGACGATGTTTTTGTCAGTGGAGCAACCAACCACAGAGCCAATGTCGCTAGAGACTCAGTCTGCATTGAATGCCGCTGAATTCTCCAGTATTGATCCCCTCGCGTTTTATAAATGCCTTACCGATGACATTCGCTTAAAAAGCTTAATGTTGACCCATTACCACGGTGAATTGTGTGTGTGTGAGCTAATGGCGGCGCTCAATGAAGATAGCCAACCTAAAGTGTCGCGTAATTTAGCCTTGTTAAAAAAGGCGGCGATTATTAGCGACAGAAAAAATGGTCAATGGGTGTTTTATCGCATCAATCCTAACTTACCTCTATGGGCCAAATCAGTAATAGCACAAACCACCGAAAACAACCTTGGGTTGATTATGTCGTCATTACAACGATTAGACATTATGCAAAATAGGCCTAATAAGGTGAGCTTTTGTCGCTAGTCTGATGTTGTCATTTTAAGAATACGTTGTGGTATACCTCGTTGTTTGGAGTCATTTGTATGGGAACGTTCGAACGGTTTTTATCGGTATGGGTTGGCTTAAGCATGTTGGCCGGAGTGTTGTTAGGTTTATGGCAGCCAGAGGTCTTTCAGGCTATCGCTAATCTTGAAATCGCCCACGTTAACTTGGTTGTTGCGGTGTTTATTTGGGTGATGATTTATCCAATGATGGTGCAAATTGATTTTTCGGCAATGAAAGATGTAGGTAAAAACCCTAAGGGATTATTACTCACCATTGTCATTAATTGGTTAATTAAACCCTTTACCATGGCAGCATTGGGCTGGTTGTTTTTTAAGGTGCTGTTTGCCGATTTGGTCGACCCTGCATCTGCGCAAGAGTATATCGCAGGGATGATTTTATTAGGCGTTGCACCTTGTACCGCAATGGTGTTCGTGTGGTCGCAATTAACTAAAGGTGATGCGAACTACACATTAGTGCAAGTGTCAGTTAATGACGTAATTATGATTTTTGCCTTTGCGCCAATTACTGCATTATTACTGGGTGTAAGCGATATTCAGGTGCCATGGGAAACCTTGCTTATATCGGTATTACTGTATGTGTTGTTGCCATTATTGGCTGGTGTAACAACGCGTTACTTGCTTAATCGTCGCCATGGCTTAGCCGCTGTTAACTCATTTTTAGCCAATTTAAAACCATGGTCGATTATCGGTTTACTGGCCACAGTGGTGTTGCTGTTCGGTTTTCAAGCTGAAGTGATTGTGTCAGATCCGCAAACCATTGGCTTAATTGCCATACCACTAGTTATTCAAACGTACGGTATTTTTATTATTGGGTACATAGCAGCTAAATGGCTGAAATTAGCCCATAACATTGCCGCCCCAGCTTGTTTAATTGGTACATCTAACTTTTTCGAGCTAGCTGTCGCTGTGGCGATATCGTTGTTTGGGCTGCACTCAGGAGCCGCGTTGGCTACGGTTGTAGGGGTATTAGTTGAAGTGCCGGTGATGTTATCGCTGGTGGCCATTATCAATCGGACTCAACATTGGTTTAACCATTAATTAAGTCAGTTTGTGAATTCGGCCTTGTGAATCAATTTATGAACATATTTTGAAGTTACTTTTTGGAGTTAACCATGCAAGCTCATCCTTATGATGTTTTAGCGTTAGATAATGGCGCCAAGCTGATTTTTACCCCGTGTCCTGGTACCAAAGATGAAGCATTAGCTGCGTCAGTTGCCACATTAAAGGCGGCGGGTGCAAAAATGCTAATCACTTTGATGTTTGATGACGAAATAGTGCGTAATAAAGCGGAGGATTTAGCCGCAGAATGTGCCTCACAGGCCATTACTTGGGTGCAATTGCCCATTGCTGATGATGCTGCGCCAGGGCAAGAGTTTGAAACTCAGTGGGTAGCCCATAAACTCCAGATTATTGAATTGCTGAATAACCGAAGCGCTATTGCAGTGCATTGTAAAGGCGGTTCGGGCCGCACGGGATTAGTGATTGGTCTGATATTAGTAAGCTTAGGCTGGCCTAAAGATAAAGTGATTAATGCAGTGCAAACTCTGCGACCCAAGGCGCTGGCTCATCCGGTTCAGCGTGAATATTTTGATGCATTTAATGGTTAGCATGTAGTGACTAACCTTTAACATTACCACTTAAAAATCAGAGCAAGCTTAGGACACCATTATGACAATAAAAATAGGCATTAACGGTTTTGGCCGTATGGGACGTTTATCAATGCGTGCGGCGTATGATTGGGACGATGTTGAAATTGTGCACATTAATGATCCCGCTGGCGATGCTGCTACCCTGGCGCACTTAATGACCTTTGATTCAGTTCATGGTCGTTGGCATCATGAAGCGACACATGATGGTGATGCCATAGTGATTAAGGGTAAAGCTATTCCTTGCAGTCGTAATGTGGCCACCCAAGACACTGATTGGTCAAAATGCGATGTAGTGATTGAAGCCTCCGGCAAGATAAAAACCAAAGCCTTGCTACAAGCTTACTTAGATCAAGGGGTTAAAAGAGTTGTAGTAACCGCGCCAGTAAAAGAAGACGGCGTGCTCAATATTGTGATGGGCGTAAATGAGCATTTATACGATAAAGCGATTCATCCAATCGTAACGGCAGCTTCTTGTACCACCAATTGTTTAGCGCCTGTGGTAAAAGTGATCCACGAAAAAATAGGCATTAAACATGGCTCGATGACCACTATTCATGACATTACTAACACCCAAACGATTTTAGATGCACCGCATCAAGATTTACGCCGCGCCCGTGCGTGTGGCATCAGTTTAATTCCAACCACCACCGGCTCTGCTACTGCTATTACTCATATTTTTCCTGAATTGAAAGGCAAGTTAAATGGCCATGCGATTCGGGTGCCGCTAGCCAATGCATCGCTTACCGATTGTGTGTTTGAAGTGGCCCGTGGCACAACGGCAGAAGAAGTAAACCAGCTTTTGAAGCAAGCTGCTGATAGCGAACTTAAGGGGATTATGGGTTATGAAGAGCGCCCATTAGTGTCGGTCGATTATAAAACCGATCCACGCTCAAGTATTATCGATGCCTTATCGACTATGGTGGTTAATGATACCCAAGTTAAGCTGTATGTGTGGTACGACAATGAGTGGGGTTACGCTAATCGCACCGCTGAGCTTGCGCGCAAAGTAGGTTTGGCGGACAAGGAATAAACTAACATGGGGCTGTTAACTTTCAGTACATTGCCATCTCACATTAAGCAATATCTAATAATCACTGGTAATTATTGGGCATTTACCTTAACCGATGGTGCACTGCGTATGCTGGTGGTGCTGTATTTTCATCAGCTAGGTTACAGCCCGTTCAATATCGCGATGTTGTTTTTGTTTTATGAGATTTTTGGCGTAGTCACTAATCTTGTCGGTGGTTGGCTAGGGGCAAGGCTTGGCTTAAATAACACCATGAACATTGGCTTAGGGTTACAAATAGTTGCGCTAGCTATGTTGGCCGTACCAGCGGACATGTTGACCATAATGTATGTCATGGTTGCGCAAGCCTTGTCGGGTATTGCTAAAGACCTCAATAAAATGAGCGCCAAGAGTGCGATTAAAATGTTGGTGCCTAGTGATGCGCAGGGCAAGTTGTATCAATGGGTGGCCATTCTTACTGGCTCTAAAAATGCGTTAAAAGGACTGGGGTTCTTTTTAGGTGGTATTTTGCTCACGCTATTTGAATTTCGTGGTGCAGTGCTGTTGATGGCAGCCTTATTAGCTTGTGTGTGGGTGATGAGTCTATTGAGCTTAAAAGCGGATTTAGGCAAAGCGAAAAACAAACCTAAATTTATCGATATTTTTTCCAAAAGTCCGGCGATTAATTTGTTGTCGGCAGCGCGAATGTTTTTGTTTGGTGCTCGAGATGTATGGTTTGTGGTGGCGTTACCAGTGTTTTTAGCGGTGACATTTGCATGGGATCATTGGTGGGTGGGCGGTTTTATGGCGAGTTGGGTGATTGGCTACGGCATCGTCCAGTCATTTGCGCCTTATGTTACTGGTAAAAAACACGGCAAAGTACCAACAGGACGCGCAGCCTTTGTATGGGCTGGCTACTTATTACTTATTCCCGCTGCTATTGCTCTTGCGTTGCACTTTAACTTTTATATCCACGTGACATTAATTGCCGGATTAATGCTATTTGGCGCTGTGTTTGCCATTAACTCGTCACTGCACAGTTATCTGATTGTTAGTTATGCAGGTCATGATGGCGTATCACTTGATGTGGGATTTTATTACATGGCCAACGCCATGGGACGTCTTATCGGCACCGTTCTTTCGGGGTTGGTGTATCAAATATACGGTTTAGAAGCTTGTTTGTGGATATCGAGTGGCTTTATAGCGCTAGCAACATTAATATCATTTAAGCTGCCGTATACGTTGTAATGCTTGGTGTTATTCTGGCGGCGCTTATGTTGACTCCTTTTCATTGCTCCTTTCGATACTGGTTCGCTAGTATCTGAAACTCTTACCGGAAACATCGGTAAAAAGTGCCTACAAGTCTGTGGCTCTTCCATCGCTCATTTTTCGATATTAAATTAAATCCTTTATAATCATGGCTTTAATTTTTTATTTACTGTTGGCACGATGTTGGCATTAGTAAAAACATAGTCGTTGTGTAAATGGTTAATTCTCAGATGGTTAGGTATGAGGTCGATATCAAAAGGATTAGCACATCACGCACCATACTGTAAATCGTACACCAAGGAGGTTTTTATGTTGGGCTGGACATTAATGTTTTTAGTTATAGCCGTTATAGCAGGACTATTGGGTTTTACTGGTATTGCTGGAGCCGCAGCAGGGATCGCCAAAATTATTTTCTTTATCTTTATTGTATTACTGGTGATTTCATTATTATCCAGTGCGATTAGAGGTAAAGGTCCCCGAGCATAGTAGGTAACCTGAGCTCTGAAGCCGAGTTAAGGTTAGCGACAAAACGTTATTCGATTACAACCATCATCTAGGAGATGAATATGAAATTATTAAAATTACTGACAATGGCAAGTTTAATGGTGTTTTTAACGGCTGGTTTATCAGCATGTTCAGACAATAAAGCTGAGAATGCTGGTGAGAAAGTGGATGAAATGATCCAAGATGCTGGTAATGCTGTTGAAGATGCATGTGAAGATGTAAAAGAAGGCATGAAGTCAGAAGATCCAGACTGTTAAATACAGTGCAATCTGATTAACTATTTAATCCGTTCAGAGCCGTTAGGTTATTAACGTAAAGTACATTGATGTCAAAGGTCACGACTTGTTTAGACTCATATAAGTCAATGTAAAATCTTAAGAGCGTGGCGCGAAGTGATTAGATAGTTATAGTGATAAGTATTGTCTTAAGCAGCACTCATGTGCTGCTTTTTTTAAAAAAGGAGGACCACAATGCTCACCCGTATCCATATTAAATATTATTATACCCTTGGTACGTTATTGGCTGCGTGCTTATGTGTGGCGCTTCCTTATGTGTTACTTAAGCTTGTTTTTGCGTGGCTTGCATTATCTTTAGGCTTGGTGAGTTCGGCGTATTGGTTTAATAGCGCAGGTATTTTCCGTAAACGCCAAGATGGCAGTATTCCTTGGTATATAGGTTGGAGTTTTATTCCGTTTTTATTGGGTTGCCAGCTATATAACGCCTGGGCGAGAAAAAATGACAAAGTTCCAGCAATACAAAAAATTGATAAGCAGTTGTATTTAGCCTGCCGATTGTTTTCGGGCGATATTGACCGACTTAAGCATGAGAAAATAGATGCTATTTTAGATGTTACTGCAGAATTTGATGCATTAGAGTGGACTCTAGTTGATGAAAATATTGCCTATTTAAATATTCCGGTATTGGATCACAGCGTACCTAGCGTTGCACAGTTAAATCAAGCGATTAATTGGTTACATAACCAAGTCAGTAATGGCAAAAATGTCGTAGTACATTGTGCATTAGGTCGAGGGCGTTCGGTGTTAGTGCTAGCCGCTTACTTAGTGTGCCGTGAGCAAAATCGTAATGTTAATGATGTGCTGAAATCTATCAGTAGTATTCGTCAAACCGCGCGGTTAAATAAATGGCAGTTAGCGGCCGTCGAAAAAATGCATCGCCTGAATCAAATTCATATCCATAAACGCGCTTGGTTGATTGTGAACCCAGTGTCAGGTGGCGGTAAGTGGCATGATGAAGCCGATCATATAACTCAAACCTTGAGCGATTATTTTCAGCTTGAAGTCTTATATACCACTAAAGACAAGTCTGCGGTGCAACTAACCGAACATGCCAAAAAACAGGGTGCTGATATTATTGTTGCTTGTGGTGGAGATGGCACAGTTAACGAGGTGGCATCGGTGATTGTCGACAGTGATATTTACCTAGGCATTATTCCTATGGGCACCACTAATGCACTTAGTCACACCTTGTTTGGTATCACCAGTAAGTTAGTACCGGTATCGCAAGCGCTTGATATTTTGATTCAAGGTTATTCTCAGCGCATAGATACTGCCATGTGTAATGAGCAATTGATGTTGTTGCTAGCGGGCTTGGGCTTTGAGCGGAAAATGATACAGAAAGCCGATCGTGACCGCAAAAATGAGCTCGGACAGTTGGCTTACCTTAATGGTTTGTGGGAGGCGATAGATGAAAATCAGCCTTTGTCGATGAAATTACAGCTTGATAGTGGTGATATTCAAATGATTAACACCACGAGTTTAGTGATTGCCAATGCGGCGCCATTCACCAGTGTATTAGCCCAAGGAAATGGTGAACCCAATATTACCGATGGTTTGTTAGACATTACTTGGATTGAGTCCAGTGAGACATCACCACAACAATTATTGAGTATGACCGAGCTATTATTTGCCGGATTAACAGGCGAGCGTGAAGATGATCAGCAGAGTGGAATTCATCATGAGCAAGCTAAGACGATTCAGTTGAGCACGGACTCGTTGTGCAAATATGTTATTGATGGTGAGTTATTTGAGTCTGAAGATTTATGCATCAAGGTTAAACCTAAGTCATTAAATGTGTTGCTGCCTCAAGCGAGCAAACACATTTAATCACTTAGCACGCTGTTAAGGTTCGTCTGGACTCGTTTGGTCTTGGTATTTACTTAACTTGTTATAAAGGGTTTTAACGCTGATACCTAATTGTTTTGCAGTTTCATTTTTATTGCCCATAGATTCATCAAGGGCCTGATAAATTGCAGCTTTTTCTAGTTCGTCGAGGCGCATGCCCACAGGTATTTGTACGCCGTCAGTTAACGGCTCTGTTGAAGGTTCTAGCGATGACACCATGATATGGCTCGGTAAAATTTCGTTTTCTGCCAGAATATATGCACGTTCAATAGCGTGTTTCAATTCGCGGACATTACCAGGCCATTTTTGTTGTTGGATCAGATTAAGTGCATCATCTGAAAACATTTTTGTGAGTTTTTCAGCTGTGTTTCGATATGCCAAAAAGTGCTGTGCGAGTCCACTTATGTCGTTGTTACGGTTGCGTAATGGTGGCACTTGGATGGGAAAATGCGCTAAACGAAAATATAAGTCTTCGCGAAAATGACCCGCATCAATAGCGTCGGCTAGATCGCGGTTAGTGGCGGCAATAATACGAACATTGGCTTTTTTAAGATGTTGTGAGCCCACTGAGCGATATTCATTATTTTCGAGTACGCGTAGTAATTTTACTTGGTGTTCTAACGGCATTTCGGTGACTTCATCAAGAAATAAGGTGCCGCCTTCTGCCTGCTCAAATACACCACGGTGATCTCGATGAGCACCAGTAAAAGCGCCTTTTACATGGCCAAACAGTTCGCTGTCGACCAGTTCAGGGCTTAATGCACCACAGTTAATTGCGATAAAGGGTTCGTCGACTCTATGACTAGCCAAATGAATAGTATTGGCAACGAGCTCTTTACCTGCACCGCTTTCACCAACGATGAGCACGTTGCTCTCGGTGACAGCGACTTTACGAATAGTGCGATATAACTTGTGCATCGCACGCGATGAACCAACCAATAAACCATATTGGTCTAGTTCACTCGAAAAAGGCTGTTTTTGCTTAGTCGATTGCGATTTGAAGTCTCGGGCAAAGTCTTCTAGCGTGTCGTTAATCACATCAGCATCGTAAGGCTGGCGAAAATGATAACCAGCCGTTTTTGACATTAAATGATCTAAGTTGGGATTTGGCTTACCTTCGGTTAAGAAGATGAGCTCAATATCAGACATTATCGAACTGTCAGTTAGCTCAGCGTATTCTTGTTGGCTTAATTGTGACAGTTCAATGATAGCAACGTCTATTGAGTTACTCTTTAGTTGGTCTAACCAGGACTGGTCAACTGAGCTGGCAATCTTATTAAAGTGCTGGCTACTTGGTAAAGCAAGTAGACGAGCTTCACCTTCTTGACGGTGTAAATGGTAAAAAAGTGTTGGACGTGGCATGCCGATTCACTCCCTGTGGTATGTAGTCCAATGTTTGTCTCGGGTGTCGTGTGACAACTAAAGACAATCATTCAGTGTTGTTAGGCCATTAACGTGTAACAAAATATTATAATAACACTAATAATCAGATGGTTAATTAAATTTTGTCCATGTGCAGACGTGCTTATGTTTAGGCTTTGCTTACATAATATGTGCTGGATCTCTATAGGTTATACAACCTATAGAGCAAAGTACTAGTTAAATTATCGAATACAGGAGGATTTGCGTTGAAATCATATACTCGAGACGAACAAGTTGAGTCCGATGTGTGGCTTTTGCATGAAGCGATTGATTTATGCCAAGAGGGCGAGCAATTTTATGCCCAAGCAATACTAGGGGCCGACGATTACAACATTAAGCGGGTTTTTATCCATATGGCTGACATTAGAAAATGCATGCTAACGCGTTTAACACCATTATTTACGTTGATGCGATCCAGCCAAGCAAGACCTATGGACAGTAAAACCTTTCACCAACAATCTTCATATAAACACTATGCTAAGGCCGAACACCTGATACAGGATAAACCATTACCGCAGGTGATTGCAGTATTGGTTGAAACTGAGCAACAAGTATTAACTCAATTAAAGTACGCCGCTAAAAAAACTAAAAATAAGCGTGTCGCAGGGCAACTTGCCGAAGGCATTGCTTGGCTACAGATGAGTTTTGATACCATGAAACACCTTTCCGTTGCAGGTAATTAGTCTGCGGGTAATAAAAACGCCTGATAATGTTGATTCTCAGGCGTTTTTTGTTGATGTTCGCTTCGTCACCTTTTAAGTCTAGTCGAGGTTAAGCCACTCTTGATTGCCATGAGGAAAAATTTACCTAGTATCGGTAAAAAAGTCCGATAACATTACTATTAAAAGTCATCATAGCAATGAAAAAATTTAATTAGTTGTTATTTTACATGTGGTTATAATTGTTGGCATGATTCGCGCATTATAATCCTTGATATTAACAACGGAGGAAATCTTTATGAAAAAGACCACATTATCTGTAGTAATGAGCATCATGTTAGGTTCAATGGCATTCGGTGCAAGTGCAGCACAAGATTGGCAAGATGATGCAAAAGATGCGTGGATCGATGGTAAAGCTGAAACCACACTTTTGTTAAATACTAATTTGAATTCATTCGATATTAATACTGACGTACATGATGGCAATGTGACCCTAACAGGTAAAGTTAACAGTAGTGTTGATAAGGCACTTGCCGGAGAATTAGTGAAAAGCTTAGATGGCGTTAAAGACGTCAATAATGAATTGTCGGTAATGAAGCCTGATAGCGATAAAGACACTAATGATCTCGCTAAAACCCTCACCGATTCAAAAGTCGCTACCGTAGTCAAAACGCGACTATTATTCTCAGCCGACGTATCTGGTACCGATATTGACGTTGAGGTAAAAAATAGCGTGGTAACATTAAAAGGTTCGGTATCGAGTGATGCTGAACGTGATTTAGCTTTAATGATTGCCAAAAATACTGATGACGTAAAAGATGTTGTTAATAAGTTACGTGTCACTCAGTAATCTATTGATAATCTTTAAACCAGCCTTTGGGCTGGTTTTTTTATGCCTAAAATAGGCAATAAGTCACTATATTTTGATTATTAGCAACTAAAGTTAGCCGACTGGTCTATTCTTGTTTATCCTGTCATTGAAATGGAGGCTCAATGAACAAAAGTGCAGCAAGTAGACAATCAATATGCGCCGTAGGCGAAAAGCTTTTTGCGTTACACGGTTATAGTGGCGTGGGCATTAAATTAATTCTCGACGAGGTCGGTATTCCTAAAGGGTCTTTTTACCATTACTTTGCCAGTAAAGAGGCGTTTGCGGCAGCCGTTGCCGAACATTATTTTCAATTACGTATTCAACCTATTGCTATCGATTCAAGCGTAAATTTTAAAACTAATTTATCAACAATGCTTAATGGGTATCATCAACTCATTGATGAGCTGTTTAGTGGCAGTGAGCCTCGTGGCTGTTTAATGGGTAACTTAATGGTTGAAGTCAGTAGCAAAGCGCCTTTATTGCATCAAACCTTAAACCACCTTTATGATCAATGGTTGGGCTTATTGAGTGCGCTTATCGAGCAGGGGCAGCTGCAAGGCCATATCCGTACAGACTTGCCAGCATTAACACTAGCGAGTGTTTTTTGGGCGAACTGGCAAGGAACTATGCTACGCTGCCAAATTAAAGTCGATAAAATGGCTGCTAAGCGAGCTTTAGTGCAGTGTATGCAGATGATGACTCGATAGATTCAAGTGCTGCAGCAGTGATTTTGAGCGTGTATTGTGAAAACAATATTGCTATATAGAGCGGTTTTTTCGGTGTTTGGAGTAGGGTTAATTGGCTAAAAGATTATTACTTAGTTGTTTGGTTTTACTGCTGTCGGCATGTGCGTCTAGTCCGCAAGTGGTTATCGCACCTAAGCCTGTGGTAGTTCCACCCATGCTTAAGCAAGCAGCGCCCAAGTGGAGCGAGTCAAGCCTGTTAAGTTTTCATAATCAATGGAAAGGTACGCCATATCGTTTAGGTGGCCTGAGCCGAAATGGCGTAGATTGTTCAGGGTTTGTGTATTTGGCCTACCTGAACATTGTCGGCGACAAACTACCTCGCACAGTGAATTCACAAGGGACTTTGGGTAAAGACGTGCCGCGCAGCCAGTTACAAACCGGCGATTTAGTTTTTTTTAAAACCACTCGGACGGTTCATCATGTCGGTATTTACATGGGCAATGATCGTTTTTTACATGCCTCGACTAAAAAAGGGGTAAAAATTTCGAGTTTGAATAATATCTATTGGAAGCCTCGTTTCTGGTTTGCAAAACGCATAGACAATCCAACGTTTGAACAAAACATGTCGATAGCCAGTCTGGTCGAACATGCTCAACAGCAAGACCATTTATAATTTGGCAGCAGTTTAACAGCTGGTGCCGTTTATTTGCTTCAATCCTAGGCCTGCATCTGAAGTATTGCTTGGGTTGTTTTCACCGCTTAGCATCGATATATTCATGTTATAAATAGCTGTTTAGGCTAAAACCACGACGTAAACGGACCCGTTATGCCAGACTCCAAGCATTGGACATTAAAAAGTATTGCCAAAGAATTAGGTGTGTCGAATGCGACGGTATCTAATGCGTTTAATCGTCCAGATCAGTTGTCGGAAAAACGCCGCACAGACATTCTCGCTGCCTGCAACGAGCTAGGATATTTTGGACCTAATAAAGCCGCGCAATCTTTAAGGCGTGGTAAATTTGATACGGTCGCATTGGTGTTGTCGGACAGTATTGAATACATGGTGTCAGATCCTGTGGCCAGTAAATTTATGAAAGGTGTTGCGGCCGTTTTCGAGCAACATAAAATTAATTTACTGTTGTTTTCTGGTAGCTCTGACAATGTGAATGGCGTCAATGATTTTGTCGATGGCTTTATTTGTTATGGTCGCCCCCGTAACCGTTTATTAGCTGAGCAATTGAAAAAAATCCGTAAAAAAGTGGTAACGGTCGACTTTAATATTCACCGTAGTGCTTCGGTGAGTATCGATAATAAAGCCGGTGCCTATGAAGTGGCCAAGTTGGCGATTCAATCTGAGCAAGATCAGGTCGCAATTCTTGGATTACGCTTGCTTGATACCCATTTAACCTGCCGCGTGTATGATATTCATTCTATGGAAATTGACACGTCTGTAGCGCATCAGCGTTTGCAAGGTTATTTGGATGCCATTGGTGATACTGGGGTTAAGCTTGGTGATGACCGCATATGGAATATCCCTGAAAGTAATGCCGACTTTGCGACCATAGCTGCCAAAGAGGCGCTTAATTGTGTACCGCGTCCGAATGTATTTTTGTGCATGAGTGACTTAATTGCCTTGAGTTTAATGCGCGAGGCAATCCAACAAGGTTTACGCATTCCACAAGATGTTCGAGTGGTGGGTTTTGATGGTATTGACGAAGGTACTCGGGCGATCCCGCCGCTGACGACTGTGTTCCAGTATTCAGAACAAAAAGGCCGTAAAGCCGCTGAAATGTTTATTGCTGATGCCCATCATGCTGAAGTGTTAGGTTATGAATTGTCACGTGGTGGCAGTTGTTGATGTAATATTGATGACCGGACGATTTCGATACAAATAAGGCGCCTAATAGGCGCCTTATTTACGTTTGAGCTTAAATTACCCGTCAGATTATCTGCTATGTTTAGCCAATAAATCGGCCAGCACAATATGGGTCGATTGTTGCGCTGCAACTATGTTGATATGGGTTTCTTTAGTGGCAAAGTTCACGCTTAACTTGGCTGAACTGTCGCCATGCACCCAAGAAAGTGTTAACTGATTAGCTTGGTTTGTCATGGTGAACTCACCATTAAAGGCATCAACGTTATTGCGAAGAGTGATCAGCTCACATAGCGTTTTAACAACTGGTTTTTGCATCGCGGTTTGAATGTCGCTTACCTGTAGATAAGGGCGGTTAATGTCACGACCTACCTGAGTTTGATTCAGCAATTCCATGGCATTAGGCACAGCCAATAAACCTGTGTAATACACCTGCGGAATACCTGGAGCAAAAAATTGCACGCTTCGAGCGATTAAATAATCAATGTCATTTTGGCCAAGCGCATCGTAGTAGGTGCAATTAACTTGATATAGATCGACATTGCTGGCTGCCGCGCCCGTTGCTTGTAAGCTTTCACCTTTGCTATTGCTATGGATGCGGTTAACTAGGTTATCAATTTCTGCAGCGGTTAATAAACCTGCTTTATTGCCGACAGGGCCTGCGTCGATAATACCAATACCGTCATGCGTGTCTAATACTGTGACACAGTTGCGTGGTGCAATGGATAGCCAATGGCTTAATGCACTGACATCTTGGCTAAACAGGCTGTGAAGGATCAATGGTGGCAGCGCAAAGTCGTACACCATGTCTACCCGCTTAGCGATATCGAGTTGGGTCATGTAGTGCGAGTGAATTTCGGCAAGGGTCGTCATGCCTAGGCTGTTGGCTTTTTTGGCTAACTCATCGACAAATTCAAATGACTCTTCAATCATAAAGCAGCTAGTGCCCGGCTTTTTAATCGCATAGCCAGCAGCGTCAAGACGAATAAGATCGACTTTGCTTTCATGAAAACGCGTTAGCACCTTGTTTAAATGCGCCTGACCTGCAGCGGTATGCACATTAATATCAATTTGGTTTGAGGTAAAAGTCGTCCAAAACTCGGCTTCTGTCCCGTCGGCAAGTTTATAGGTAGTGAAGCAACTCCCTGGACGTGGACGATAAATTTTAGCTTGGTTTTCTGCGCTCAACCCGTCTGGAAATACGCTCTCTTTAGTTAAAAATAAATCCCAGTAAACAGAACTTTTACCGTTGGCAAGTACGTCTTGAAACTCGGTAGACTCCGCTGACATGTGGTTAACGATTAAGTCGGCCATGATGTCGTATTGCTGGCCAATCTGCTTTACGTCATTCCAATCACCAAGACGTTCATCTACTTTTGCATGGTCTATAGGGTCAAAGCCAGCATCGCTGCCGTCAATTGGATAGTAAAAAGGTAACAGATGTACGCCACCAAAGAGATTATGAAGTTCTGTGTCGAGAACCTGTTTGAGTCCTTTTAAGTCTGAGTGCGCTATACGATCTACGTAAGTGATCAGCTGAACATTATTTTTCATTTTGGTGACTCTTAAAGTAAGTATTTAAAAAAACTTAATCGATTAAGTTGTATATTTAACCAATATGAAACATTATTCAAGGGCTTTGTTTAAATATTGAATTCGTTTTCTGTGGGAGAAGACGAATGTGTCGCCATAAATAGACAGTGTGACCACAAAGAAAACATATAACAATAAGGTGAGAAGTATGGTTAACCATATGAAAGAGCTAGATAATTGCGGTAACTCTAGGATAAGAATACTAACGTATTTAATGTTTTTTATGTTTGCCATGACCTCTGATGCAGTGGGAGTGATTATTCCTGAGTTGATTAACACATTTGACTTATCGATGTCACAAGCGAGCGCATTTCATTACATGCCAATGCTTTTTATTGCATTAAGTGGGCTGTTTTTAGGCTTTCTGGCAGATAAGTTAGGCCGGAAAGTAACGATTTTAATTGGCTTACTGTTGTTTGCGCTGGCCAGTTTTATGTTCGCTTTAGGTGAGTCATTTTATTATTTTCTATGTTTGTTGGCACTAGTGGGTATTGCTATTGGAGTATTCAAAACTGGCGCGCTAGGGTTAATTGGTGATATTTCAACTAACTCAAAACAACATTCAAGTACCATGAATACCGTTGAAGGCTTTTTTGGTGTGGGTGCTATGGTTGGTCCGGCGATTGTCAGTTATTTATTGATAACAGGCGTGTCGTGGAAGTATCTGTATTTTGGTGCTGGGGCGTTTTGTTTAATATTATGTTGGTTAGCTTACAAGGCTGAATACCCGCAACTTAAGCGCTCATCTACTCAAAATATTAATCTCGCCAGTACGTTTAGCATGATGAAAAACCCTTATGCATTAGGCTACTCTTTAGCTATTGGGCTTTATGTTGCTACTGAAGTGGCTATTTATGTTTGGATGCCGACGTTATTACTCAACTATGAAGGTGAGTTGGCATTAATCGCAACGTATGCGTTAACTATCTTTTTCACATTGCGGGCATTGGGACGTTTTCTGGGGGGATGGATCCTCAATCAATTCAGTTGGCAACAGGTGATGTTTTGGTTCAGTCTGGCAATTAGCTTATGTTATTTAGGCGCTATGGTGTATGGCATTTCGGCTGCGGTTATTTTATTGCCTTTATCAGGTTTGTTTATGTCTATGATGTATCCGACATTAAATTCTAAAGGGATCAGCTGTTTCCCAGTTGATCAACATGGTTCGGTTGCTGGGGTCATTTTATTCTTTACTGCACTTTCTGCTGCATTAGGTCCCTTGTTAATGGGACTGGTAGGCGACATATTTGGTCATGTTAAATACGGGTTTTATTTAGCCACCGGCTTTGCATTTATGTTGTGCTTTTTGGCAGCATACAATCTGTTTCGTGACCCCTCAGGGCATTTGTTAACCGCTGACGCTAAATAATCAACAACTACTATTATAAATATTTAATTTATTAAACATCTACTTAGGCGATTTTTTAATCCGGTTAACGATAATTGAACATAAATTGTACTTGCAATTTACTATTTAGTTGCTAACTTGTAACTTAATCGATTAAGTAAAAGGTTTAAGTTTAGCGCCTTGATTAGCTATTGAGATAGTTTGGGGCTTAGTTCGATTGATGAATATATTACTGATGTTGTTATGGGGAGATAAGACAACATCAATACACTCTATGTGGGGACATAAAAATGATAAAAAGCACATCTAAAAAATTTGTATTGAGTACGCTAGCTGTGATGGTCAGTTCAAGCTTGTGGGCTGCTGACACTGACACGGTGGAAACTAAAAAAGACGCCATTGGTCTTGAGCGCATTGTGGTAACGGGTGTCGCACGTGGTACACGTGTAATGGACTCGAGCGTGTCAGTGAGCAGTGTGTCACCAGAAGATTTAGCAATTAGCTCACCTCGTTCATCAGCCGAAGCGTTCCGTATTATTCCGGGCATGAAGGTTGAATCGACCGGTGGTGAAGGTAACGCCAACATTGCAGTACGTGGTTTACCGGTTGCCTCTGGTGGAGCTAAATTCTTGCAAATTCAAGAAGATGGTTTACCTATTTTACAGTTTGGTGATATTGCATTTGGTAATGCGGATATTTTCTTACGTATTGATTCTACAACACAAACTATTGAATCAATCCGTGGTGGTTCAGCCTCAACAGCTGCCAGTAACGCACCAGGCGGTATTATTAACGTCATTAGTAAAACGGGCACCAGTGATGCAGGCAGTATTTCGTCTACTGTGGGTCTTGATTACGATACTTTGCGTACTGATTTTGAATATGGCGCAAGCATTAATGACTCAATGCGTTTTCATATTGGTGGTTTTGTACGTACCGGTGATGGTCCGCGTGATCCTGGTTACACCGCGAACAAGGGTGGCCAAATTAAAGCTAACTTAACCAAAGAATTTGATTCTGGTTATGTGCGTTTGTATGTAAAGCACTTAAATGATAAGAGCATTGGTTATTTGCCGATGCCAATGTATTCAGATGGCAGTTCAATACCTGGATTTGATGCCCAATCTGATACGGTTCATTCGGCTAACATGTTATCAACCCTGCGCTTAGATGCTGACGGCAATATCAGCCGTGGTGATATGCGTGATGGTATGAATCCGATTGTGAATTCAGTTGGACTAGAAGCTTCATTTGATTTAGGCGATGACTGGTTAGTTGAAAACCGTTTCCGCATCTCGGATGTTAGCGGTAATTTTATGTCGTTAATGCCTGCCGAAGTGGCTAACAGTTCGAGTATTGCTGACAGTATTGGTGGCAGCGGATCATCACTGATTTATGCTAATGGTGCCAAAGCGGGTCAAGCATTTGATAGTGATTTAGCTATGCGCGTACACAGTTTTGATGTGACCATGAATGACTTTGGTTCTATCGTCAATGACATGAAATTAACCAAGACGTTTGATGATTCTAATGTCACTTTTGGTTTTTATACTGCCACGCAAAATATCAATATGACTTGGATGTGGAACTCTTATTTGATGGAAGTGCAAGGCGATAATGCCGCGCTTTTAGATGTGGTCGGTGCCGATGGCACTGAGTACTCAGATAATGGTTTATACGCTTATGGCGTGCCTTACTGGGGCAATTGTTGTCAACGTAACTATGATTCAGACTACACTATTAAAGCACCGTATATTGCAGCGTCATCTAAGTTCGGCGATTTATCATTAGACGGTAGCGTGCGCTATGACTCTGGCGATGCCAGTGGTTACTATGCGGGTAATGTGCAATCACAAGTGGATATGAACCGTGATGGGGTGATTTCTCAGCCTGAGCTAAGTGTGTCGTCAATTGATAATGCTAACCCACAGTTAGTGAATTATGACTGGGGTTACCTGTCATATTCATTAGGTGCTAACTATCAAGTATCTGAAGATTTAGCCGCATTTGGTCGTATCAGTCATGGTGGTCGTGCCAATGCTGACCGTTTGTTATTTGGTAAAGTTAATGCCGATGGTTCAGTTTCTGACGAAGACTCTGTGGATGAAGTAGACCAGTACGAAGTGGGTGTGAAGTATCGTTACGATAGCATGTCGCTATTTGCAACGGCGTTTTACTCTGAAACAGAAGAGCAAAACTTTGAAGCCACTAGCCAAATATTCTTTGACCGTAAATATGAAGCCAAAGGGATTGAGTTAGAAGGTGCTTATTATGTTGGTGATTTCGATTTTCGCGGTAACGTAACTTGGACCGATGCTGAAATTGTTAAAGATGCCCTTAATCCAAGTGTAATTGGCAACACACCTCGTCGCCAAGCTGATTTTATTTACTCGCTAATGGGCCGTTATAACTTTGATAAAGGCTCTGTTGGGGTCAATTTGATTGGTACCACTGAGTCTTATGCTCAAGATAATAATGACCTAAGTTTTGATGGTTATACTCAAGTCAATGCGTTTGCATCTTACCAGTTAACCAATGCGTTATCCGTCGCGCTTAACGTCAATAACTTGTTTGATACTGTGGGTATTACAGAAGCTGAAGAAGGTTCGGTACCCGATAACAATATCATTCGTGCCAGAACCATTAACGGTCGTACAACCAGCGCAACGGTTAAGTACGAGTTTTAATCTTTTATTGTCATAACCTTAGTTGTAATAGTATTAGTTGTATTAGTTTTTAGAAATCCCTGTTAACAAGCCCATGCAAATGGGCTTTTTTTTGGACGTTTTATATGAGTACATTATTGAGTTTTGGTGAAGTATTAATTGATTTACTTCCGGTGGGCCATTCTGGTTTGGTTCACGAGCCTATCCCTGGCGGCGCGCCTGCCAATGTCGCTGTGGGTTACGCTAAATTAGGTGGTAAGAGTCTTTTTGCTGGTGGCATTAGTGCTGACGATCATGGCCAGTTGTTAACAAATACACTGGTAGAACAAGGTGTTGATGTTAGTTGTTTAGCATTAATACCAGATGCTGCTACTGCCACAGTGTTAGTTAGTTTGGATGCGCAGGGGGAGCGGTCGTTTAGCTTTAATCGGCAGAACACTGCTGACATGCTATACCGTGAAGCTGATTTTGATGCTATCGACTGGTCAAAAATTGATATTTTTCATCTTTGTTCTAATACCTTTACTGAAAAGGCTATTTTCAATGCCAGTCTTTATGGTGCTAAAAAAGCGCATAAGGAACAAGCATTAGTCAGTTTTGATGTTAATTTACGCTTGTCATTATGGCAAGACACTCGGTTGTTATCAGCCCGTGTGGAGCAATGCTTTCGTTATACTCACGTGCTTAAAATGAGTAAAGAGGAAGCACTGTATTTGGCTCAGGAGCGTGGGACATCATTTGACGAATATTTAGCATTCTGTATTGGACAAGGGGTGAGGTTAATTTTGGTCACCAATGGCCCAGAGTCCATTTTATGTCACAGCGCTGAATTTTCCTTTGAGTTGCCGGTGCCTAAAATTGTCGCCACAGATACTACAGCCGCCGGAGATAGTTTTGTTGCGGGGTTCTTATATGAACTTGGCAGTGATGAAGGATATTTAGCGCCAGAGCTTTTAGTGCAAAAATTGCTTAATCGAGTGAAGGTTCAAACGGCTGCTGAGTTTGCGATTAAGTGTGGTGCGATAACGTGTGCGAAAAAAGGCGCATTTCCTGCGTTGCCCGTTTGGTCACAAGTGCAATAATGGATCAAGTGGGTGTAGAGTAGCGTTATTAGTCATAAAAAGAGGTCACCCTAAGGTGACCTCTTTTTGGTTATCATTGAATCAATAGCGTGGTTAATCTTGGGTTATGCTTGATTCAGCTAATGCGGTTTTATTTTTGCCACGTTTTGCGAGGGCATAATAAAACAGTGGTGTTAAAATAAGGCCAAAAATAGTTACCCCAATCATGCCAGAGAATACCGCAACACCCATTGCTTGACGCATTTCTGAACCTGGTCCGCTAGAAAACACCATAGGTACCACACCCATAATGAAGGCTATCGAGGTCATTAAAATAGGTCGTAAACGTAAGCGGCCGGCTTCAAGTATGGCCTCTAATGGTTCCATGCCATCATCTTGTAACTCTTTGGCAAACTCAACAATGAGAATCGCATTTTTGGTTGCTAGCCCCACCAGGACAATTAACCCAATTTGGGTAAAGATATTGTTATCTCCACCGTAGATAAGTACCCCTGTTAATGCCGACAATAGCGTCATTGGAATAATCAGAATAATGGCTATAGGTAAGCTTAGGCTTTCATATTGCGCGGCTAAAACCATAAACACTAACAAGATAATTAATGGATAAATATACGCGCCCGCATTACCTGCCAGGATCTGTTGGTATGTGAGTTCAGTCCACTCGTACGTCATGCCATTAGGTAAGGTTTCAGCTAAAATCTTTTCAATGGCAGCTTGTGCTTCACCGCTACTAAAGCCAGGTGCAGCACCACCATTGAGCTCAGCAGTGGTGAAACCGTTGTAATGCATGACTCGGTCTGGACCAGATGAATTGGTGACATTAATAAATGAACCAATAGGCACCATTTCACCTTGGTTGTTACGTACTTTTAGTTGGGCGATTTGTTCAGGGGTTTGTCTAAACTGCTCATCTGCTTGTACGTTAACTTGATAAGTGCGACCAAATTGGTTGAAGTCGTTGGCGTAAACCGAACCCATGTATCCCTGCAGGGTGGAGAACAATTCGTCTAACGACACCGATTGCTGTTTGGCTTTGGTGCGATCAATATTCACTTCAAGTTGTGGCACATTGACTTGATAACTCGAGAATACTCCTGCTAACTCAGGCGTTGCCCATGCTTTTTGCATCACTTGCATGGTCACTTTATACAACTCTTCGTAACCGTAATTAGCACGATCTTGAATTTGTAATCTAAAGCCACCAATGGTGCCTAAGCCTTGCACTGGCGGTGGCGGGAAAATCGCAATAAATGCGCCGTTAATCGAGGCGAATTTTTGATTTAACGCGGCAGCAATAGCACCTGCCGATAATGATGGATCTGTGCGATCGGCAAAGTCATCCAGCGGGGTAAACAAAATGGCGCTGTTAGTGCTATTGGTAAAGCCATTAATGCTTAAACCTGGAAAGGCGACAGCATGGGCAACACCTGGTTGATCTAGTGCAATACGCGACATTTCTTTCACGATAGCTTCGGTGCGATCTAATGATGCAGCATCAGGTAACTGAGCAAAGGCGATAAGATATTGTTTATCTTGCCCTGGTACATAACCTGTTGGAGTGCTTGAGAATTGTAAACCAGTTAAGCCGACTAAACCGATATACAAAATACCAATGACAGCCCCAAAACGAATGATTTTCTTCACTAACCAGCCGTAACCGTCAGACATACGCGCAAACATGCGGTTAAACGGTTTAAATAACCAGCCGCCTAGCAGTTTATCCATACCACGGGTCAGCAGATCTTTTTTCTCGTGATGACCTTTAAGCAATAATGCCGATAAAGCAGGGCTAAGGGTTAACGAGTTAATTGCCGAAATAAAAGTGGATATGGTAATGGTTAGCGCGAACTGCTTATAAAACTGCCCAGTTAAGCCTGACATAAACGCAGTAGGAATGAATACTGCTGCCAATACCAATGTGGTGGCAATAATTGGACCGGTAACTTCTTTCATTGCCTTTTGCGTGGCAGCAACGGGTGATAATCCGTCAGAGATATTTCGCTCAACGTTTTCAACTACCACAATTGCATCATCGACCACGATACCAATCGCCAGCACTAAGCCAAACAGTGATAAGGCATTTAATGAGAAGCCCATTAGGTGCATAAAGGCGAAGGTACCCACAAGTGATACCGGAACCGCCACTAATGGAATAATGGATGCGCGCCAGGTTTGTAAAAACAGTACTACTACTAATACAACCAGCAATAATGCTTCGACCAGTGTCTGTACCACAGCTTTAATTGAGCCACGCACGAACACGGTTGGATCGTAGACGATGTCGTAGGCTAAGCCTTCTGGGAATGACTTAGACAGTTCTGCCATTTTAGAACGAACATCATCAGATATTTGAATTGCGTTAGAGCCTGATGCTTGGAACACTGGTAATGCAGCCGCGTCTTTATTATCTAGCATTGAGCGCAGGGCATAAGTCGACGCACCTAATTCCACCCGGGCAACATCTTTTAAACGAGTGATCTGACCTTGATCGCCCACTTTAACAATAATGTCTTCGAACTCTTCAACATTGGATAAACGACCTTTGACGTTAATCAGTAATTGGAAATCACTGTCGCCACTTGGTTGTGCGCCTAAACTGCCAGCTGCAGCTTGTTGGTTTTGCTCACGAATAGCAGCAACAATATTACTCGGTGATAAGCTTAAGGCGGCCACTTTATTAGGGTCTAGCCACACGCGCATGCTGTAATCGCCGGCGCCAAACACGCGCACAGCTCCTACACCGGTAATACGGGCTAATTCATCTTTGACCTTCAATACCGCATAGTTAGACAGGTATAACATGTCATAACGGTCATCGGGTGAGGTTAAATGCACCACCATGGTTAAGCTTGGTGATGATTTTTCAGTGACTATGCCTAAGCGTTGTACTTCTTCTGGTAACCGTGGTTTTGCTCGCTCAACACGACTTTGTACTTGAGTTTGAGCTAAATCAACATCAGTACCAATTGCAAAGGTGATGGTGAGCGTCATGCGGCCATCAGACGTGGCTTGAGAAGACATGTACAACATGTTTTCGACGCCGTTAATCTCTTGTTCTAGCGGGGATGCAACCGTTTCAGCAATGATTTTAGGGTTAGCACCTGGGTAGTTTGCCGTAACAACCACGGTAGGTGGTACCACTTCTGGGTATTCGGTAATGGGTAATTGCCATACTGCTAGTGCGCCTGAAATAAAGAACAGCAGCGACAAAACAGCGGCAAAAATTGGTCTTTTAATAAAGAATTGAGACAACATTATGTAGTTTCCTTAACCCTGACTTGCGTCATCAGCAACACGTGCTGTTAATGGCTGGTTATCGAGGAGGCGTTGTGCTTGATGTAATGCTTCTAATTTTTCGCTATCAGCCATGTCGGTTAGGTTTGGCTCAATAGTGACATTAGGGCGCACTTTCTGCAGACTGTTTACCACTATGGTGTCGTTAGGTGATAAGCCAGCAGTAATAATACGTAAGCCATGAAGTTTTTCACCTAGACTGACACTTCGATATTCAAGGGTGTTTTTGTCATTTACCACCAGAACAAACTTGTTATTTAAGTCGGTAAAAATGGCTTTGTCGTCAATTAAAATACTGTCGTATGACTCACTACCAGCAATGCTGATACGGGCAAATAAGCCGGGTAATAATTGATTTTCTTGGTTGGCAAAGTTAGCTCGAACCCGAATAGTACCAGTTTGTTGATCAACGGTATTATCGACAAAGTCGATCACACCTTGATGATTAAAGCTGGTTTCATTTGCCAGAGCCATAACCACAGCGTTGTTACCTAAACGTGGATTTTGACGTTTGTTCTCAAACGATAACGCGGCATATTTTAAATACGTTTGCTCATCGATATCGAAATAAGCATACATATGCGATGTAGAGACTAAACTGGTGAGGTGCGTTTGACCCGCAGTGACATAGTTGCCTGCCGTTTCATTAGCATATGACACTCGACCAGTAATAGGTGCGGTAACCTGGGTATATTCAACGTTAAGTTGGGCGCTAGTTAATGCAGCTTTAACTGACGCAACCGCTGCTGCAGTTTGATGCATGTTAGATCGGCGAGTATCAATCAGCTCTTCTGAAACCGCTTTTTGATGAAACAGTTTATTGGCTCGCTCATAATCATTTTCAGCAAGTTGATTAGCTGATATTGCACTGGTTAATTCTGCTTTAAGACGCTCATATTCAGCAGTAAAAACCCTCGAGTCGATGGTAAATAACACATCACCTTTTTGAACCAGTGCGCCTTCTTTAAAGTTAATCGATTCAATATAGCCTGATACTCTAGGGACTAAGGTCACTTTTTCAGGAGCTTGTAAGCGTCCGGTAAATTGATCCCACTCGGTAATGCGCTCATAAAGCACGTTAGCTACGTCTACTTTAGGCGCTGCAGGTGTATTCGCCTGTTGTGCAGGTTGTTCTCCACATGCCACTAATAGCAATGCCGTTAGGCTAACTAGTAAAGTGATTTTAATTGATTTTAACGTCTTCATGGTGCGGTCCTTTAATCAATAGCATTTACGTTTTTTCAGCAGGCTGTAGGGTGCGTTATATTGGTATACGAGTTCGTTTTATACCGATAGGTATAAAACGTTCTGTACCGAACGGTAATATATAGATTAAAATAACCCTGTCAATGACTTTTGTACCGATAGGTATTAAATTATTTTGACAAGAGGTTCAATAAGCGGGAAAATAAAGTAACATCACTATTTGTAAGGTGATTTGTTGCGATGAAATAGCGTTAATCAATACTTGTTAAATTGTTATAGTTGCGACTAATCTGCATAATATTAACCCTGATGTGGCTTAATATTATGCTAAAGTATGCGGGTTGTTTGTCATAAAAGTTAGTTAAGCTTTTGATAAATAAAGCTCCGTTAATATAAGAGGTACTATTTATGACAATAACCAAAGCAGCTTGTGTTGGTCGCCCTCGTGGGTTCGATATCGACTTGGCATTAGAGCAAGCGCTTAATATTTTCTGGCGTCATGGATATGAAGGAACTTCTTTAAACGAGCTCACCGAGGCGATGGGGATCAAGAAGCCTAGCTTGTATGCCGCATTTGGTAATAAAGAGCAGCTATTTTTAAAAGCTATCGATTTATATGAAAACCGTCCAGATTCATTATTTAATACAGCTTTTAAACATCAACATATTGCTGATGTGGTTCGCGGCCTATTGCTTGGTGCTGCAGCCAAATTTACTGACTGTAGCCATCCTCAAGGTTGCGCATTAATTAATAGCACCCTGTCCTGTAGTGAAGCGAGCGAATCAATTAAGCAAGCCGTTTTAGAGCGCAAAGCACGGCATAAGCTCCAATTAGTCGCTCGATTTGAGCAAGCTAAGCAGCAAGGTGAGTTAAATGCAGATTGTCAGCCTGCAGTGTTAGCTCAATTGATTACGACCTTGTTTCAGGGGATGTCGATTCAGGCATCTGAAGGGGCAAGCATTGAAGAGTTACTGCAAATTGCCAACATGGCCGTAGATGGTATTTTGATCTTGTACATTAATCCTAAGTAACTTAGTCACTCATCCTCAAAATTAACCCGTAAATCAATTGATACTGTACTTTTTGGCAGTATCAATCTTGTTTAAACATCCACTATTCTCTAGACATCTTCTCTATTTGTTGCTTGTTATTAAGCTCCAACAGTCGCTATGGTAATACTATAAAATGTTGCTTTAACCACAACAGATAAGTTTACCGAATAAGCTGATCTATAGCTCCCAGTGTTATCGTATCCTTTTGTAATATAGATGGTTATCCAATCCGAGCAATCAAAAGGTCTGGTTAGCATTTAGCATCGACTGTGGGCTCATCGCAACTGACTCAATAGGAAGAACCCCTACTATTAATTATATGCATAACTCTTTTGAGTGTCGGTAGTTAAACCCAGTAGACAGATAATCACCCTATCAATAGCCCCTAAGGTTATGCCATTGTGTTAAGAGGGCTCTGTTTATCAACTTGAGATTTTGTGAACCCACATTTATTTGGTAGATTACTCTCCTATAAATGCATTACTGATTTAACCTCATAAGGGAAAAATAACCATGAGCAAAGCTAAAATCGGCATCGTGACTGTGAGTGATCGTGCCAGCGCTGGCGTGTACGAAGATTTGTCTGGTAAAGCCATTATTGAAGTATTGAATGCGTATTTAACGTCTGAATGGGAACCTGTTTACAAGGTGATACCTGATGAGCGTGACGTTATTGAAGCCACATTGATTGATTTAGCCGATAATCAAGATTGCTGTTTAATCGTCACCACTGGTGGCACGGGCCCTGCAAAACGCGACGTAACGCCAGAGGCCACCGAAGCTGTGTGCGACAGAATGATGCCTGGTTTTGGTGAGCTAATGCGCACCGAATCATTAAAGTTTGTGCCAACAGCTATTTTGTCTCGTCAAACTGCAGGTCTTCGTGCCAACTCGTTAATTGTTAATTTACCTGGTAAACCTAAGTCAATCCGCGAATGTTTGGATGCTGTATTTCCCGCAATACCTTATTGTATCGACTTAATGGACGGACCATTTTTAGTCTGTGACGAAGCCGTGATAAAGCCGTTTAGACCGAAAGCGAAGTAGTATTTAAGCTAGCTCTGTATTAGTTTGCTGTTGTTGCAGGCCAATACAGAGCTAATGACCATTGCGATTATTCATTAACGTTTGCTTGATAACCGGGTTCATTTGCTGTGATAGATGAGTTTTATGTTTGTACCTGTTTGTGTTTCTTATTATTGATTATGTTGTAAAAAGTACTTTGAGTCATATTTAGTACTACACTAGCAATATATCTTCAGTAGGGCTGGTTCATTATGACATTAAAACGTTTTTCGCTTTTATTGTTGTCTTCACTATTACTTGCAATAACCATGTTATTGGTGAGTATTTACTATTTTTTCTACCTTCCTGGAATAAAAACTGAAATTTTAGATCAGCAACAACAAGAATATAATTTGTTGTATTCTGCATTATCGTTATCAAAAAACAGCTTAACGACCTTGTGTTACGATTACGCCGTGTGGGATGAGTTAGTTGAATATATTGGTAACCCGACTGATGATTTTGTTCAACGCAGTATGCCTGACAATGCATTTAAAGCTGCAAATATTGATGCTGTTTTTGTCAGTGACATTAATAATGAGTTGGTTTGGGATTATCAGGATGACTCATTAGCATCATCCAGATTGTCACTCGTTGATTTAATTCATCAGCAAAATATACCATCTTTTGCTATTTTGCCGACAACAGCTGAAATTGCATCACAAACAGTGTCTAGCCGCAGTGGTTATATCGTTTTTGGCGGGGCGCTCATTTACTTTAGTAATACCACTATTTTACCATCGACTGGTTACGGTGAAATCGTTGGTAGTTTAACTATGGTCCGTTTAGTGGATAAAGCGTTAATTAAAGATATCAGTCAGTTTTCTTTAGTGAACTTTTCAATTGCTGATGTACAAACATCAACCAAAAGCATGCAAGAGTTTTTTAGTTTAAAACCGATTGAAAACATTGCGCCATCACACAGTTGGCTAATTCGTAATACATTTGATAACCAAGCAATACAGGTGACTTTACACCATAAAAAAGTGTCGTTACCCCAATTGAATTGGGTCTCGGCCATAACGATATTGTTGTCAATAGTGTTGATTGTTTCTCTCTCGTTAATAGCATTATCAAGACTGCTTATTAAGCCGCTTATTCGTTTTAACAAAAGCATTAATGACTCATCAGATAATAATTTTATGAGCAAAATGGCTTCCAATCATTTTATCGATGAAATCGAAAATGTGTCTTACTCATTTAATCAATTACTGCTTAAGTTTAACGCTCAACAAAATTACTTAGAGACCTTAGCGGTTCAAGATTCACTCACAGGCATTACTAACCGGAGAGGACTAGAATCATTTTCAAAGCGAATTATTTCACGTTGGCATCTGGAAAATATTGGTTTCAGTGTGATGATGATTGATGTCGATAATTTTAAGTATTTTAATGATCAACAAGGTCATCTTAATGGCGATGATGCATTAGTTGCCGTCGCGACCTGTCTGGTAAAGGTCATGGCTCCATATGATGCGCTTGCTTCTCGATATGGTGGTGAGGAGTTTTGTATAATTTGGGCCGATAATCATTATCAAAATATATTGAAAGTCGCAGAAGAAATTCGTGAGTCTATCGAGCAATTGCAGATCCCCAATAAAATAGATGGCCGAAATTGGGTCACCGTTAGTATTGGTGTTGTTGTGGTTGATGATAAATTAGCCGGCGTACAAAAATACAACTTTAGCGATGTACTACAACATGCAGATGAGCAACTTTATTTGGCCAAACAAACGGGGCGTAATACCGTCATAGTGGCGAGGTTTAGCAACTAAATGTGCCAAATATCGATGAGTTAACTCGATATTTGGCACTTTAGCGCAAGCACTACAACTTTTTAAATTGCTGCTTAAGCTCAAAATCGCTGTCAGTTACCAGTTTTTCTAACACTTGTATCCGTTCGATTAATGCTTGGTTTTGGGCTTTTATATCGGCGACACCATCGGCGTCAGCTTTTTGTTTATGCTTTAAATAATGTTTAAACATTTCGGATGCCGTGGTGCCGACAATAACAATAAATACTAACGCTATGATCGCAATATCGTTGTCCATAATATGCTCCTTGTTAATGCTCTTTGCTATATTAATTCGTGTAAATCATTTTTAAATCAAAAAGTTGTAAATCTACCAGCCTTACTCTAAACCGTTAAGGCTGGCGTCACACCGTTATCAATAAACGCTGATAACAGTAGTTATAAGCCAAAGACCACTTTTTCACTCTTAAGTGACTTCTCTAAGCCAGCGGCTAATCCAATGGCTATTACTGATGTGGCCACAGACGACACGATTAATTGCATCATTGGAATTTCACGGCCCTTAATAAAGTCCATTAAGGCTTGTTGCTGGCCCGACACAGGTAACCACTGCAATACGTCTGGAGCTATGTTGTAACTAGCGGCCATAGAAAGTGCCAAGGGGACAAATAACACCATGGTTAAGTATGATTGTGCCTCTTTGAAGGTTTTAGCCATAAACGACACATACAGTTGCAAGGTTGCAGCCATTAACGCGACGGGAATACCAACTAAGAACATTAAGCCCATAAAATCTTGAGTGATATTGACGGTAAAGCCAATTTCTTGCCACGGAACAAAAGGGTAAGCCACTTTAGATACCAGTAAAATCAAGATTAACCCCAGTAAAGCAAAACAGGTTACGGCAATGATTTTACCTATCACTAACTGGCGGGTGCTCATGGGATGGCTAAGCAATAACGCTAATGAATTACGTTCGCGCTCACCAGCACTGGTGTCGATAGCGAGGTTCATACCAGAGATAAACACTGAATACATCATAGTGAAAATGGCAATGCCCAAAATCATCCCACCTTTAGAGTCCGGTGTGGCTTGATCTTCAATATTTATTTTGAGTGGTTGGGTAATGCGTGGATTAATTCCACGGGCAATTAAACGTATGCTGCCCATTTCTGCGCTATATGTTTGCAGCTGACGTTCAAGTCGACGAATCGACTTTTGTAGCTTCTCATCTGAATTATCAGCAATCAATAATACTTCTGCCGGTTTGGCTTTAGCCATGTTAGCGGCATAATCATCGCTAATGGTTAAGATGATTTTTTTAGCTTGTTCATCTTCACCATGGTTTATGCCGTTATTACTTAAGTAGCGCACTAAATCTGGCGCCTTGTCGGCATTGTGGATGTTGATGTTTAAATCTTCAGGGCTAGATAACTGGCCAATTAACACCATAAACATGGCGCACATGATCAGCGGTGTACCGATGGCATAGTAAAGACCAGCCATTACCGATCGTTTGTCGCGTGCGGCGTCGACGAGTTCTTTACGCACCATTGCGAGTATCATTTTCATTATGCTGCAATCCCTTCGTCTGTTCCGATAAGTTCGATAAATGCATCTTCAAGCGAGTCTTTACCTGTTTGCTGACACAGTTCATCTGGGCTACCAATGGCAACAACTTTGCCGTTAGCCATTACGATGACGCGATCACACAAGGCGGCGACTTCTTGCATTACATGGCTTGAAAACAGCACGCAATGACCTTCAGCTTTGAGTTGCAATAAAATATCGCGCAGTAAGCGAGTGCTCATGACATCGAGTCCGCGAGTGGGCTCATCTAAAATGATGTTACTTGGCTTGTGCACTATGGCTTGTGCTAAGGCCGTTTTCATTCGTTGGCCTTGGGAAAAACCTTTGCAACGACGGTCGCTAATGTCTTCAAGCTTCAATTGTGCAATCACATCGGCGGTGGCTTGCTTGGCTTGTTTACGCGACATGCCACTGAGCTCGGCAAAGAAGCTAATATATTCACGCGGCGTAAGGCGCTCATACAAACCAAAAGGATCGGGGAATAAACCTAGCTGCTTTTTAGCACCAATAGGATCGATAGCGACATCAATATCATTGACGGTCGCGGTTCCTGAGTCAGGCTTAAGTAAGCCAAATAAGGTGCGTAAACAGGTGGTTTTACCGGCACCATTTGGGCCAAGTAATCCAGTGATTTGACCATTTTCAGCGCTAAAACTTAAATCATCTAACGCCTGCACATCGCCAATCTTTTTGGTTAAGTTTGCAACAGTAATCATGATTATTCCTTATCTGCAGCAGTATTCGCTGGCGCTGTTGTTTCTATGTCTGTCGGCGTTTTGACAACTGGCAATGCTTCTACAGTATTCGCGTTGAGGTAAAAACTGCGACGCACATCTTTTTGCAAACATTCGCCATTGATGTCTTTTACAGAGCCTTGTTCAACTAACTGGGCGACTAGGTCATTGCCACAGCTTTGTCCTGCTACACCATGGGTAGCATAAGGCGCAATAAAATGTTTTGAATGGGTGAGTTTCTCTTGCGCTAGCGCGCCCCAGTTAGGTGGCGTAGCCGGGTCTAGCTCGCCAGATAATAGTAGGGTCGGTATGTCACTGTGGATTGGTTCGCTGAAATTCTCACTCTCAGATGGCATTGGCCAAGCTTGGCAAGTTTTTTCTAGCCCCTCTAGCATGTTGCCACTGATGTAGGAGTCTTTAGCATCTTTGCGCATTTGTGAAGTAATGCGATGAATGTCTTCGCCGCACACCACAGAGGCATGCATACCGATAGCAATACCTGTACTGTCAGCGGTTAAGGTGTAAATACCTAATATGGGTTGATAATTACCTTGTGCAGCTTGGTGAATCGCATGGGGGATCAGTGCACGTATGTTTGGCATGTACATCGCCATGCGGATTGCGCCGCTAAACTTACCGCGTGTGAGTAAAAAGTCACTGAGTTCGTCGGTAAGCGGATCACGTACTTGCTGACTAATGGGGGCTTTCGCGAGTAGCATATCGACTTTATTGAACTCGTCAGCTAATTCAGGAAATTGCTGTTGGCAAGCAGGAGTACTTTTACAGTCGCGCCATAATACATTTAAGCCACGTTCTATTGAGCTACCAATGGCGACAACACTTTGTTGCATGGGCACCACGCCATCTAATGTCACTGTCAATAGTGCTTCTGGATAGTGGCGCATATAAAGCTGTGCCATCCGTGTACCATAAGAAATGCCGTATAAATGCAGTTTTTGATAACCTAAAAATTTGCGTACCGCTTCAAAGTCTTTTAATGCTGAGTTGCTACCGTATTGTGTGATGTCGGCATCAATGTGGGCGAGGCATTTTTCGGTCATGGCAATCACATCGATATCGTCATCATTCATGCTGAGTAATTCAGTGGTGTCATCGTCACAAGATAGAATATTCGATTGGCCCGTGCCGCGTTGATCGATGAGTAAAATGTCGCGTTGCTGACGAACCTTTGACAACATACGATTAAAACCAGCTGCATTTTCAATCGCTGATTGGCCAGGACCACCTGCGATGGCCAGTAAGGCTTCACCAGGATGAGTGTTTTTAATCGCGGGTAAAATAGCAAAATGAATGTCGATTCTCTTGCCATCAGTGAGCTTAGGATTTTCTAACACGCTGATTTTACCGCATTGAAGCTGCTCGTCTAAACCGTCTAAGTAACAAGCACTGGTTTTAGCAGCCGCTGCGAGATTAACCTCTGGTGTGTCGGCATAGCTATAATTGGCGAGTAAAATACTTATAGCAGCAATAAACCAGCGGCTCGTAAGCGTTAGCGAATGGCATAAACCAGGGCGGTTAATTCGCTCTGCTAAGGCTGTATTGACAAACTTCCTGTTGATCATCGGAACGTTTCCTTTTTGCATTTCATGACGATTATGATACCTTAGCATCTAGTGTATGAGTGTATCAATGTATTAATACAGTTACTAAAGGCTAATGTTAGAATTATTAAATGTCAACCCCAGCAGTGGTGAACCCATTTATCGACAGTTACACGATCAAATCGTGCGCTTAATTGTTGGCGGACAATTGCACCCTGAAGATGTGCTACCTTCGGTACGTCAACTTGCTGAGCATTTAGCTGTAAACCCAATGACAGTGTCGCGGGCTATGCAGCAACTTGTCGACCAAGGTTGGGTTGAGCGTCGTCGTGGCCAGCCATCACGTGTGGCAGCAAGAACGTCAGCCAATAGTGCTTCTGGTAGTAGTTTACTGGCACCGCAATTATCTGAGTTAGTTGAGCAAGCGCGCCAGTTAGGAGTCGATTATGACCAATTACAGCGTTTGCTGGCGCAATATTGGGATAAAGAATAGCAGCAACACAGTTCATTCATTTTATCGTTAAGGATATTATCTAGGAAGTCGACAATGGAATCCGAACAACAACCCATTTTACGTTTTAATCATGTGAGCAAAACTTTTGCCGTCAAAGATAAATTGGCAGCAGGACATACAGTATTATCTGATCTATCGATAACACTTTATCCTGGGATGGTGGTCGGATTATTAGGCCAAAATGGTGCCGGTAAGTCGACACTAATGCGCTGTGCGTTAGGTATTATTGATATTGATCAAGGGGATATTTTAACCTTAGGCGAAACGCCTGCCGCGTTATCTATTCAGGCAAAAGAACGTATTGGTTATGTACCACAGCAGCCTTTTGGTTATGAAGGTTTTACCATAGATAAAGCATTAGAACTGCATCGAAGCTTCTACCCAAACTGGGATAGGACGCTTGAACAAGATTGGTTAGAGCGGTTCGATTTAGATGTCACCCAAGCGGTGCAAAAACTCTCGGTTGGGCAGCGTCAATCATTGGCCTTGATCATGGCCATGGCGTACCGCCCAAGTTTGTTATTACTCGATGAGCCCGTCGCCAGCCTTGACCCTATCGCCAGACGCAAGTTTATGAGCGACTTATTTGATCTCGCGCTTGATTCGGGTTCTGCTGTATTATTTTCATCGCATATCACCTCTGACTTAGAACGCGTTGCCAGTCATGTTGCCCTGATTAAAAAAGGTCAACTAGTGCTGTTTAAAGAGATTGATGCCCTGCGAGAAGAGGTTAAATTACTCAGCATAAATGACGGTACCACCTTACCATCAAGCTACAAAATTTTGAGTCAAAGCGGGCTAAATATGCTGGTGGACACACAAGGCGACTCGGCCGTCATCACGGGAGTGCAGAGCGCCAAGGCCGTTAATTTAGAACAGTTATTTATGGAGCTGCATCGATGAGTTTGCAGCCGTTTAACAGTGGCAATAGCTTATGGCGTAAACCTTATCGTGGCATGCTGCGTTTATGGTTATATGACTTAGGCAGTGTCAGTTTTATTGCCACTGCAGGATTAGGCTTAGTGTTAGGACTGTTGTGCTTTATCAGCGGTAAAACTGAAGTTGTTAGCCTGGTTTTTTCAATGGCTACTGTATCTACTGCAGCAGCAATCGCGTGGCAGCTAAATCGGTTATCAGCAACCGAGTTGACCGGTCTAATACCTGGTTATCAACAGTATGTACTCATACAAGCAGCGAGCATCGCGGCGGGCATGTTATTGATACAGCTATTAATCTGTATTAGTTTTTCTGCTTATGATGTCATCCCCAAATTACTCCTCGCCATTGTGGTCGGTTTACTGTTTGTATGGGCTTGTTTATGGCGCAGTAACAGTTTTCATTTATCATTTTTGTTATTCATAGCGGTACCCTTATTAGATAGGTTAGTGCTCACCATACCGACGTGGATAATGCTGATTATGGTTGCGATACTGTCTTATCATGTTATTGACTTGTGTCGGCGCTTACGCTGGAACAGAGAATCGCGTGTGGTGTACCTCAACGCCGTGCAAATGGGCTGGATGTGGTTGCCAAGCATAAAAGGTTTTACTTGGCTTACCCGCTTTGAACGTTTTTTCCACCCGATGAATTTTTTCATTGGTCCTGTGCTGGCGGTAATGATGTTGTGCTTGCCAATTATCGCTCTTGGATTGATGTTGTTATCGTGGTTGTTTGAGATTAATTTGCCCACATTATTTTTATTGGCACAATTTTCGGTGCTCAGTTGCTCCATCGTTCATTGGAGCCGAATTCAACGTTGGCGCGCGGCAGAAACCTTGTTTTTACTACCTTGTTATAGTGGCCTGAACGGATTGCGTGATGCATTTTACCGAAGTCAATATCGTTTTATTGTGGTGTTGGTGATGATGGTCAGTGCGCTAGGGCTAGTAAAATGGCTTATTGATCCACAAATAACTCTGCCGTTTGTGGCTCATTTAGGATTAAGTACCTTTTGGGGCAGTGCCATTATGCTCGGTGCTGGCTCGGCTTGTCGTAACAGCTATCAAGCGACTGCGGCAATGCTGATTGTATTGATACACTCCATTCTGGTGTCACTGAGCTTTGCCGCCTTAAGGGACGGCGACAGCTTGACGATGTGGCTGCTTATTGATATTCCGCTAGTGGTCATCGGTATACTTGCACTAGTGTGGGGTAAGAGTCAGTTATGGAAAAATGGCATTAGTGCAGCTTAACAGCAGGTCTAATTTTAGTCCGAACGTGACGTTAAGCTCAAAAATAGAGCAAAAGCTCTTATGGTTTGTGGCCGCTTAATGTAGAATGCGAAAAGCGGAACACCTGTAAGCTAAAAAGGCCACAGCCATATGTCATTAGATCAATACCACGTAGTCCAACTTCTGCAGCAACAAGGTCAGTCACTAGGTCATAATATCGCCCTTGAAGGCTTTGATATGCCGGCCCCTTGGCACACTGTCTCTTGGAGTACATTCAATACAATCACCGACTCAGTCGCACAGTTGTTAATTGAATTTGGCTTACAAGTACAAGACAAGGTGGTTATTTTAGCCCAAAACTGCCCACAGTGGACTTGTGCTGATATTGGCGCCCTAAAAGCGCGCAATGTGGTCGTGCCTGTGTATCCCACCAGTACTATCGATCAAGCGGTGTTTATTGTTAATGATGCTCAAGCTAAATTAATTTTTGCCGGTAACCAACAGCAATACGACATGGCATGTACCATTGCTGCTCAAGCAGACTGCGTAGAGCATATTGTGGTGTTTGATGCGAATGTGACCCTGAATGCCGATAATCATGTGTATTTTGATCAGGTATTAGCGGCGCAATTTAATCCGCTGATTAACGCAGAACTCAATACCAGGCTTTCCAATAGCAACCTAGATGACTTATTAACGCTGATTTATACCTCTGGCACCACAGGTAACCCTAAAGGTGTGATGCTGGACTACCGTAATTTTGCCTCAATGATCAATCAACATGACAGTAAGTTACCTTTTACAGCAGGTGATGTGTCGTTGGCATTTTTACCGCTGAGCCATGTATTTGAACGCGGTTGGAGCATGTATGTATTGTGTCGCGGCGGCCATAATGTCTATCTAAACGACACGAATCGAATTAAAGAAGCCCTCGTTGCGGTAAAACCTCATACCTTATGTGTTGTGCCGCGATTTTTAGAGAAAATATACAGCGCAGTACACGATAAAGTTGGCCGAGCCTCTAAACCAAGGCAAGCTCTGTTTGCCTGGGCGATGAGAGTAGGCAAACGTCAATTTGACGTTAGCCAAGGCCGTGCTGCAGGAAGTTTGTGGTTAAGTGCACAGTGGCTGCTGGCTAACAAGCTGGTTTACAGTAAGCTACAGCAAGTGTTGGGTGGCAGGTTAAAGTTTATGCCTGTTGGCGGTGCAGCTCTCGATGTTAATGTTGGCAGCTTTTTTCACAGCATTGATGTGCCGGTATTGTGTGGTTATGGCATGACAGAGACCAGCGCCACAGTAACTTGTAACACCTTAGATAATCGCGTATCGGGATCGAACGGCAAGCCACTCGATGCCATGCAAATTAGGCTAGGCAAAGACGACGAAATTTTGGTACGTGGCGACACCGTGATGCGTGGTTATTACAATCGACCACAAGATACAGCTGAAGCCTTTGAAGATGGTTGGTTAAAAACCGGTGATGCAGGGCGTATTGATGAGCAAGGTAACTTATATATTACCGATCGTATTAAAGAATTAATGAAAACCTCGAACGGTAAATACATAGCACCGCAGCGAGTTGAAGGTAAGGTGGCTTGTTGTCCGTTTATCGAACAAGTCGCCATTGTTGCCGATGCGCGTAATTATGTATCTGCCCTCATTGTGCCAGCATTTGAAGCATTAAATACTTGGGCTAAAGCCCAAGGTATTCATGTTGAAAACCCAATTGAGTTATTACGTCACTCACAAGTGGTGGCTCATTTTGAGCAGCGATTAATTGAGTTGCAGCATGAGCTAGCTGGGTTTGAAAAAATCAAAAAATTCACTTTATTACATGAAGCATTTTCAATGGAGTCTGGACTCATTACGCCAACATTAAAGCTGCGTCGTAAAATGATTTACAGCAAATATCATAGTGAAATTAATGCCATGTACGGGCAGTAATTAATTATCAATAATAATCCTAAAGGACGCACTAGCGTCCTTTTTTGTAATACTTAGTGATAATTGCCAGTATTTTCAGTAGAGGTACAATGCCATTCTTAAAATGAGGCAACATAGAGGGAACTATGGAAATTATCACGGTAAATGGAAAGCCTGTTTTTAGGTCTAGCACTCAGTCTTTTTATGGCAATCAATTTAGCCAGAAAGTGTTGGCTAGTGGTATTTTTGCAGAGATGAGTGGTAAATGATCAACAATTCGCAGAGTGAAGATGTTTCTGTTGGGATATTTCCGCCCCCGATGTCATTTATAACCTTTTTAATTGCTTCAGTGCTGATGACTATATCGTTTGGAGCTATAGGATCTATAGCAATGAATTTTTATTTTACCTCTTCACCGGAAGTGACTTTAGGCGTTTTAGCCGTTTTATCTATCATTTTTTGTTTGGTGAATTACCAAGTTGTTCTAGGTTCATTCTTTGCCGTTAAGGTTCTAAAGTTATTCCAATATGCTCTCTTGGTCATACTGGTTCCTGTCGTGATAATACAGTATTTTTCTGTTGGAATATTTATTTTTAAATTAGTTTCAGCTGTTATCGCGATTAGCTCAATATTTATTTTAGACAGCAAACAATATCAAATTTTTGTTCAACATCGATTAAATAGCGTTGAATATTATAAATCTGTGTAAGCAGAGATTGCTGCAAAAAAGCAATTAAACCGTTAAGTCACCCGTAAATACTTAAAGCACTGGATGGCTGAATTTCCGTGGAAAATATCGCACTATTTATAGAATTGTCGCCTGTTAATCTAATCTTTAAATCTGTGTTATCTGATCGATACTTGTGTTCAAGTATTTAGTCATTGTCGCTATCATGTGTATCACGATTATTGATTGGAGCCGCTAAGCTATCCAACAGAGGCAGACTATCAATTCCATCCGAGTATTTTCCGGTAGTAACCAGCATCGTCAGCACGTTTATCTTATAAATCAAAAGGGTGATGCTAATGGGTCACGGTGAAGATCTAGTCGATTAATGAATAGACAAATTGAACAGAAAAGTGATGACGATATTGTCGGATTATTTCCACCTATGAAGTCCATAGCGGCTTTTTTAGCTGCGACACTATTCATGATGCTTTCCATCGCACTGTTAAATCTGCTCATTTTAGATTTTTATTTTGGTATAGTTGATATAGGAAGCGAGCTTCTGTTCTTATATCTATCGGCATTAGTAATTATTTTCAGTGGCTTCAATTATGCAGTTGTTAGAGGATCTTTCTTCGCTGTAAAAGTCTTAAAATGGTATTTCTGTATTTTATTTATTATATTTTTGCCAACAGTGTTTTTAATCGCAGAGCAGGCAACATTTATTTATGCATATCTGTTAGCTGTTGTTTTTTTGCTCATGTCACTTTACTTGTTACAAAGTAAATACTATCAAGTATTTGTTCAGTATCAATTTGATGCCTTAGAAGATATCAAAGAGGTTCGTGCTGAAATAGCGGCTGAAGTTGCTGCAGACAAAGCTAAATATTAAAAGGTTTTTTATTTTATTAGAGTGGCTTATAACTCAGTTAATATGGCAAATTCACGAACGATAATAAGGATAGTGAAGCTACAACTTTGGTTAAGTAAGCCTAGCTAATTTGCCGCTTAGCAACCCGAAAACATAGTGATTTGATTCCTTTATCGCCGGGAGATTTTTGTAATGGCAGATGAATACTATTTCAGATTTCTCCTCGCACTCCCCCCATAAAAACCCTACGTGATAATAACTTTTTTGATGACCTCGAGTGAGATGTGTCGTTAGAATGGGCTAATGACATTTGTTCAACGAACAAAACGTCAATGGACTCAAAATAATAATAAAGGATTCTTTGTGACAGACACTCAATTTAGCATGACCCTCAAACCGCGCTTTTGTGAAACCGACGCATTAGGACACATTAACAACACGGTTATTCCTGTGTGGTTTGAAGCGGCTCGTGAGCCCATTTTTGAAATCGTAAATCCAGGCCAAGATTTAACTAAGTGGAACATGATCATTGCTGGTTTTACCGTCGCCTTTACCGCACCAACATATTATGGCGCAGAAGTTGTGGTTAAAACGCATATTAGCCGTTTAGGCAATAGCAGCTTCGATATATTACAAAGCAGTTGGCAGCAAGGTAAAAAAACCGCTGAAGCGACCACTACTATGGTGCATTATAATTACCAAACTGAAAAAAGTGAGCCACTCGCTGAGTGTGTCCGTCAGCAATTGGCAGCGTTAACGGGTCCGGTTTAAGGTGTTAATGAGCCATAATAGCTTTAGGTAACATAAGGGCTTAACGTATAAATTTGACCACATAGCTGCAGCTGGTATTGATGTTAAAATTTTCCGTTTTAGCCCACGCCAGCCCAGTACGAACTAATTTTTCGGCAATACCTTGGCCGCGTAAAGCGGGTGGGACAAAGGTGCGTTGGAAATCGATACTTTGACCATCTAAGTGGTATTCGAGCACGGCTTCAGCCCCTTGAGTGACGACTACAAAACGATGTCGATCGACTTGATGTTGCACTGTTACAGCTTCTTGGTTGCTCATGGCTTGTTCTCTATTGTTATTGATTGCTGCATTGTTTAAGCAAGATTAATCTCGTTATTCATGCAGCTTCAATGCGGCAAGTAATTCTGGGGTTAATTTGGCTTTTTGGTTCGTTTTGAAGTTAAACATCACCACTTTTGCCCAGCCGATAGTCGTAACAGCTTGCTGTGCTTTACTGAATACAGTGTAATGCATCACAAAGCGGTCTTGAGTGATGTCACTTATTTTTACGCCAACAATGATAGCGTCAGGAAAGGTCAGTGGGCGCTTAAAGCGGGCATTGGTTTCGCTCAATACTGGACCTACTCCAGTGGTTTTTATATCGCCTAGTAGGTTAATTTGATTAAAGAAATCGAGACGCGCGGTTTCAAAGTACTTAAAATATACTGAGTTATTAACGTGTTGTAGAGCATCCATTTCACCCCATGCTACTTGAATGTCTGTGCTGATAGAATGTTGAGCTAAAAAGTCATTCATGGCGGTTCTCTGTTGTGGATTAATAAATTAAACGCTTGTTTAAATTTCAACTGTTAATCTAACAGTCCGGACGATGAACAACAAGGGACAGTGGCTATTACAGTAAGTATATCCAGTGAACTTATAAGGATTTCACCTTGCGAAAAGAGACTTATCTAACAACATCGAGTTTATGGATATCGTCATGTTGGGCAGTGTTTACTGCACGATTTGCTAAGCTGCAAACTCAACTGAGTGCGCCGCAAAAGCTCTACCTCGTCGCGATAGTGTTGTTGTTTTGTACTGACTCCGTTGTGTGGGTGGCGATTATCAGCGTCATGGCGATGTCGATTGAGTTCTGGCATTTATTTGAACGCATGTGGCACAGTTTGGCTGGTAAAGCGGTGTTGTTATTGTTCTACGCCATCGTAGCTAATTTTGCCTTGGCAAGCTCAAGTTCAGTGGTTAACGATGTGGTTGGTGTGGCTGCTAGTAGTTTTAATTATACTCATAACTTTGCCATATTATTGTATATCCCAGCATGGAGTGTGGTGATGAGCTGTATAGTATTGTTAGTGCTGCAGCTTATTTTCCCGCTGATGTTTGCCGTGTCTTTTTTACTCCGTCCTTTTGGTGTAACCAATTTTCGCTTGATTAGTCATCAACATTTTCATCGTACTACTTTTTGGGTGCGGGTGATTTTAGCTGCTGTTGTGCTGTATCACCTTGCCATGCTGATGGATCTGGGTGGGCAGATTGAGAAAGCCTTAGATGATCCACAAGTTGTGCAATTAGTTGAAGCCAAAACAGAAGATGAAATAATCGCAGATGATGGCACCCCTTTAGTTGTAAAACAACAAGGTGAGCAGCAAGAGGTTGCAGAGCCTCCGTTGATTAAAAGTGCTGATGAATTGGTGCATGATCAAGAACGTGACGTGATCGATGAGATTGCGAAGCGGCCATATAACCATTTACGCAGCCAGTATTTTACCAGTGTGCGCAAAGCCATTGCCTTGTTTGCTTTTCAGTTAGAGGCTAATGCTAAATCGCGCTGCCAAAAGCTGCCACTGTCGCATGTAGTTGAACTTAATGATTATGAAATACTTGAGATAACGCCAGATATCAATGCTGTGTATGGTTATCATTTTGAAGTTAAAAAATGCATCTCACCGGCATTTCCTAGCAGCTAATAAGTAGCACATATAAAAAAACGACCCAAGAGGCCGTTTTTTATATGTGCTGCTAAAGTCTTAATCGAAGGTTAGCTCACTAAAGCTAGTTACTTTTTTACACTTAGCTTGACGTTGATCGGCAAAACGGAGCATTTGGCAAGTCGTCATCCCCGCCGCTTCTGCAGCAACAAGTTCTTCTGCTACGTCTGACACAAATAAGATCTGCTTTGGCTTCAAGCTGATGGTATTACAAATATTGCAGTAGGCTTGTTTGTCTAACTTATTGCCTGTTCGGGTATCAAAGTGACCATTGAACGAACCGGTTAAATCGCCTGCTTCGGTGTGGCTGAATAACAGTTTTTGTGCTTCGACAGAGCCAGAGGAGAAGCTGTAAATACGAATGCCTTTCTCTTTAATGCGCTCAATGCTCTCGATAAAGTCTGGATAAATATGGCCAGTAAACTCTACGCGGTTATAACCCTGTTTCCAGATTAATCCCTGCAGGGTTTTCAGTGGCGTAAGTTTGCGATCTTCGTCGATCCATTGCTGTAAAATCTCGATGACTCGCTCAAGTGACGCATCGGGTTCTAGGGCGATATCTTTAACATCGCTAATACAATAATCAACGACTACGTTATGTTGGTTTTGCTCAAGAAAATCAGCCATAGCCTTTCTTGAGTAAGGAAATAACACATCCTGAATAAAGTTAAGATCGGTAGTGGTACCGGCGGTATCAACGATAATAGCTCTAATGCTCATAAGACTTGTTACTCCAAAACAATAATTAACTTAATGATGATCCTATGCTTTATTGGGGATTAAGGCTAGTGCTATTCATCACTTTGCCCCTGTATTCGCTGATTTTGAGTGCAAGGTGTGAGCTAAGTTTAGATAACGCTAAATTGCCTTGAGTGATGCGGTCTGGTAGCTTCAGGGATAACTTTATGCTCGAGTTTTACAAGGAAGGCACCATGCTTACAACAGGGACAAAACGTTATTTCAAATGGCCGCTCATTTGGATTAACCGTATAACGAGATACACGCTATTACTGAGTTTTTTCTCCATAGGCGCGGTGTCTGCCACTGAGGTATTGCCGCAACTTAACACTGAAACCCTGAGTGTCAGTTCCACTCTATTTAGTGACCCAGCGGACTTTGTGGTGACCTTGCCAAACGGTTATACCAAGCAAACCGATAAGCGTTATGTGGTGTTATTTGACTTACATCCACGTAGCCATTTGTATTTGTCGGGAATGCACGATTGGATGAGCCATAATGGCGGATGGCCGTGGTTAGAGACTATCATTGTCACCGCGCCAGATGGTCATCAAGGGCTAGGTAAGTTGAAAAAGCAGGCCATTGAACAGCGAGGCGACCAAGCTTTACTGGATTTTTTTGAGCAAGACTTATTACCAGCGATAGATAAACGTTATCGCACCAATGGCTTTCGTATTTTTAATGGTTTTACTGGCAATGCGGGTTTAGTGCTATATAGCCTCATCAATCGTCCTAGTCTGTTTAATGCGTATATTGCTGCCAGTCCGGTACTTTCTAAAGAGTTTGCCTACGTGTTAAACGATGCGCCTAAAAAGCTGCAAAGCATAAAAAACCAGGCACGATTTTTATTCGTGAGCACTAGCGACAGCGACTTTGAGCAAAGGCAGCTCGACTCGTTTGCGACGCTTGAAAATATTATTCAGGCCCATGCTAATAGCAAATTGAATTATCAAATAAAGCGCTTTGATGGCAGCTATTATATGACTCAACCTATTTTGGCGACGGCATTGGGTATTGAGATGATATTTAATGATGTGCATAGCGTATTAGCGGCAGACTCTGAGGTGTCACAACAAGGTACTAAGGCCATTCTAGCCTATTACGAGCACCTTTCAGATGACGTTTATGGCTTTGATGTACCTGCGATTGATTCGCTGCTAGCGTTGGCTGATAGTTTACCTCCGGAGCAAGCCATTAGTGTATATCAAGACACGATTAACGCTTACCCAAAAGCTGACTCCGCTTATCATTCGTTAGCCAGTGTTTATGCAGCAGCAGGTGACATTGACCAAGCAATCGCTTTTGAAAAACAAGCGCTCGCCAATACTGATCATCCGTTTTATCAAAGTAAATACACTCAGCAATTAGCTGAATATCAAGCGCAGTAAAATTAACTCTGGTGAGTTTATTACAGTAAAATACGGGGCGATATTTCGCCCCGTATTTTTGATTGCGTTATTGTTTACGCTGCAGTTTCAAGCCACTGATTGATTTTCTGCTCCATTAAATCCAACGGTAATGCACCATTTTCTAAAAGACGATCATGAAATACTTTAATATCGAACTTATCACCTAAAACTTGTTTGGCTTTTTCGCGAAGTTCGATAATTTTTAGCTCACCTAGTTTATAACCCAGTGCTTGCCCCGGCCATACTGTGTAACGTTCAATCTCAGCTGTCGCTTCAGATAGATGAATACCTTCAGTCGCTACCGCGTAATCAATGGCTTTTTCACGGCTCCAACCTTTGGCGTGCATGCCCGTATCAACCACTAAACGTACTGCACGATGTAGTTCAGATTGTAAGCGACCAATATTATCAATTGGGTCATTAGCATAAATACCCATCTCGGCAGCTAAGCGTTCAGCGTACAAGGCCCAGCCTTCACCAGCCGCATTGGAGTAAAATACGGTACTCAACAGTGGCAATTCATCAGATAAGCCAATAATGGTTTGTAAATGATGACCTGGATTGGTTTCGTGGTAGGTCAAGGTTTGTAATGAATATGATGGCAGTGATGCTGTATCATACAAGCTGATCCAGAACGTGCCTTTGCGTGAACCATCTTGCGATGGGGCATCATAAAATGCACCGCTAGTTGAAGCCGCACGACTATCTGGTACCGCTTCAATGGCCACATCTTGGTCAGGTAAACGGCCAAACCAGTCTGGTAATTTGGCATCAACTAAGGCTAAGTCGGCATCAATATCGGCCATTAGTTGTTGCTTACCTTCTGGCGTATTTGGGTAAAGATATTGTGGGTCGTTGAGCAATACTTGCATGCGCTCACCTACAGTACCGTCAACATAACCCACCTCTTTAAGTAGTCCGTCCATTTCCAGAGTAATCCGTGCCACTTCGGCCAAACCGAGTTGATGAATGTCATCGGCGGTTTTAGTTGAGTTACCTAAATGTTGGATAAGTGTCTGATATAACTTAGCCCCTTGAGGCAAACGACCAATGCCAGCTTCATGGGTTGCTTTTGGACGCACGGCTTCTAACGCATTGATTAGTTGGCGAGTTGCGGCATAGTATTTAGTTTCAACCAGTTCAGCGGCAGAGCTGATTAACGCATCACTACCCGCAACCTTTGCAGTATTAAGTTTGGCGCCAAAACTGGTAACTAAAGGATGCATGTTAGCCGGGCTGCTGATTTGTGCCTGTAACCCTCGTAAGGTGTTATCAATAACAAAATCGGGTGGAATGACGCCTATATCGGCATCATGGTTAAGCTTATCGACAAGCGTGCCCATTGCTGCAGGGTACATGCTTAAACGGTTTAAATAGGCGTTCGCTTCATCGGTATTGGTTACGGCAAATTTGTCTTCCATATAACCCGGAAATTCAATTTGTAAACCCGATAGGTGGTTGACGGAGTAGGGTAAAAACCACACACCATATTCGCCTAATACCGTGCCATAATTCACTGTTTGAGCCGGCAGCAATGCGCCTTTTACTTCCGATTTTATCGCGCTCAAGCTTATTTTCTCTGAATCGCTAAGGCTTGAGGTATCAATACTATTCAGTTGACTCAGTATTGCCTTAAGGCCTTTTCGACGGTGAGTTTCACCAGATGGGCTGTAGTCGGTGAGTTTAGACATCACTTTGGCGTTGATACTGGCATCGCTCACGCCATAGTAAGTGGCAATTTCTGGTCTAAGTAAAAAGTAATCTCTCGTGATCGACTCTACTTGTTGTTTAAGGCTTAGCTTGGTCGCTGACTTACCTGTTTGGTCGCTGGCTGTTTTTGAGTTGTTATTAGCTTTACTGGGATCAGAGCAAGCGGTGGCAAGCAGACTTATAATAATGGCAGGGATAATTTTTTTCATTGATTACTCATTACGTTAATAGTGGCATTCAAGTACGAATATGAGCATATCCTAACAGTTATGAGGCTTAAGCTGTTGCAGTTTTATGTGCGACCTATTGAAAAATAACGCTGTCAGTTTGACGATGAGGTATAAATATGGTCTAACATTATTGAACATTGACATGAAATGGAGAAGGATATGTTAGGTGAAAGCCATGCGTTATTAGTTGATTTTCCTGAGTATCAAGACAAGATTTTGATGTTAACCGCCACTGATACTGAGTTTGCAGAAGATGCAAAGCAGTACCATAATTTAGATACTGAAATTCGTAAGCTGGAGTTACGCAACTCTCCAACAAGTGATGACTTTATGCATCAAGCCAAGCTTGACCGAACCGTGCTCAAAGACAAGCTTTACCTGCAGTTTACGCAAGCTTAATTCGTTTATTCGGCATTTTTGGCTATGTCACCATTTAGGTTGTGATGACATGGTCAATTCTTGCTGCCATACCAGACAATTAAATTTGGCATAACATTGCTGGTTATTGTTCGATTCTTATCATGTTAGGTTGCCATTCTGTACCGTTGTAGCGGCGTTAAAACGCCATAGGAGTCGATTGAACTCACTTATAGAGACATTGATAGAATTGAGTTGTATTGCTTAAAACCTGAGGTTTGTTCTTCTCGGGAAGAGCTTGGACGACTATTGGCTGATGATTTTTTAGAAATTCCAAGTACAGGTGCGCCTTATGATAAGTCACATGTGTCGAGTCGTATTCTAGATGAAGTATTGCCTATTTTTACTCAACAAGATTATCAAATTCGAATGCTGGTAGAAGGCTTGGCTCAGTTAATCTATAAAGCAACGATTAAAGGGCCAAATGATCTAGCAGTGTCTTATTTTGTACCTTGTTCGACTTGGAAGTTGAGTGGTCAAACTTGGCAAATGTTATTTCATCAAAGCACTTCATGTGAACCTTTTGACGTTTTCAGTAACAATGTGCAGTAGCTAAGTTGAGTTAGCTACTGTTTTAGAACCTTTCAAATATGATCTTACTTTCGGACAACCATGAGGTTAAATCGAAGTAACTAGAATCGCAGGTGCAGATGAGTCAGCGAGTATTCAAAACAGGGATGTTTTGGCTAAGCCCACACGGATGTGCTTGCGGCGTCTCGCTTAATCATCTGCACTGAGCCTGCGGCAGGCAATTAGTCACAGTGAAGTGACGATTCAAGTTAAGCCAAGCCAGTACCAAGTTGTTTAGGCGCAGTAACTTACTACGCTAAACGGCGTCCCAAATCATTTACTCTTTTGCAAATACCTGACGGCCGTTGACCCAGGTGGCGATGACGTTGTTTTGCCAAATCTGTTGTGGGTCAATTTTAAAATAATCATCTTCGACTAAGATAAAGTCAGCTTTTTTACCGGGTTCTAATGAACCTAATAATTGCTCTTGGTGGCCCGCGTAGGCGGCGTCGATGGTGAAGCTTTTGAGTGCTTCGATGCGTGATAGTTTTTCGCTAGAGAGCCAGCCGTCGAGTGGCTGGTTAACATGATCTTGGCGGGTAACTGATGCATGTAATCCAAAAAATGGGTTAGGTGACTCGATGGGAAAGTCTGAACCGTTGGCGATAACGGCATTGGCGTTTAACAGTTTTCGCCATGCATAAGCGCCGGCTAGACGGGCTTTACCTAAACGATTTTCGGCCATGTTTTTATCGCTGGTGGCGTGTGTTGCTTGAATTGAGGCGATAACCCCAAGTTGGGCAAAGCGCGGTATATCGGCTAAATCGAGAATTTGTGCGTGTTCAATGCGGTGGCGTAATGCTTTAGAGTCTGTGGCTGCAATCGCGGTTTGGTATTTATCGAGTACGACTTGATTGGCATTATCGCCAATGGCGTGGGTGTTGACCTGAAATCCCGCTTTCATCGACTGTAAAATTAGTTTGCCTAATTGCTCGTCTGAGTAAAGCATTAAGCCTTTATGGCCAGGTTGATCTGAGTATTCTTTGATTAACGCAGCGCCGCGACTGCCCAGTGCGCCATCGGCTGATATTTTAACGCTGTCGACTTTAAACATATCGTCAGCCGTGGTGATGAATCCTTGTTTTAATATGGTGTCAAAGCGTGGGTCTTCTACCGACAGCATGCCATTGACTCGAATGCTCATGGCTTTTTTATCGGCTAATTGCTGATAGGCTTTGATGTTAGCAATGCTAATGCCAGCATCGTGAACGCTGGTGAGTCCGTAAGAGGCAAGGCTGTTCATCGCTAGCGTTAAAGTGGATTCAAGTTGCTGCTGGTTAAGGTCTGGAATGATGTTAAACACTAAGTTCATTGCGTTGTCGATAAGTACGCCAGTTGGATTACCTTGCTCATCTTTAACAATTTCCCCGCCTTCTGGCGCGACTGTGTTGGCGGAAATACCGGCTAGCGCTAGGGCTTTGCTATTCACCCAAATAGCATGGCCATCTACCCGACCAAATGACACTGGGTTAGCGCTAAAGGCTTTATCTAGGCTTTCTTTGCTGGGAAATTGCTTACTGTCCCATAATTCTTGGTTCCAACCGCGACCCATCAGCCAGCCATCGGTGGGATTTTTTTTACTGAATGCTTGAGCTCGCGCAACAGCATCTTGCTCGCTACTGGTATTGGTCAAATCAGCGGTGAGCAGACTCAAGCCGTAATTCAGTACATGACCATGGGCGTCGATTAATCCAGGCAGCAGCGTTTTACCTTGTCCATCAATTAAGGTGATATCCGTTGCCGTGGGTAAGGTTTGATTTTGGCTAAATAACTGATCAATTTTATCATCGGTAAATTGAATCGCATTAAAGGTTTGCAGTTTGCCGTCAACGAGCGTGTAGCCATTAACGTGATGCACCAGTGTGGTTTGCGCCATGCTGTTAGCGCTAAAACCTGCAAAACCCAATGCTATCGATAGCGCTAAATACCCTTTTTTCATCTTGTTATCCCTTGTCATGCGACCATTTAATCAGTACCCATTAAATGTTAATTAATCGTTAATGGCAAGAGAGCTTGAGGGATGTAGTTCGATATTTACCTGTATTTATAAGATGTAGACTAAAGATTGTAATTAGATCACAGTATTTAAATTACGTTCGTACAACTATTGTATGACAAAGTGGTTTGATCTACATTACAACTTAAAGACTGCTCTATTAAACTCAAGGACAGAGCAAACTAAAGTCAGGATGGCTATTGTCTCATTACCTACCTTTTTTCCAGTCTTATTACTTGAGTAAATAGTCTGTTTTGATGGGCTTATATTGTTCAACTATATTTTTTAGAGTCAATAATAATGAAAAAAATCTATTTAGTTCTATCACTAATTGCTGTGACATTTCTCTCTGGCTGTGCGTCAGTTCCAATGGCTTCACCTGAGCAAGATAATGCCTTAAAGCAGTTTCAGAAACCGCAAAATGGTAATGCTGGTTTATATATTTATCGCAACAGTTTTGTGGGACAAGCACTTAAAAAGAATGTTTATATAGATGGTAAGTTAATCGGTGAGACGGCAAATAAAGTCTTTTTTTATAAAGAGTTAGCGCCAGGAAGTTATGTTCTTGCGACAGAGTCTGAGTTCAGTGAAAATAATATTGAGTTACCAGTAGAGTCTGGTCAGCTCTATTTTGTGGAGCAATATATTAAGATGGGCGTTTTTGTTGGTGGTGCTGCTTTGAAAAAGGTAGATAACGAAACCGGCATGAAAAATATCAAACAGTGTAAATTAGCTAAAGAAACAGAACTGGATATTTACTTACCTAAACAAGCGCCTGCAAATCCTTAAACGCTAACCTAATTCAGTTTAACTCTATCGCCCAGCTAATGCTGGGCGATAGTCGTTAAGGCGACATAAACTTAGCTAAAGTACAGGGCAATTGATTTATATCCAGTAGGTTGTTGTCTGGTTGTACTCGCTGAAACAATCAAACAATGCTGCCGCACGGCAGAGAGCCATAATGGTAGTAATACTGAGGTTAATAAGCTAATTGAGAGTGCATAAATCTGGTCAACCTCAGTGAAACAGACCTTCAAATAACGGTTTTATTGACTAATTAGAAGATTATCTTTGCTGGCTGAGATGACGTTCATAGCAGTGCCACTGGAGATAGGCATTATCACCAGTGGCACAGATGTCATTAATGAGTTTGAGCTATAGTGGCAGGGTAATTGACTGGTAAAAATTGAGCATGACCATTTAATTGGGGATCGCAACTACCTGACCTTTTTTGACTACGGTTTTGCACGGATTAACCCCGTATGCGTAAGCCAATTGTGCTGGTGTGGTGATATCCCACAAACAAAAATCGGCTTGTTTACCGATGCTAATACTGCCGACATTATTATCGATACCCAGCGCTTTGGCGGCATTAATGGTCACACCTTGTAAGGCTTCTTCTGGGGTTAATCTAAATAGCGTACAGGCCATATTGAGCATTAATAAGGTTGAGCAAATAGGCGATGACCCCGGATTAAAATCGCTGGCAATCACCATAGGTACCTTGTATTGGCGCAGTAATTCAATTGGCGGTAATTGGGTTTCGCGTAAAAAGTAAAATGCCCCTGGTAACAAGGTTGCGCAGGTACCGCTTTCACTAATGGCTTTAACGCCAGCTTCGTCTAAAAACTCAATATGATCGACTGATTTAGCCCCAAGCTTGGCGGCTAAGGCGCTACCGCCCATGTTGGTTAATTGCTCGGCATGCAGTTTTATCTGTAATCCTGCTTGTTTAGCTGCGGTTAATACTCGCTCCGTTTGCTCAAGACTAAAGGCGATATTTTCACAAAAGACATCCACAGCATCAGCAAGGTTTTCAGCGATTACCGCGGGGAGCATGTCATTGATGACGAGGTCGATATACGCATCGGCATTATCTTTATATTCTGGCGGGATAGCATGGGCGCCTAAAAAGGTGGTGCAGACGTCAATATGATGATGCTCGCCGAGTTCACGCGCTACGCGAAGTAATTTAAGTTCGGTTTCGGTGTTTAAGCCATAGCCTGATTTAATTTCAACTGTGGTGACGCCTTCTCTGGCTAGGGCGTTTAAGCGTTGTCGGCCCAGTTCAAAGAGTTCGGCTTCATCGGCATCACGACACGCATTAACCGTTGAGATAATTCCGCCACCTGCGCGAGCGATTTCGGCGTAAGTCGCACCTTGTAAACGCTGTTCAAATTCGTGGGCACGATTACCGGCAAAGACTAAGTGGGTGTGTGCATCAATGAGCCCCGGCGTGATCCAGCCGCCTTTGCCTCTGTAAACAGGTGTTGCCAGTACATCAAACTCAGGTAGTTCACTGCGCGGGCCAACCCAAGCAATTTTACCGTCTTTTACTGCAATGGCCGCTTGATGTATTACGCCGTAAGCCCCTTGGATATTGGTATCCATGGTGGCCACGTTTACATCAATCCACACTTGATCCCACGACATAACATCCCCTCAAAATCGGTTTATAACTGTTTGCTAAACAATACTTGTTTTAGCTTGTATATACAAGGTAGGATGAATGATGTGTTTTTAAACAGCAATGGCATTATTGTCTAAAAAACCTGAGAGCTGCTGATATGGTCCAAGCAAAGTTTGCCCAAATAAAACAATTCATTTTGAGCCGTATTGAAACGGGCGAATGGCAAGAAAACGATCGAGTGCCGTCTGAAAATCAGTTAACTGAATTGTTTGCCTGTAGCCGCATGACAGCAAGGCGGGCGTTAACTGAGCTGGTGGACTCGGGCGTGTTAGAGCGCACTCAAGGGGTAGGCACGTTTGTGGCAGGATTAAAGTCGCAATCGTCACTGTTGGCTATTCGTAATATTGCTGACGAGATAAAAGATCGCGGCCATGGCTATAGCGTTCAACAGCTGGAACTAAAACAAATAGATGCCTCAACAGCGGTGGCGAATGCGTTAGGACTTGAAGTCGGCAACCCAGTATTTTATTCAGTATTAGTGCATTGCGAGCAAGGCTTACCACTGCAAGTTGAAGAGCGGTATGTGAATCCACTACTTGTACCTAATTACCTACAACAAGATTTTAACTTACATACACCCCATGAATATTTATCGGCGGTGGCGCCACTGACAGAGGCTAAACATACCGTTGAAGCCATTATGGCTAATGAGCTGTTGCAGCAACGTTTAGCTATTACGGCGAGTGAACCCTGTTTACAAATTTTACGTCGTACTTGGTCACGCCAAGGTGTGGTGAGTTTTGCTCGCTTAGTTCACCCGGGCAGCAAGTTTAAACTGGGTGGTCATTTAACGTTTGCGCGTTAAATAGTGATATCGAAAATGAAAACCGTAAGACATTAATCATAAACAACAAGACCAATAAAAAAACCAAACCGAATTAATCGGTTGAAGAGGATAATATGGACAAACGACATGATCCAAGCCGTCGCATTATTGCCCCGCACGGTACTCAATTACAGTGTAAAAGCTGGTTAACTGAAGCGGCAATGCGGATGTTAATGAATAACCTCCACCCAGATGTAGCCGAGCGCCCAGAAGACCTAGTGGTTTATGGCGGTATTGGCCGTGCTGCGCGTGACTGGCAAAGTTACGACAAGATTATTGAGGTGCTAAAACGCCTTGAAGACGATCAAACCTTATTGGTGCAGTCTGGTAAACCTGTTGGGGTGTTTACCACTCATAGCAATGCGCCCCGCGTGATTATTGCTAATTCAAACCTAGTGCCACATTGGGCTAACTGGGAGCACTTTAATGAACTGGATAAAAAAGGTTTGGCTATGTATGGCCAAATGACCGCCGGTTCGTGGATTTATATTGGTTCCCAAGGCATTGTTCAAGGCACCTACGAAACCTTTGTCGCCATGGCGAAACAGCACTTTAAAGGCTCGTCAGCTGGCAAGTGGATTTTAACTGGCGGTTTAGGTGGCATGGGCGGCGCGCAACCATTGGCTGGTACTATGGCGGGTTATTCAGTATTAACCTGTGAAGTCGATGAAAGCCGTATCGATTTTCGCATGCGCACCGGTTACGTCGACAAAAAAGCCACTTCCTTAGATCAAGCATTAGCGATGATTTATGAAGCAAACCAAAGCGACAAGCCTGTTTCGGTAGGTTTATTAGCGAATGCCGCCGATGTGTTTACTGAGTTAGTGACTCGCGGCATTGTGCCTGATGTGGTCACTGACCAAACCTCAGCCCACGATCCATTAAACGGCTATTTACCTCAAGGCTGGACCTTAGAGCACGCAGCGCAAATGCGTAAAACTGACGAAGCGGCAGTGGTTAAAGCGGCTAAGCAGTCAATGGCCGTTCAAGTTAAAGCTATGTTGGCATTACAAGCTGCCGGTGCGGCAACCACGGATTACGGTAATAATATTCGTCAAATGGCCTTTGAAGAAGGTGTGACGAATGCGTTCGACTTCCCAGGATTTGTGCCTGCTTATGTGCGGCCATTATTTTGTGAAGGCATTGGACCATTCCGTTGGGTCGCCTTGTCTGGCGATCCGCAAGATATCTATAAGACAGATGCCAAAGTCAAAGAGTTGATCCCTGATAATCCGCAGTTACACAATTGGCTCGACATGGCGCGTGAGCGTATTGCATTTCAAGGTCTGCCGGCACGTATCTGTTGGGTTGGCTTAAAAGATCGCGCTCGTTTAGCGTTAGCCTTTAATGAAATGGTCAAAAATGGTGAGTTATCCGCACCGATTGTCATTGGTCGTGATCACTTAGATTCTGGCTCAGTTGCCAGTCCAAACCGTGAAACCGAAGCCATGCTCGACGGTTCTGATGCGGTATCGGATTGGCCATTAATGAATGCTTTACTCAATACGGCCAGTGGTGCGACTTGGGTATCATTACATCATGGCGGCGGCGTAGGCATGGGCTTTAGTCAGCACTCTGGGGTGGTGATTGTTGCCGATGGTACCGATGAGGCTGCGGTGAGATTAGGCCGAGTATTATGGAACGACCCCGCTACTGGGGTAATGCGTCATGCAGATGCTGGCTATGACATTGCAAAAAACTGTGCCAAAGAGCAAGGCTTAGACCTGCCAATGTTAGGAGCATAACCCATGTCGACTTATTCATTTGAACTTATTCCAGGTACGCTGACATTAGCTCAGACTCGTGCGATCAGCCGTAATAGTGTCAAGCTGACCCTTGCGAAAGAAGCGATTAAAGATATTAAGCAAAGTGCTGAAATCGTTCAGCAGGTGCTCCGCGAAGGCCGAACTGTTTACGGCATCAATACAGGCTTTGGTTTATTAGCCAATACTAAAATTGCTCCTGAAGACCTGCAATTACTGCAACGCTCTATTGTGCTGTCTCATGCCGCAGGTATTGGCAAATACATGCAAGATGCCACTGTGCGCCTAATGATGGTATTGAAAATTAACTCATTAAGTCGCGGTTTTTCGGGCATTCGTTTAGAAGTGATTGAGTTTTTAATCCAGCTAATCAATGCCGGTGTGTATCCATGTGTGCCTGAAAAGGGCTCGGTTGGTGCATCAGGTGATTTAGCGCCACTCGCACACATGTGTTTGCCGTTATTAGGCGAAGGCGAAATGAGTTATCAAGGCCAGATCATTAGCGCTAAAGAAGGCTTAGACATCGCAGGATTACACCCCATAGAATTAGCCGCTAAAGAAGGTTTAGCGCTTCTCAATGGTACTCAAGCATCTACAGCGCTAGCGCTTGAAGGGTTATTTAATGCCGAAGACTTGTTTGCAGCCAGTTCAGTGATTGGTGCTATGAGTGTTGAAGCGGCTATGGGCAGTCGTAGCCCATTTGATATACGCATTCATGCTGCGCGTGGTCAAAAAGGCCAAATTGATTCGGCCGCTATTTTCCGTCATCTGTTAAGCAATGAGTCAGAAATTAGCTTAAGCCATACCAATTGCGAAAAAGTACAAGATCCCTATTCACTGCGTTGTCAGCCGCAAGTGTTAGGTGCCTGTTTAACCCAAATACGTCAAGCTGCAGAAGTGCTTGGGGCTGAAGCTAACGGTGTTACCGACAATCCACTGGTGTTCCAAGACACTGGCGATATTATTTCGGGCGGTAATTTTCATGCGGAACCTGTAGCAATGGCGGCAGATAATCTTGCTATTGCGATTGCTGAAATGGGTTCAATTTCCGAGCGTAGAATGGCTTTACTAATTGATTCTAGCTTATCTAAGTTGCCGCCATTTTTAGTGGATAACGGCGGGGTGAATTCTGGTTTTATGATTGCTCAGGTGACTGCGGCAGCGTTAGCGTCTGAGAACAAAACCTATGCTCACCCAGCCTCGGTAGACAGCTTACCCACATCGGCTAACCAAGAAGATCATGTGTCGATGGCCACCTTTGCAGCACGGCGCTTACGCTACATGAGCGAAAATACCCGTGGTGTATTAGCCATTGAATTGTTAGCTGCTGCACAAGGACTCGACTTTAGAACGCCTTTGCAACCAAGTACAGCAGTGGCAATGGCCAAAGCCGAACTGCGTGACATCGTCACGTTTTATGATAAAGACCGTTATTTTTCACCTGATATCGAGAACTCGGTCGATTTGTTATCGAGTGCAAGCTTTAACAGGCTGCTGCCACAGGGTATGTTACCGAGCTTTTAGTGATGCCACTGATCATTAGCATAAGATATTGATCAATAATCCAATAAAGGGCCGTAAGGTCCTTTTTTATTGCCTTTCTTGTTCAAGGCTAAGCTAATTTTTGTTTAATCTTTCATAGGTATACTGGCACTATTTATCACTGCTAACATAGCCGTGACTTACATTTATATTGAGCGTGTTACTGATCTTGTCGAGGTTTCGTTAACGTTCTGCATCAACACAATGCATAATGTCATATTGATAAGCCTGTGAATGCTTTATCATTTTTTACGCGATTTAATTTAAGTCTCTTTATTGAGTAAAGAGAACGTCTTGCTAAGGATTTTTTTGTGAATATAGATGTACGAGTTGAAATGGCGGCTTGGTTAACCCGCTTAGGCATTAATAGCCAACCATCGGATGGTGTTGCCACATCAATATTAGTTCTTGCTTGTTTGCTAGTGGCAGGTATCAGTTACTACATTACCCACAGATTTGTTGTTCATGGTGTGAATGCCGTGATCCGTCGCTCCTCGGTGACTTGGGACGATATTTTTATGCGCTTTTTTGTATTTGAGCGCCTCGCTATTTTGGTACCGATTTTAATCCTCGATTTATTAATGCCTATTTTAGTGACTGAGCACCCGTTAATCAGTGCCATTATCGACCGTTCTCTTAGCGCTTTGTTGGTGTTCTTTATTATTCGCGCAATATATAGCGGCTTAAATGCCATCGATGAAATTGCTGATGTTAATCATGTGAATCGCCGTTTACCGGTAAAAAGCTTTGTTCAGCTAACCAAATTATTCCTGTTTTTTATTGGGTTAATTGTCGCATTTGCCATTTTAGCCGACCAGTCGCCTATTTATTTTTTTAGTGGCTTAGGTGTGGCAACTGGTTTGGTAATGCTAGTGTTTCGCGACACTATTTTGGGTTTTGTTGCCGGAATTCAGTTAGCGGCTAATCGCATGGTGAGTAAAGGCGATTGGATCCAAATGGATAAGTATGCTGCAGACGGCGCAGTTGAAGACGTCACATTAACCACAGTCAAAGTCCGCAACTGGGACAATACCATTACCATGATCCCAGCCTATGCATTAGTGTCTGATGCATTTAAGAACTGGCGCGGCATGTCTGAGTCTGGTGGTCGACGGATTAAGCGTTCAATCAACATCGATGTAAATAGTATTCAATTTTTAACTGATGAAGAACGTCTACGCCTAGGTAAGGTGAATTATTTAAAAGAATACTTACCACAAATATTTACTGAAATCAGTGTCGCTAATGCTAACGTAAGTGATATTGAAATGAAGGTGAACGGTCGTCATCTAACCAATATCGGAACATTCAGAGCATACTTACAAGAATATTTGCGCCGTCATGAAAAAATACATAAAGACATGACATTGATGGTTAGGCAGCTTGCGCCAACGACTGAAGGCTTACCCATCGAGTTGTATATTTTTACCAATGACATTCGATGGACCTATTACGAAGCCATTCAGGCCGATATTTTTGACCACATTTTTGCCGTGTTACCCGAGTTTGGTTTACGTGCGTTTCAAAATCCGACAGGAACCGATATTCGCAGCATAAAGCAACATACCGAACAAGATTGATAAGCGGTCAGATAATGGATCTCTGAGTCGTTAAATCACCGATACGACTCCTTATATCAGGGCTGTGCCCGTGCAAGCCAGTTGGTTAAATAATCTCAATAGGCAAGTTCGGGCAATAAGTCACCACAGCCATAGTGTGTCGACAGGTCTGAGCATAATGATAGGCTTGTGCTTACTGAAGGTTAAGTGACTCAGCGTATAAACAAGGACAGTGGGTTAAAGGTTATTTCTACATTGGCTAAGCAGTAGCATATCGCCACTATTTTTGTTGATAGTCAGGAATTACTTTTGGGTGCACACCCTTGATTGAACGATAGAAATCCATTAACTGGTTTATTTCCGCTTCAATCTCTCCGCTCGGCTTTAAGGGCTTGGCAATCACAATGGCCTTTCGGCCAAAATCTAATCCTATTGGCACAATATCAACATTGGCTTTGGCTGCTATATGATAAAAACCACTTTTCCAACGTGTTACAGGGCTGCGGGTACCTTCTGGTGCTAAGGCTAGTTTATAAAGCGGATCTTGTTGGAATAACAGTACGACGCCATCAACTAACTTATTGTATTTGCTTCTATTGACTGGACTGCCGCCCATGGCGCGAAACATCCACCCCCAAGGTGGAATAAACAGCTGATGTTTGCCCAAAAAGTGGATTTTAGTGCCTAACGCACTGCGAGCGATAATACCGATAATGAAATCCCAGTTACTCGTATGTGGGCCAACAATGATGACGCACGGCCTGGTTTTATCCAGTTGGCCATCTATTTTCCAACCAAGTATTGTGAGTAATCCAGAGCAAAGTGAGCTGAACATGGCGTCATTCCAATCATTGAGCTTTATTAAGCTTTTTGTTTTATGGTATTGACTCATCAAAGCCTGTGCCGAGAATCGGAGTCAAACATGTTTTCTAGCTATTTCGACGTGTCAGTGTATCTGATCTCATATCAGCATAGTCGATCATCATGGTCATTTGATGCTTGAATCTGACTTAAAATAATCGCTGGCATGAGACTATGTTAGGCATGGGCTGAAATGCTCATCAGGCAAATTTGTGCCTCAAGAGTGTGCTTATTCTCCCTAGGGAATATCGCTTAGCAGAGCACACCTGCATGCTAAGCGTGTAGCATCAACTTATTCTTAAGCGGGATGTGTTAGTGAGTGCTTGGTTTGCTAAATTCTGCAATGCGTTTTGCCTCGTCTAGGATGGCTTGTTCTAATTCTGCTTCTGACTTCATCCGTTCCAAATCTAATTTCATTCGCTGTTGCTTTGGTAAAGCTGTGCGAGCTTCCATAATAGGGTGGTTTCTAATCAGCTCATAATGGCTAAACAGCTTAGGGAAGTCGGCGACAACTTGTTCCGACATGGATAAGGCATCAAATAATTTGCCAATGCGCATAACGCCTTCAGACAACTCACAGCGATCTTCTAACATTGCAGCAGCAATATAGCGGATATCGGTCAGAATCTGCTGTCTGCGCTCTTCGGCTTTAGCCTTACGCTCTGACTGTGCGAGTTGATTAGCTTGGGTGCGACGCTTAAGCGTTATCAGTAAGTATGTTGCGTAAGTTGCAAGGGCAATAATGATGAGTAATGCAATAACGATGGCGGTTGTAGACACAATTTATCCTTTTCTGAATACAAAACTGGCGCCATATGCGCCAGTTTTCTGATATCAAACCAAGAAATAGCTTGGTATTACTTTCATCGAGCAGACTAGTCTTTCTGCTGATAATCTTTAAGCAGATCCGCACCTGATTCAAAACGATTCAATAGGTCATCGTCGCTCAGTTGCTTTTTAGGGCTTTCCATTGGCGTATCATCACCATCAGTAAGACCTAAACTTAACATCAGTTGCTCAATTCTGTCTAATTGAGCGTCCAACCACTTTTGGTCTGCGTCAGATAAATCACGACCTTCTTCAAGTTGGTCGAGTAACTGATTTAATCTTGGATCGTCTTCGAGTTTCAATAACTTTTGCTCGTCAGTTAGCTTAGGCTGTTTAGGCTTAACCACTAAAGGCTTGGTAATTGATGTTGGTAATATTAATGCGACCGGCTTTTTACTGCCATGGCGTGCATCTTTATTTTTAACCGTTGCATTATCCGCGGCTTGTTTAAGCAACGTTTCATTATGACGGCTGCCTGATTTACGGCCGGTTTCTGACTTTTTACCATCGACCGCATTACGATCGACTTTTTTTACTCTTGGGGCAAACTTAGCGCCGTTTTCGCCGCCTTTGCGAGTTTTTTTACTGCGAGCCATGATGTTCTCGTTAGGTTTTCTAAACACGTCCTTGCAGATCAATTTCTACAAGACACTAAATAAGGATGCGCTTTATATCAGATTTTGATGATTTTTGCATCAAAACCAGATCTTTCAATGCAAATAATAGCTCAAAATCACTATTCAATGCTAAATATTCAAATGTAGAGTGCTGATAAAAGCTTACATGAGTTGGATTGTTTTTGTAATGCCATTTGGCAAAATGGTCTTTATCAGTCAGTAAGGGAGTGCTTATTGCTAACCAGCCACCCGGTTTAATCAATTGATTGAGTAAGAGCCATTCTCGGTGAGGATGACGAAAGTGTTCAAAGACTCGATAACAGCACACAAAATCATAACGCTGTTGCAGCACTGACTGATCAGCAGCAAAAAAAGGATCGTACTCATTAACAATATGGCCGGCATCAGCGATAGATTGTCTACTGTGCTCGTCAAGTAAGCGGCCAAAATTGAGGCCTGTTAATGTACCGGTTTGTTGCTGAGATATTTGATCTAACAGTGGCAGAATAAATTGCGATAATGGCTTCTGTTTCGATGACTTTTGCGATCGACCATAGCGCTGTTTCTCAAGATCGGGCATCAGATGAGATTTTGGGTTAGCAAAGACTAAACCACATTGTTCGCAGCTGTAGAACGCTCTTTTTTTGTCTTGAACAAAAAATTCAGCAATATGATTACAAAGCGGACATACATTCATCAAATACAGCAGCACCTAAGTATTGACTGGATAAACGATTATATAGCGAATGCGGTTAATTAAAAGTAAGTATTTGAAATCAAGTCGATATTAATGCTTTTTAGGCATAAAAAAAGGTGGCAGTATAAACTGCCACCTCGTAAAACAGTGCTTAACGCACTTTATTCTGATTCCAAGTATCCGTACTTGCTATGTGACTGTCCCGGTCAGATCTTTATTTATTCTGCTTTCCATGCCGTTTTTAGTTGTTATTGGTCATCAATGACGCTTTTTTATATTCTGTTGCCGTCCTGACTACAGCTTCCGTAGATGGTCTTCAATGACGCATCATTATCCTAATTGTCTTCAATGACATTAGTTAACCATCCTTGTTGCTTTGTACCTTCGAGCGATAAAGCTTCCAGTGTGCATCCTCAGCTATAAGCTTTGTCAGCTATTATTTGAATCTTCAAATAATACTCTGGGTTATCAGTCACTCTGTTGTGTAAGGCAGTGCTAAACAGCATGTCGACCAATCGGTCTGTTCCTTACAAATTTTACGACCAGTATTTCAAGATGAAATATCGACTCATGTAGTTATTATTAGTGAGCGGTCTTAAATTATTATTATTATAAATTAGCTTTATTCTTATATCTTAAATGTATCAGTCCGAAACCTGCTTGATGTTATTAGATTTATATTACAAACAGCTGGGTTTACCTCGGTACGGGGTGTATTTAACGCTAAAACAACGAACACTGTCAAGTAAAAATCAGTGAAGTTGACGTAAACGTAAACTTTAGGCGGTAAAGAATGGGCTCAAAAGCCCATTCTTTATTAGTGAATATTCAGTGGTATTAATGCTTAATACTTGAAATATATTTAGATAATGCTTCGATATCAGCATCAGATAATTTTTTCGCTACATCTTGCATCATGCCATTTAAATCGTTGTGACGAAGTCCATCACGGAATTGTGTTAGCTGAATTTTGATATAGTTAGCATGTTGACCGCCAACCATAGGGAAACCTGCAGCAGAGGCGCCTTTACCTTCCGGTCCATGACAAGCAACACATGCGGTAATTCCACGAGCGGTATCACCGCCTTTATACAGTTTTTCACCAGCAGCAGGTACATCGGCAACATTTGAGGCCGCTTGTACTTGGCTAGAGAAGTATGCTGAAAGGTCTGCAATGTCTTCATCACTGAGTCCCATAGCAAAGCCGATCATAATTGGGTTCATACGACCCTCAGCACCGCCGGTTTTCGCAGCTAAACGAAATTCAGTCAATTGTTTTTCAAGGTATGCAGGATGTTGACCTGCTAATTTAGGATACATATCAATCATACTATTGCCGTCAGCACCGTGACAGGCAGAACATACGATTGCTTTAGTTTTGCCTACTTCAGCATTACCTTCAGCCATAACTGATGATGACATAGCGGCTACTACAGACAGCGCAAGAGCTAACTTTTTCATGGCGTTCCAACTTCTAGTTAATTTATTGTCCTGAGCTTACTAGGAAGACCCGCAAGCGTGGTAAAATGTTTTTCCAAGCGCTTTGATGTAGTTTACGATGCTCGTTAAGAGTGAGATCATTTTTGACTACATCACACATATCAGCTTTGCTTGGGTATATAATGTGATCTGCCTAATATTTTACACGAAAATGTGCAAAAGTAAGCAATTGTTAAAAATTTATGGTAACGCGTTTACTAGAAGTAATTTAATTGGAGTTAAGAGTGACAGAATCTCGTATCGATTTCCGTAGGGCTAAGTTTTTAATCAGTGCGCCTGATATTGCGCATTTAGATCAGTATCTTCCTGGGGATATCGGGGTTGAGATTGCGTTTGCTGGACGCTCTAATGCCGGTAAATCCAGTGCGTTAAACGCACTTACTGAACAAAAAAGTTTAGCTCGAACCAGTAAAACCCCTGGTCGTACCCAACTGATTAACGTGTTTCAGTTAGATGATGATCGTCGTTTAGTCGATTTACCGGGTTATGGTTTTGCCCAAGTTCCTTTAGCGTTAAAAAATAAATGGCAAGAGGCGCTTGGCGAGTATTTGCAAAAACGAGCTTGTTTAAGCGGCGTGGTGGTGTTGATGGATATCCGTCATCCATTGAAAGATCTTGATATGCAAATGATTGAGTGGGCCGTGATCAGTAATATTCCGGTGTTAGCATTGTTAACCAAATCGGATAAATTGACCCAAAGTGTCAAAATGAAAACAGTTAATGATGTCCGTGCTGCCCTAAAAGATTTTGGTGATAAAGTACAAGTGGAGACGCTGTCATCGCTAAAAGGCACGGGTAAACCTAAAGTGCTAAGTATTCTAAATGATTGGTGTCATCCCCAATGGTTAGCGGAACAGAAGGCCGAGCAAGCTTCAGAGTCTGAGTAACAATAGCATGATGTAATTGATTACCAACAGCACGAAAAGCCGACAACCAAGTCGGTTTTTTTATGTGTTTGATATGAGAATGGTGATTTTCAAGCAAAAAAAAACCGATAACCAAACGGTCATCGGTACAAAAAAATTAGCTCTTTTGGGGAGAAGCTAAATTCAACAAGACTCAAGTGCCATCAACTCAATTTGATGACTCTCAATAACCATACAATAACCTTTTTTTAACCAACATTAAAGTATTTACTCTAAATATTTTTGCGGTGAAAAAAAATCAAAAAAAAGCCCCAGCAACCTGAGTTGCTGGGGCGCCGAATTTGGCTAGTCACTACTGCTAGTGAAATAAAGGTTTGAAAGATTGAACATCTTAACCTCTGTACCCTACAACGAATATAATACCGTATCCGCCTTAAAATGAAAAACTGTTTTTCATATAAAGATACAATAACTGTGAGTTTGGCAACAAATTAATGCAGCTTTGTTAACTGTGTCGACGAAAATGTTGTGTTTATTAGGTTGATTTGGGGTGTAGGTTATGCGCTTAAGGTCTACAAATGTTGAAAAGCGTAGCCGCTGAAACGTTTGGCCAATAAAAATGCCGTATTCCAATGAATACGGCATTTTATGTTTTAGCAACTTAGGTTATTTATCTTATGCAATGCAAACCTATCAAACTACGATTTAGTGGGCTTCATCCCAATTGTCGCCAATACCTGCCTCTGCTAACAAGGTCACATCTAATGATGCTGCTTGTGCCATTAAATCGCACACTTTGGTTTTGAGTGTTTCTGCTTGAGCTTCATCCACTTCAAACACTAATTCATCGTGTACTTGCATGATCAGGGTAATTTCACCTTGAGTATCTTGGTTAATCCACTGGTGGATAGCAATCATGGCTTTTTTGATTATGTCTGCTGCAGTCCCTTGCATGGGAGCATTAATCGCTGCTCGCTCAGCGGCTTGGCGGCGCATGGCATTGCGATCGTTGATTTCAGGTAAATATAAACGACGGCCAAATAAGGTCGAAACATAACCCAATTCAGCAGCAATGGCGCGGGTTTCTTCCATATACTTAAGCACACCAGGATAGCGAGCAAAATACGTGTCTATGTAGGTTTGTGCTTCGTTGCGTGGAATATCTAATTGCTTAGCTAAACCAAATGCAGACATGCCATAAATTAAACCAAAGTTAACCGCTTTGGCGCGGCGACGTTGCTCGGTCGTGACTTCTTCAAAATGCACCCCAAATACTTCGGCTGCAGTGGCTTTATGAATATCTTTACCTTCAGCAAAAGCGGTCAGTAAGCCTTCATCTTGAGATAAATGAGCCATGATACGCAGTTCGATTTGTGAATAATCGGCAGCTAAAATTTTTCGACCCGCAGGAGCGATAAAGGCTTGGCGAATACGGCGGCCTTCTTCGGTACGGATAGGAATATTTTGTAAGTTCGGCTCACTTGATGACAAGCGGCCTGTTGCGGCATTCGCTTGATGATAGCTAGTGTGAACCCTGCCAGTTATGGCATTAACCATTAGCGGCAGTTTATCGGTATAAGTACTTTTTAGTTTTGCTAGGCTGCGATGCTCGAGAATAACTTTAGGTAAAGGATAATCAAGTGCTAGCTCGACTAATACGTCTTCAGCAGTTGATGGTGCACCCTTAGGAGTCTTTTTCTTTATTGGGTAACCTAGTTTTTCAAAAAATAGTGTCTGTAGTTGCTTTGGTGAGGCTAAGTTAAACTTCTCTTCGGCTATTTCGTAGGCTTTGTTTTCTAAATCATCCAGTTTTTTGGCTAACTCACCACTTTGTTGGCTCAGTAACATTGAGTCGATAAGGACACCTTGGCGTTCAACGTCTGACAGTACTTGAATTAACGGTAGCTCTAACTCATCAAAGACACTGGCCAGTTTGGGTTCTTTTTCCAGTCTTGGCCATAAGTGTTGATGTAAACGCAGGGTAATATCGGCATCTTCAGCGGCATATGGTCCAGCAATATCTAAATCAACTTGATTAAAAGTCAGTTGCTTTGCGCCTTTGCCTGCGACTTCTTCAAAACTGATATTTTTATGGCCAAGATATTTAAGCGCTAATCCGTCCATGTCATGACGTGATGCTATTGAGTTAAATACATAGGATTCGAGCATGGTGTCAAAGCGGACACCTTTTAGGGTAATACCAACATTGGCTAAAATACTCATGTCATATTTGAGATTTTGGCCTACTTTCTGCGGTGTATCGCTTTCAAGAATAGGACGCAGTTTTTCAAGTGCACTGGTTTTATCAATTTGTTGCGGTGCATCAAGGTAATCATGTGCTAATGGTAAATAAGCTGCTTTACCTGCTTCAGTGGCAAATGATAAACCCACAAGTTCAGCTTCCATGTAATTGAGGCTAGTTGTTTCAGTATCAATTGCAATCAGTTCAGCGCTATTGAGCTGTTCGATCCATTTGTCGAGTGCTTCCATCGTCAGAATAGTTTCATATTCTGCTTCAATGGTCGGTGATACCGTGATGTCTTCATCGCTATCTTTGTCGCTAACTGTGCCGCGAGGTTGCTTGTTATCTAATACTTCTGCTAACCAACGCTTGAACTCCATTTCACCAAAGCATTTAATCAGTTCATCTCGATCTTGTGGCTTAACTGTGAGTTCATGCCAGTCTTGTTCAAGTTTGACATCAGTTTTGATGGTGGCCAACTCGTAAGACAGTCTTAGCATATCGGCATTGTCGATAATTTTAGTCGGCATGGTTTTTGAGCCTCGAAAGCCCACTTCAATGACGCTTTGTGGATCCGCTAAAATCTTCTCTACACTTCCCACACCAAGCAGCATAGCCAGCGCGGTTTTCTCGCCGACGCCAGGTAAACCTGGAATATTATCTGACTTGTCGCCCATGAGTGCTAAAAAGTCGATTATTCTATCTGGATGGACACCGTATTTAGTCTTGACCTCTTCCGGTCCCATAATGGTGTCTGTCATAGTATTGATTAACGTGACATGCTCATTGACGAGTTGCGCCATGTCTTTATCGCCGGTACTGATTAAGGTTGCTCGGCCTTCTTTACTCGCTTGCAGGGCGATGGTACCGATAACATCGTCGGCTTCGACACCAGAAATGCTGATCAGTGGTAAGCCCATCGCATGGATGATTTTGTGCAATGGTTCGATTTGAGTACGCAGATCATCAGGCATAGGTGGACGCTGGGCTTTATATTCGCCGTACATATCGTTACGGAAGGTTTTGCCTTTGGCATCGAAAACCACCGCAATATGACTCGGACTATAGCGGCTTAATAAACTGCGAAGCATATTAACGACGCCATAAACCGCACCAGTCGCTTCACCTTTTGAATTGGTTAAATGAGGCGGCGAATAATAAGCGCGATAAAGATAAGATGAGCCATCAACTAGGATGAGCGGGTTATTGGGAATCGTTGGCATAATTAATATTCGTGTTCATTATTTTGCGAGACTAATAGGATGACATTATACCCACAGCACCTCAAGATGCTTGTGAGATTGTCAGTTATTTATCCAAAATGACGCTAAATAATCTTGACGTATGACAAGTCGTGCATTTAGTGGGACTTTATCGGTGCAAATATCTCAGAAAGTAGAAAATCAGCCACGAAAAAAGCTCCCAGCCTGTGGATAAGTCTGTGAGTGGAATAGTCAACCTTGTTGGATAGATTTTCTTACGGCTTGAAACGAAATCGGTAACTAGTTGATTTTTTTAATTTATTTTTATTTTTGTGAGCTAAATATTAATTTTAATAAATATTACTATTTTGTGGACTTTTTTATTGATGTCAGTTAAGTCACTCGCAAATTTAGTGATGTTTTGTGACTAAAAAAAGCGCATCTACTAAATTCGACGCTCTAAGTTAGCACGATTTTTAATCAGATCAACCGTTTTGTTAGTTTTTTGTTGTATTTTTTGTATTGTCACTTAAAAGATGAAGGAGAGTGTCATGAAAAAGGTTGCTGTTTTACTGAGTGGCTGTGGGGTATTTGATGGAACTGAAATTCACGAAGCGGTATTAACGCTTCTGGCGATAACCCAAGCGGGGGCGACATATCAATGTTTTGCGCCAGATATTACTCAAATGCACGTAGTGAATCATTTAACCGGTGAGGTCAATAACGACGAAAGTCGTAATGTTTTGGTTGAGTCGGCACGAATTGCCCGTGGTGAAGTGCTTAATGCTAATGCCTTAGAGGTCAGTCAATTTGATGCTTTGGTGATCCCTGGTGGCTTTGGTGCGGCTAAAAATTTATCAAACTTTGCCACCACGGGCAGTCATTGCCATATTCAGCCTATTGTAGAGAACTTTATTCGTGAATTCGCTTTAGCTCATAAACCGGTGGGTTTTGTGTGTGTTTCACCTGTGATGATCCCCAATATTTATGGCAAAGGAGCTGTCGGTACTATTGGAACTGATTCTGATACCGCGCATGCATTTAATGAAATGGGAGGTAAACATAAAGATGCACAAGTGGAAGATATTGTGGTTGATGAGGCCAATAAAATCGTCAGCACGCCAGCCTATATGTTAGCAACCTCGATTTTAGAGGCGCACATAGGTATTGAGAAACTGGTTACAAAAGTGCTTGAAATGGCTTAACGATTAGGCGTGACATATATCTTACATGTGAGCGGATGAATAAAAAATGCCACCCTTGGTGGCATTTTTTTATTCATCCTGCAAGAGTGTTAGTTCGTTTTCGCGGCTGGTGATTTTTTGCTATCAAATAATGCTTGAGCCAAACCAACACAAAGCCCTGCAATATGGGCACCATTTGCAATAGGCATTCCCAGCACATCCGTAAAGCCAAGAACGAGCCAAACCATCATAAACCCCATATAAGATTGCGGTAAATTAATACCACAATTGGGTTTACGGATCCCCATTAACCAAGTGTAACCCACCACAGCATAAACGACGCCAGACAGCCCGCCAAAATTAGGCCCTGTCATGTAAAACTGCACAATATTGGGTAACGTACCCGCGACGATTAATAAAAATAATAATGGTCGAGTACCTAAATTGGTCTCAATTTTACCGCCTAAATACCACCACCAAAGTAAATTAAAGATAATATGCATAGCAGAAAAGTGCATTAGGCTAGGGGTGAAGACTCGCCATATTTGGCTTAAATCACTATCAGCTACGGCGCCGAAAAAAGATAATTTAGTAAAGGTATCATTAGCAAAACCAAGGTTCATAGCAGCAAAAACGGCCACACATGCAAAAAAACATACTAATGTGAGTGGGCCTGCACCTGTCATAAACTGTTGAATTAGGCCTTTAGCTCCCGGGCCGTAGTCAAATTTAGTATCGGTAGCGCCGTTATCCCAAGATGCCTGCAAATACTTGCTGTCGTGAGGGTTTTTAGCAAACTCAAGTAACTCGGCGCGGGCTTGAACTTCATCAGCAGGATTGGTGATCGCTAGGCCAACACCCTCAGCATGAGAAACAGCATTGCATTGAATATTTAACCCTTTAAGGTAGTCAATAAATGCTTGTGCTGCACGTGCATTAGGAAGTTGGCCAATTTCTATCATGAGTGAGCTAAGCTCCAAGCGCTGAAGCCGCCATCTAGGCTGTAAACATCATCAAAACCTTGCTCATTTAAGTAGTTGGCCGCACTTTGGCTACTCATGCCGTGATAGCACACTACGACCAAAGGTTTGTCCATATCAGCATCGGCAATAAAGGTTGCTAGATTTTCATTGGTTAGATTGGTTGAACCTTCAATGTGAGCAGCGGTAAAACTAGCAGCATCACGAATATCAACAACTTGTATGTCGTTAGATTCGGAGGACATATGGATAAGCTCATTAATCGACAGATGTTTAAAACCAGACATGTTATTACCTATAAAAATGTACGCATAGCGTTTGACTTAGTATCAGTCTGCAACAAGGGGTTGTATAAATACAACCCCTTGTTAGTGTGGATATGCTAGATGTTAATAATAATTAATCCCAGCTCAGGATAACCTTGCCAGACTGACCTGAGCGCATTGCATCAAAGCCTTTCTGGAAATCATCAATATTAAAGTGATGAGTAATGATCGGAGATAAATCTAAGCCAGATTGGATTAAACTGGCCATTTTATACCAAGTTTCGAACATTTCACGGCCATAAATGCCTTTGATGATCAAACCTTTAAAAATGATTTTGCTCCAATCAATAGCCATTTCGCCACCAGGAATACCTAGCATGGCAATTTTACCACCATGGTTCATCGTGTCTAACATGGCATGGAATGCCGATGGCACACCTGACATTTCTAAACCGACGTCAAAGCCTTCTGTCATGCCAAGCTCTTTCATCACATCTTTAAGACTTTCTGTGGCGACATTCACTGCGCGGGTAGCACCCATTTTACGAGCAAGATCAAGTCGGTATTCGTTTACATCAGTGATCACGACATGACGTGCTCCGACATGTTTACACACAGCAGCAGCCATAATACCAATAGGACCAGCGCCGGTAATTAATACGTCCTCACCGACTAAATCAAATGATAATGCGGTATGTACAGCGTTACCGAAAGGATCGAATATAGCCGCTAAATCATCTGGAATATCAGCCGGGATCTTGAAAGCGTTAAATGCAGGTAGCACTAAATATTCGGCAAATGCGCCGTCACGGTTCACGCCAACACCTGAAGTGTTACGACATAAGTGAGTACGGCCTGCACGACAGTTACGGCAATGGCCACAAGTAATATGACCTTCACCCGATACGCGATCGCCAATACTGAAACCGCGAACTTCCTGACCCATACTGACAACTTCACCGACATATTCATGGCCAGCAATCATAGGTACAGGAATGGTTTTTTGTGACCATTCATCCCAGTTGTAGATATGGACGTCAGTGCCACAAATAGCCGTTTTACGAATTTTAATCAGTAGGTCGTTGTGACCCATTTCTGGTTTTGGTGCATCGACCATCCAGATGCCTTCTTCAGGCTTTAACTTACTTAATGCTTTCATGTTAATGACCTATGTTGTCTGGAATTAGATAATGCCCATTTCTTTACCAATACGGGTAAAGGCACCAATTGCATGATCAAGTTGCTCGCGGGTGTGTGCCGCAGACATTTGGGTGCGAATACGCGCTTGGCCTTTAGGCACTACAGGAAACGAGAATCCAACCACGTAAATGTGTTCTTGCAACAAACGGTTTGAAAAGTCACCTGCCAATTTCGCATCGCCAATCATAACCGGAATAATGGCATGGTCTGCACCACCTAAGGTAAAACCTGCTGCTGACATTTGCTCACGGAAATAACGACTGTTTTCCCATACGGCTTCACGCAAGTCTTGACCGGTTTTTAGCATTTCAAGCACACAAATTGATGCACTAACAATAGAAGGCGCTAATGAGTTTGAAAACAGGTAAGGGCGCGAGCGTTGACGTAACCATTCAACCACTTCTTTCTTCGCTGCAGTAAAACCACCCGATGCACCACCTAAGGCTTTACCTAATGTACCGGTAATAATGTCGACACGATCCATAACATTACAGTATTCATGGGTTCCACGGCCATTTTGACCGATAAAGCCTACGGCATGAGAGTCATCGACCATCACCAATGCGCCATACTTATCGGCTAGATCACACACACCTTGAAGGTTAGCGATTACGCCATCCATTGAGAATACACCGTCAGTGGCGATCAAAATGTTGCGTGCACCAGCAGCTTGGGCGGCAATAAGCTGAGTTTCTAAGTCGGCCATATCGTTGTTGGCGTAACGAAAACGCTTAGCCTTACACAAACGCACGCCATCAATGATTGAAGCATGGTTAAGCGCATCAGATATAATCGCATCTTCTGCATCTAATAGGGTTTCAAATAAACCCGCGTTAGCATCGAAGCAAGATGAATATAAAATAGTGTCTTCCATGCCTAAAAATTCACTTAGGCTAGCTTCTAATTGCTTATGAATATCTTGAGTACCGCAAATGAATCGTACCGAAGCCATACCAAAACCATGACTGTCTAAACCTGCTTTTGCTGCTGCAATAAGATCCGGATGATTGGCTAGACCTAAATAGTTATTGGCGCAGAAGTTAATCACTTCTTCACTATTAACTTGGATGGCAGTTTGTTGAGCGGAAGCAATGACGCGTTCATTCTTGTATAAACCATCGGCTTTTACATCGACAATTTGCTGATTAATTCGGTCGTAAAAAGAGGTAGATGCCACCTGTGTTCTCCTAAATATGGTTATTATGCTTATCCAAATCACGCAGTAAACACCGCGATAAATGACAGGGTGTTCTGGAGTTGTTGGCATTCTAACCTTTATTTTTGCCGCTCTACAGCGTTTTTTTTAGTCGTCAGACCAACATGAGTTAGTTTAGGGCTACTGATATATTCACATTAAAAAAACTAATCATTAACATGGTTGATTACGATGGTGGGGAAGTGGATGCATCCGTCCAACATCATCCGCAAGTAACCGACTCAATTGTAGTCGGTTACTTGCGGATTGGAAGGTGTGTTATGGATATGAGATGAGCGAGAATGTCAGTATTTGGTTACGCAGCGTTATGGCGCTCTTGGCTGGCTATATCTAAATAATGTTGTTCTAAACGGCAAAATGTTGCACTTGACGTAGGCGTAGAATAAGCCTGAAAAATCATCAAAACTCGCAATAGTCCATCATACAGAGTGGCTTTAGTGATAGTTGATGTGCTGGATTGGGTTAATTGATAGCTGATCCAGAAGCTGACCATCATTTTAATGGTATCGGCAAGCGCAGTGACTTTATTATCATCGACATCGAGGAAACCGTCTTTTTTGAGTTTGCGAAGCACATCGCTTGAACGATTAAGAACTTGTTGTTGAGCATGTAAATAGCGTTTTTTAAGTGCTTCATCACGGCTTAAAATATCAGCTAGGTTGGCATACATAAACCTGAACTGCCATAAGGTGTAGAACATGGCATCAAAGTAACCCATTAATAACTCAATCGTAATAGGCACATCATCATAAGGCTTAAAGCCTGACTCTAAATGACTTTCATATAAACTAAAAATCGAATTGATAATGTCTTCTTTATTGCGGAAGTGATAATACAAATTACCCGGACTAATACTTAAGTGAGCGGCAATATGGTTAGTCGTAATGCTACGCTCACCATGTTCATTAAATAACTCTAAGCTGGCAAAAATAATTTTATCGCGGGTTTTCATTTGATTTCCATATTCATTATTAGCTTATTATCGGTCAAATAATTGCTTAAGCCGACTTAGTATGAGTATGTTAACATTGTGCTCATCTGACAAGCAAAAATCGATGACTCTTCTTCCATGAACCGTATTTTTTATTCTTTATTTCTGTATTTATTGTTTCCGCTGGTGGTGCTCTATCTTGCATTTCGGGCAATAAAAAGTGTCGATTACCGTCGTCGTTGGTCTGAACGTTTTGGCTTGGCCAAACTAGAGCAAACTGATGTATTGATCCACAGCGTGTCTATGGGGGAAACCCTGGCGGCGATTCCCTTGATTAAGCAGCTTATGGCAGCGCACCCAGATTATTTATTTACCGTCACCACTACCAGCCCAACGGGGTCTGCAGAGGTGGTAAAAGCATTTGGCGATAAGGTACAGCATTGTTATCTACCATTTGATTTTTCTTATGCGATTAAAAAATTTCTCCGCCAATTACAGCCCAAAGTATGCATTATCATGGAGACCGAGTTATGGCCTAACTTAGTCCACTTTGCCGCGCGGCAACAAGTGACTGTGATTTTAGCCAATGCACGGTTGTCGCAAAAATCAGCCGATAAATACGCTAAAAAGCGTCGTTTAGCAGTACCTATGTTAAATAAACTCAAGTTGATTACTGTTCAAACTCAGGTTGAAGCAGAGCGGTTTATTCATCTGGGAGTGGAAGCTGAACGCCTACAGGTGTGTGGCAGTTTGAAGTTTGATCTCACGATTGATCCCATTAAAAAACAGCAAGCCAATACGCTTCGAGATCAATGGCATCGTGTTAATTCACCTATTTGGGTTGCCGGAAGTGTTCATCCTGGGGAGTTTGAGGCAATGTTAAGTGCCCATAAGCAGCTACTGAGTTATTTTCCAGATGCATTATTGATCATGGCACCCCGACATCCTGAGCAATTCAACTTAGCCGCGATTACGATTACTCAGTCTGGATTAACCTTAGCTAGACGCAGTATGCATGATGAAGTGAATGGGCAAACTCAAGTGTTACTTGGTGACACTATGGGGGAACTGGTTATGCTATATGGTACAGCTGATCAGGCATTTGTTGGCGGGACACTGATTAATAATGGTGGTCATAACCCGCTTGAACCTGCGGCCATGGGGCTACCTGTGTATGTTGGTCCCAATCATTGGGATTTTGCTGAGATTACGCAATTACTCGCAGATGCCGGAGCATTAAGCTGCATTACTTCTGCAGAACAGTTAGCCCAAGAGTTACAACATAAGTTCACAGATAACCCCCTATATCAATCGGCGTCTTTTGCCGCTCTTGCAGTGGTTGAGCAAAATCGTGGTGCCTTATTAAAGCAGTTTACATTGATCAATCAACTTATCGTTTAATCTTGAACGGTTAATCGTATGACAAGGCCAGACGATGACTTGGTTTAGATAGGATTAACGCTTTGATAACCTTTAAGTAATTGCTGCCAGTGCTGTTGATTAAATTGCAGTGTAGCGAGTTTGGTGAGTTCTTTTTTAAAAGAACGTAGTAACCGCTGCAGATTGGCTTGTTGCCAGCTGGCTTGTGGTTGACGTAATTCACCTCTATCAAAATCAATTAGATAGAATTTCCCTTGAGCCAGTAGGATATTTTTAGCATTTAGATCTGCATGATACACCCCACGCAGATGAAATTTGGCAATGGTTTCACCGAGTAAATACCATTGTGCTTCTGTCATTGGCTTATGGCGTAAATGCGCCACTAAATCGTTTGATCCCGCGACATGTTCAATGATGATGTCGGCCCGATACCATAAACCAAAGCGCTCAACATTCGCTGCTATTGGACGTGGAACAGCAAAGCCTTCTTGATATAAGGTTTCCAGTATGGCTAATTCAGCCACAGCGCGAGTATGTTGTAGGCCAGTATAAAGATAGGCATCACGGCTCAACTTTTCCATCATCCCACCACGCCAGTAATGACGTAACACCCATGTTTGCGGCGAATCCAAGTTATCGGTTTTGACAAACCAGGTGGTATAACGCCCCTTAGATTGACCGACAATGGCATTTCTTTGTTGCCAAGCCTCTACGGCAAAGTCGTGAGGTTCCAGTTGTTGGGCTGTAGTTTCACACCAGGCAATATGGCCAAGTTGAGTGGTTTTTATTTGCATCTAATTATCAATAGCATTGGCGAGATTGTGGATCGAAATAACATTATACCTTAAGATCACTTACTTGCCTCCACCGTCTTACTTCTTCATTTAAGCATATTGGATAATCAATGAAAGCTGACTTTAGTGCGATACGTTCATTATGTTTACTGCGTTTATCTGCTATTGGTGATGTTTGCCACGCTGTAGCTATGGTACAGGCTATTCAAAAACAGTATCCCGATCTGAGTATCACTTGGGTTATTGGCAAGATCGAATATCAGTTACTTAAACACTTACCTGGCATTGAGTTTGTTATTTTCGATAAGTCTAAGGGCTGGCGTAGTTATGTTCAGTTACGTCGTGATTTACATGGTCAGCGTTTTGATGTGTTGCTGCACATGCAAGTTGCCTTGCGTGCAACCATAGCATCGTTAATGATTAAGGCCCGAGTGCGGGTCGGATTTGATAAAGCAAGAGCCAAAGAAGGTCAATGGTTGGTTACCAATCATGCCGTTGAGCCCTTGGCCACGCCGCATGTATTAGATGGTTTTATGGGCTTTGCTAATGCCATTGGCGTAGAAGACTTAACCCCAAGCTGGAATATTCCGGTACCTCAAGCCGATACTGATTTTGCTAAACGGCTCGTGGGTGATGATAAGGTGTTGGTGATTTGTGCTGCTGCCAGTAAAGCAGAGCGTAATTGGCTGCCAGAGCGTTACGCTGCAGTAGCCGATTACGCCATTGATCAAGGTTACCGAGTGATGCTGTGTGGCGGCCCAAGCGCGCTAGAACAAACCTTAGCAGATGTGATTCAATCTCATAGTCAGCAGCCCTTTGATAATCAAGTGGGCAAGACATCGCTTACGCAACTGCTTGCGGTGTTAAAGCAAGCGACAATAGTGCTTGCACCAGATACCGGGCCATTACATATGGCGGTGACTCAAGGTACTCCGGTTATTGGTTTATATGCTCATTCTAATCCCGGGCGAACGGGCCCCTATTTTTATCGAGATTATACCGTGTCTGTTTATGACCAAGTCATAAAGCAACAGGTTGAAGGAGATGTAAACTGGGGCACGCGCGCTAAAGGCGAGCATTTAATGGCAATAATAGAGGTTGATGAGGTTATTGCCTCCTTCAAACAGTTTTGCGCAGAGCAATACACAGTTTCAGCTGCTGGTTTACGCTGATAGAAGATCAGCGATTATTCTGTTCGGTGACATATTCAATATGGAAAGGTTAAATGAAAATCTTACATGTACTACTTTGCCGAGGACCGTTTCCGGCGTTTAAGTTTGGCGGTACTGAGCGCGTGGTATGGTCATTGGCTACCGCTCAAAAACAGCAAGGTCACGAAGTTAAGTTTTTGATGCGCCCACATGATATTAGGCCTGAAGGAACCTTGTTGTACGATAAGAGAAAATCATTTAATCAACAGATTACTGATTGGCCTGATGTGGTGCATTTTCATTGCGCCTTTACTGGCGAATTAGATAAGCCGTTTGTGTGCACTGAACACGCCAATGCAGATAAAGCGAAACAATATGATCGCAACACTATTTTTATCTCCCAGCGTCATGCTAATAATCATCACAGCGATTGCTATGTTTACAATGGCCTAGATTGGTCTGAGTATGGCCAACCTAGCTTTGAATCTAACAGTAACTATGTTCACTTTTTGGGTAAAGCGACGGTTCGTCATAAAAACATGACTGGCGCCGCTAAGATTGCTAAAAAAGCGGGTCATAAATTAGCGGTATTGGGCGGTAAACGATTTGAGTTTGGTAAAAAAGGCTACTTTAACCTTGATATGAATATCGACTTTAAAGGCATGGTGGGTGGCGATGATAAATTTACGATTATTAAGCAATCACAAGCGTTATTATTTCCAGTGAGATGGCATGAACCCTTTGGCTTGGCGATAACCGAAAGCCTGTTTTTAGGTACGCCAGTTATTGGAACACCCTTTGGGTCTTTACCTGAGATTATCACCCAACCTGAAATGGGACTTCTGACGACAGATTATAATGAGATGGTGGATGCACTGAAGCACCTAGATCGTTTTGATCGTAAAGTGTGTCACCAAGTGGCAAGGGATGTGTTTAATGCCGATGTGATGGCGCAACAGTATCAAGCCATGTACGACAAGGTACTTAACGGTGAATATTTAAATCAGGCTGCTCCTTATGCTACCCAGAGTTTATTAGATTTACTGCCTGTTACCGAATTGATGTCATAACTCGCATCATTCACGGTTAACCGTTTCAATAAAAAAGGCCTATTCGGCCTTTTTTATTGACTCCAATTATAACCGTTCAGCTAGCTTGGGCGTGCCACTATAATGTTGCCTTAGCTGTTGGGTGAATGCATCAACAATTTGCTGCGGTGTAATTGATTTAGCTTGGCCGCTACCGGTTAAAATAATACTGTCGCCCTTAGGTTGCCATAGGGTTAAATCATTCGACATTATGGTCACTTGTGGTTTATCCATGCATACAGCTAAGTGTGCCGTAGCGGTTTCAGCGCTAATGACGATATCGCTTTGTGCAATTAAGGCGGGCAATTGAAAGAAGTTTTGCTTAGCAGTAAATGTGGTAATCGCTAAATGGTTTAGCTCGCTATCTTCAGCAACTTGAGTGGTCACTTCATTCAATTTATCTGGCGGACAGTTGAAAATATACACCAGATTTTGATATTGAAGTTCGAGAGTTAAAATCACTTGTTTAAGTTGAGCAAAAGGATAATCACGTTTATCGGCGGTGGATAAATGGTTTACAAACACCACCAGTTTATTGGTGTCATTTGCAGTTAACTTGTTAATCAGTATACAAGCTTGTTGTTGATAAATGGCATCAACATGAAACACTAATTGCTTTTGACCATCGACTAAATCGCCACAAGTAAGACCTAACGCCCGCTCGAAACATTGGCCATATAAATCGGTAATATGTTGACTGCTCTTAACCATGTCATCGTAGCTGAAGTAGGTATTTATATTATTAAAATACAGCCATTTTGCTATCGGGTTACTCAATGGTTTACTTTTAGAGGCGACGACAAAGGCTGAAGTTGATATTTTTCGAGCAATTTTTGCGAACTGCTCACTGCGATTCTTACCAATAAATACAATTAAATCATAATTGAGTGATTGTGCTTGGCTGATATAGCCTTGTCTTTGGGCGAGGTCGCCAACAATGGGGTAGGTCTTATCGATAATACCCAGTGAGTCTATCCATTCATTGAGGACTTTATTGCGGCCTGTTGCCCACGATTGTGGACGACTACGACAATCATCAAACCACACATCAATAACCAAATGTGGATACTTAGCTTTTAGGGCTTTTAACCAGACACTCTGGTAAACAAAATCACCAATGGCTAAGTGGGTCATATACAAAATACGCTGGGCATTTTGTAATTGTGTATGGCTAATTAATGAAGACACATTAATCCTTTTTTAACGCTTGAGTGAATTGACGAAATTGTTTTTCCAGCTGAGGTGTTGCGATAAATCGCATCAATGCCCGGCTCCAATTTAACATTAACTTTGTCACACGTCGTTGAGGTGCTCTTTCTAAGTTACCGTCAGGATTAATATCTGACGGACCTTCTATGTCGACAGAAATACAGTAAGGCAGCAAGCCAAAAGGCGTTATTCCTAGGCTCCACCAAGATTTTAAATGACCATCAACTGGTTGAACAATATAAGGCATATGTTTAATCAGTGACTCTGCACCACGACGACTAATGGCTTGGGCCATTGCCCCAAGTGGAAATTTTTTATAGGTCACAAATTCAAATTCACCATAGTGCACCGACGACTGAATATTTTTACGACTTTTTCGTGTCAATGGATATAGCTTAATAAAGTCCCAATCCATGGTGGGCAGATTGAGGATCATGTTGATTGTATCGGCAAAGTTAGCCTCAAGGTGAATATCATCTTCAAATACAAAGGCTAAGTCTAAATCGTCGTCGATAATTTTTTGCCACGCTCGTTTGTGGCTTAAGCTACAGCCGATTTCACCAGCACTGAGATCGCGATAATAATGTTGTCTGGCTAAACGTGCGGGGGATACGGCTTCGATTTCTTCGCTTGATAGCAATTTACCTTCAACAGCGTCAATGCGTTCAAACGGAATGTTAACCGCCGCAAGTTGCGCTGCAATTTGTGCCAGCCGCTCTTGCGAACGAGCCAAATTAATAACAAACACTTTGTACTTTAACATGAATAATTAAGCCTTTTTCACGGAATACTTTGTTGCTAAACGGGTTAAATCTCAATGCCTATTACGCTAAGAATAGGGTCAATAACCCTTTATTAAATAGTGATAAAACGCTTTGCTATCGCATTGATAATCGGTTTGGGTAATTTATAGCGTTGTTGGGCTTTATTGATAAACAGATCCCAACCACTTTGTTTAATTTCATCTAATGTGTTGTCATCGATGTGACCTTTAAATAGCTCGCAAAAGTCATTTACAAATCTTACTTCTCGCTTGAGCGATGAATTACTGTAGCCTCGGCCAGCGTAGTGAATAAAACTGGCATCGCGATAATGCTCTGGCCCCATAAAGTCCATGCGATTAAATTTAGGCGAAATATTCTGATGCTTTAGACCGTCTCGGTGCAATAAGTAGTTTACATATGTTTGTTCGTAATACTTGATATGGTTACATAGCTGTTGCAGATCGTCGAGTTTAGCAATATCAAACAATCGGTTTTGCTTCGAAATAAGCATACAACCTAAGTTGTAATACACTGGGCGATTGTTGACCACAGGCCAGTTATCGACAGGCCCCATAATTGAGGTTATTTTATCAATTACACTTTGGCGCTCTAAGTGCTCGCCTTCATTAAACAAATAAACCGTGTTCAGGTCATCGTAAACCTCAAAGATATTCTCTGCATCGGGTTGAATAATAATGTCAGCATCGACATACAATACGCGATCATATTGTTTCAGAATTTCTTTAATATACAGTTTTTCAGTCCATGCAGGGCTGGCGGTATGTTGAGGATCTGTAATCGTGATTGGATAATGAAATTCTTTAGATACAATGAGATCCGCGCCAACTTTTTGTGCATATTGCTCAAAGCTGAGCAGTGCCGCTCGGTACATCGGATTTTCATCACCAATCGCAAGCGTGAAGATAGCTTTTTTCATTATTGTATCCAAGTAAAGTAGGAGTTAGCTTAACGGTTGCTCGTCATTATTGACCAATAAAGTGCTGACTCTTAAGCCAATTTAAATACTCTGGTACCGCTTGTTCGACCGTTTTAAATTCGGCGTGATAACCGGCGGCTCTTAGTTGGGTTAAATCAGCCTGAGTGTAACTCTGATAGGCACCTTTAAGCTTATCAGGGAAAGGAATGTACTCAATGTGTCCTTTACCATGATACGCAATCACAGCATTAGCAACATCATTGAAGCTTTGTGCTTGGCCAGTACCACAGTTATAAATGCCAGATACTGATGGATTCTGCCAGAGCCATAAATTAACCTTAACGACATCCTCGACAAACACAAAGTCACGAAGTTGCTGGCCATTGTCATAACCATCCACACCTTCAAATAAACGACATACACCATTATGATTAATTTGGTTATTAAAGTGGAAAGCCACACTGGCCATACCGCCTTTATGTTGCTCACGCGGACCATAGACATTGAAATAACGTAAACCAGCTACCTGGCTGGTAAGTTTTTGTTGTCTTACATACTGGTCGAATAAAAACTTGGAGTAAGCGTAGACATTCAGCGGCTTCTCGAGTTCACGTTGCTCAATAAACTTTTCGCTGCCGCCATATACCGAGGCCGAAGAAGCATAGATAAATTGACAGTTATTGGCTTGGCTATAATGTAATAAAGTTTTTGAATACTCGTAGTTGTTAGCCATCATAAACTTGCCATCCCACTCTGTGGTCGATGAGCAAGCACCTTGATGGAAGATTACTTCGAGTGCGTTATCAAAATCACCGGCTTGAATTTGCTTGATGAAATCATCTTTATCAAGATAGTCGGCGATTTCACAATCGGCTAAATTAAACATTTGGGTACCGTCGGTTAAATCGTCAACGGCAATAATGTCATTTCGTCCCATGGCATTAAGTTGTTTAACTAAATTACTACCAATAAACCCTGCTGCGCCTGTAACCACTATCATAATAATATTTCCAATATTTGTGCTCTAGATGAGCAGGCTGAACCTATTGCGATTAAGATAACTTATTCAAAAAATCTGCAATTTCTTGGGACACTTGATCAAAGTCAATTAGCGACATATTACGGCCAGTTTTCTTACCAATTGGCGGCGTATAAGTGAGTCGCTTACTCGGCTCGGTTAACGTTTGCCATCTAATATGTGGTGCTGATCGTCTACCGGCATAAAAACCGACAGTCGGTACATTATGTAAGCCGGCAATATGCAATGGGCCTGTTGAACCGGCAATAAACATGTCTGCGGCAACTAGCGATTCGGCAAAATCACGCAAACTGCTTAATGGTTTCGCTATTGAAACGCGTATAGGTTGATCTGCAAGTAACGCTTGAATATTTTGGGCTAAAACCAATTCATCGCCATTATAGGTTAAAACAAAATGACAAGCTGTTTGGGTAAGGCGGTTGATTTGGCTGATCATTTTTGCCAGATCGACTTCTGCAACACTGCCCGAAGAACCACCGGTACCTGGATGAATAAAAATCAGCTTTTCATCACCTTGTTGGCCATAATATTGCTGCCATTTAGGTTTATATTCACTCATATCCCAATACTGCTTCGGTAAACTTGGGATAGGATAACCATGATGGTGTAAAAAATGTTCTATCAACATACAGCTGCCACGCCAACAACCTTCACCTTTTTTGTAATCTGTATTTGCTCGATGTTTATACAGATACTGATACCAATTATGTTTCGGCACTAGCTTGTATGGAATATCAATTTTTTTTAAGAGCTTATACATTCTCATTTCAGAATGTGCCACGATGACAGCATCGTAATTTTGCTTGGCAATATGTTCTGCGATAGCCTTGTCATCACCAGAATCAGCAATAGCATTATCAATATAGGGACATGCTTCGGCAAAAGGTGTAATTACTTTGGCAACAAATACGTCAATTGTCGCATCTGGAATGGCTTGTTTGAGTAGATAGAATGCAGGCCATGTCAGTACAAAATCGCCAATTTTATCGTGTTTGATGACTAAGATTTTTTTCATATTAGTGTCTGAAAGATAAAAATATTAACTTAATTCCATCAGATGATGGGGCTCATTATAGTGTAACTTTTAACGATTCTATTAACCATCATGATGATTGAGGTATAACGCTTTTGCCAAGTATATCAACTCAAGACCGTTTGTTCATCGTTTTGCATTAGGAATTGTATTGAGGGTGAGTAAATATCGGTTGTTATTGTTAACTCATCTGGTGACAATAAAGAAGTTTTTTGACAACAAACTAAAGCGATAATATTAGTGATATACTCCCAAACCTCTCACTCTCAAAATAGTGAAATGTATGTGAGAGACAGGACGCAAATAACCACTAATTTAATAACGGTTATTTCAAGCTTATTCAAAGGATTACATCAAATGTCACTGGCAAAAGTAACCTAACTGAAGCATCGACCACTTTATTCAGCAGATATCATCACGACTGAGTATTATTGGGTTAATCGTCAGTAGTTGAACATGATTAAAATAGGTGTTTGGGTTATTAGCATATGAAATTTAAAGTTTTTCTAATAAATTTAGATAGCAGTACAGAACGATTTACCTTCATGGATGATCAACTCAAACAGTTAGGTATCGAATATCAACGTATTTCTGCCGTATATGGTAAGGATTTACACGCTACCGACATTAGCAAAGTATATGATCCGCAAACAAACCTTCAAAAGTACGATAAAAAACTGAATTTAGGTGAAATTGGTTGTTACCTCAGTCATGTGCAATGTTGGCAAATGATTATTGATCAGCAATTAGATTATGCCTTAATTCTCGAAGATGATTCTGTCTTAGATCCCGCATTGATGACTGTGATACAGCATATCGATAATTTATCTACAGATTGGGATTACATCAAACTGTGCCATGGGCGTAAGCAGAAAGGCATTGTACAATCAATAGCGCTTGATGATCGTTTTAGTTTATCGACGTGTTTGAAGCTGCCGTCTTCGACTCGCGGGCAGTGCGTGTCATTGGCTGGTGCTGAAAAATTATTAGCTACGGCCTATCCTATTGCACGTCCTGTGGATATTGATATTCAGTATTGGTATGAAAAACAATTACGCTGTTTTGTTGTTAGACCTTTCCCGGTGATCGCGACCGATTTAGACAGTGATATTAGCCGACAAGGGCGACGCAATAACGCCAAGCGTCATCATTTATTGCGTATTTGGCAAAAAGTGAAATACGAGCTGGAATTATTAAAATATAAACAACAATTGCCGCCATTGCCCAGAATACAAAAAGAGTAATTTAGCCATGTTACCTTGCTAATATGTAAACTTAATAGTGATTCATTCTGACCAAAAAAATAGATAAACTAGCGACTATAAAGATGATGTAAAGGCGAAATATTATGCATAGAAGAGCAATTTACCCGGGTACCTTTGACCCAGTGACCAACGGTCATGCCGATTTAATCGAACGTGCTGCACGCCTATTTAAACACGTGATTATTGGTATCGCCTCAAATCCTTCTAAGCAACCTCGTTTCAGCCTCGAAGAGCGTGTCGCTCAAGTTAATTTGGTGACGGCACATTTAGACAATGTTGAAGTTGTCGGCTTTACAGGCTTGTTGGTTGATTTTGCCAAAGAACAGCATGCGAGCGTGTTGGTGCGTGGATTGCGTGCGGTATCCGATTTTGAATATGAGTTCCAATTGGCGAATATGAATCGCCGTTTAAGCCCCGATCTTGAAAGTGTTTTTTTGACACCAGCGGAAGAGAATTCATTTATTTCATCTACGCTAGTGAAAGAAGTTGCCTTGCACGGAGGGGATGTGAGCCAGTTTGTTCATCCACAGATTGCGTTACAATTAAAGCAGAAAGTTGCTCAAATTAAAGCTGAGAATAAGGGTAAGTAATTGCATGATAAAAGGATTTAGTTTAGCTAGTGTTACCGCCGCATTGGGGGTAAGCGCTATGATGGTTTACACCAATGCTCAAGCTGCGCCCTGGGTTGATACTTCAGATATCTATTTACGCGCAGATATCCAAGCTTTAGCCGATGCAGGTGTGATTAGCGCGCCGATTAATACGTTTCCATTGATGTGGGCGGGTATTGGAGCTGATCTTGCCAAAGTTGAGTCTTCGATATTAACCCCTGACTTAGTGGATGCTTTCGCACGGGTTAACTTTTACTACCAGAATGCTGTGGGTAATCGTGGTAACACCAGTATCAAAGTGGCTGCTGCATCTGATGAGGCGCGCTTTCAACATTTTGGCTCTGATTATCGTGAAAAGGGCCAATTACAAGGCTCACACGAATACACAGGTGAGCGTTTCGCTTATAAGATTTCCACCTCTGCAAATTATAACCCTGCGGACGACGAAGAAATCCGTTTAGATGATTCTTATATTGCTGTGGTGTTAGGCAATTGGATTGTCACTGCCGGCAGTGTTGGCCAGTGGTGGGGACCAGGATTTGATTCCTCGCTGCATAAATCGAACAATGCCAGACCCATGCCATCGTTGATGGTCAGCCGTAATAATTCACAAGCATTCGACACGCCTTGGCTGTCATGGATGGGCGATTGGAGTTTAACTGGAGGTATAAGTGTTACAGAGAAAGATCGTTATGCTCCGCATACCCTATTGTGGAACCTCCGTGGTGCCATTAAGCCATTTAAACAGTTAGAAATAGGCTTGTCTTGGACTACGCAGTTTTGTGGTGAAGGTCAAGAGTGTAGTTTTAATACAGCGGTTAAATCCATTACCGGTCAGCGCGATTGTCGAGCAGATAATGTCGATGAATTTGGTTGTTCAAACTATGGTAACCAGATGGCGGGTTTTGATGTCCGTTATGCAGATACCTGGTTTAATGTGCCTGTCGGTTTGTATCTGGAACGCACTTGTGAAGATTCTAAAGGTGATCCATGGCAAATCGTTGATTGCGGCAAAATGGTCGGTGCTGACACGCGTTTCAATTTTGCCAAACAACAGTACAAATTGTTTATCGAATATACCGATACTATGGTGTATTGCGGTGAAGATAAAAACCAGTTTAACTGTTTTTACGAGCATTCAACTTACCAAAGTGGCTCACGTTATTATGGCCGTGCTTTTGGCAGTACCTATGACAGCGATGCCAATGTTTATGCTCTCGGGTTAATAGGTCAGTTCGACAATAGCCATGGTTTTACCTCAATTATTCGTTACGCTCAATTGAATAAAGATGGTGCTAATCGTGGCGGTGAATGGGCGCCGCAACCATTAAAAGAAGATATTATGATGCTCGAGTTGTCATATCGCTTGCCGGCGTTTAACGGTATGTTGACCTTAGGCGGCAGTGTGGCAAATTCCAAATTTGAAGTGCAAGCCAATGATAGTCAAGGGACTATTTTTTCAACTTACGAGTATAAGTTTTAAGCGTTATGGTTTATTAACCGAGTTGAGGTTGATGATATAAGGGAGCCGAATGGCTCCCTTTTTTATTGGTTAATGCTAGGCGCAGTGGCTAGACATTTACCGTTGCTGGCATAAACCACAAAATACTGTAGTACGCTGACCGAGTTTTATCTCGCTTAATAAGTTGCCACAGCTGGTACATGTTTCGCCGCCGCGACCATAAACATGCAACTTTTGCGCAAAATATCCTGGCTTACCATCTGCATTAGTGAAATCTTTCAATGTTGTTCCACCTTGCTCAATAGCATGAGCCAAAATCTGTTTAACTTCCGCCACAAGAATGGTTAACCTTTCTAGGTCAATACTCCCAGCGGCAGCTTGTGGATGGATCCCTGCTGCAAATAGTGCTTCATTAGCATAAATATTACCTGCTCCCACTACGATATGATTATCCATTAGGCATAACTTAATGGCTTTTTTCTTGCCAGCCAGTGCAGCTTGCAATTGTAATGGTGTGAAATGCGGGCTTAATGGTTCTGGACCAAGCTTTGATAGCAATGGATGAGCCTCTTCTGGTAATTCGTACCATAGCCAGGCGCCAAAGCGTCGCGGGTCGTTAAATCGCAACATACGACCATTATCGAGGATTAAATCAATATGGTCGTGCTTTTCTACCGGGGTGTTACGCGGCAAAATACGTAAACTACCGGACATACCTAAATGCACTATGGTGATGCCCGCATCAGTGTCGATTAATAGATATTTGGCGCGGCGACGAACATTATTAATCCGTTGGCCGACAATATTTTGTGCCACGTCAGGCACTGGCCAGCGTAATGATCCATTACGGACAATGAGCTCACTGACAGTTTGGTCTATGAGATAAGGACTGATCCCAAGGCGGGTTACTTCAACTTCCGGTAATTCAGGCATAAAAACTCTTATTTTGATTGAGAAGGAACGGCAAGAATAGGCTGTAAATCGGCGCGTAAACTGGGTGGTACTTGATACCAATTCTGGTTCGACGATTGTAATAGACCTTCATTTGGAAAATAACGCCATTGTTGTGCTGTGTGAACATGATTAATCGCAATAGTGAGCGTCTGCTCTGCAAGGCTATGCTCTGGTTCGGTTTTTAATGGTGACACACTAATGTTTTGCCATGATTGGGCCCATTGCTGACAATTGAGTACTTGCTGGTGGCATTGCCATTGACCATCTTGTTGACTTAGCCATATATCATCGAGGTGTAATTGCTTCAAAGGCATTTGCGAGTCAAATAAAGCCACAGCATCAGCGGGAACGCTAGCCGTTTTATCATTGATGAAAGACAGTACGGCAATCATAAATACACTGGCCCCAATAATAATATAGTTCCAACTTTTACGAGAAAGCGCCATAGTCATTACCTTTAATCGGATGATGTTATTTATCTTAAAGCAGCATTGTGCCCTGTTGATTTTTGAGTGTATCACCCAGGAGATAAAAAACGAATCGGCCTCAGGAGTCATCCGTAAGTTAATCTTTGTTGTAGTATTGATACGGTTGCGGATAGGGTTTTAGGTTAACGATGAGCAATGAATTACCTGCTTTACTGCATTCCCCCGATAGTCATTACACTAATATCATGACGTCATGATATTAGTGTAATGACTATCGGGGACGTGTTTAGTTTCAGTTACAATAAATCGGCAAATGGCTGAATAAATACAGATCCACCAGTGGGTATAGTGTCATGGTCATCGCCAATGACGATAAGGCAATTGGCATTGACCATCGAACTGAGCATGCCTGAACCTTGCGCCCCCGTTGTACTGACATGAATTTTGCCATCAGGCCCAAGAGTATAAATACCGCGTAAAAACTCTGTGCGACCTGTTTTGCTTCGCAGTGGTTGGCTGGCAATGGCGGGAATAAATTGCGGTAGCCAGTTTGCTTCGCCTGCCATTTTACGAATAGCCGGCTGCACAAATTGTAGAAAAGCCACCATTACAGCCACTGGGTTACCCGGTAAGCCAAAAAAGAGACTTTGATTAATATTACCCACCGCAAGCGGTCTTCCTGGGCGCATATTAATCCGCCAAAAATGGGTATTGCCCACATTCGCGAGAGCCATTTTAATGTAATCGGCATTACCCACGGATACGCCGCCAGAACTGATCACAATATCTGCTTTGGTTCCGGCATCAATGAGGGTATTGGTCAGTGTCTGCTCGTTGTCATCTATGATACCGAGATCAATGACCTGACAGCCGAGCTTTTTCGCCATAGATAAAATCGTGTAGCGATTAGCGTCATAAATGCAGTTAGCTTTTAGTTGATCGCCAGGCTGACTCACTTCATCACCGGTAGAAAATACCGCCACAATTGGGCGTTTAAATACCGGTAATCTATGGAAACCGAGTGAGGCCATTAATCCCAGTTCTGCAGCACCTAATCTTGTACCAGCAGCTAAAGCGACTTGACCTTGAGCTATATCCTCACCAGCAAGGCGAACATGTTGGCCTTTGATAATCTTGTCTGTTTCAAGCAGTATTAATTTTTGATTTTGCTCATTTGCCAGTTCGATTGCCTGAATCGTATCGGCGCCTTGTGGCACGGTAGCTCCAGTCATAATGCGCACTGCTTCACCGTCTTGTAAAATATTAGGATAGTGATGTCCTGCTAACACTTCAGCGACAACTTTGAGGGGGGCGTTAGCTATGCTATTAAAGGCAAATGCGTAACCGTCCATTGCGGAGTTCGTTTGCTGCGGCACATTGATTTCAGAAATAATATCTTGTGCTAACACATGGTTATCAATATCAATCAGGTCAACGACTTCGGGGTGGTTGGTTGGTGTAATTTGTGCCAACACTGCAGCGACACCTTGCGATACACTAATACCGTTTTTATTGTTTGCGGTGTCGTCTATTTTCGCCGCTTTACTGGCATCAACCGGTAAATTGATGACTGTAGCTTGCCAGTTTTGTTGGTAGTGCTGAACAAAATCAGCAATTTGTGCCACATTGTTTAAATCTAAACGAGTTAAAGATGCAGGGACCGTCGTCTCATCACAGCAGGCGATAGCGACAATATTGTCATCATGGATATGGATCAATGGCTTATTATGTGCTGCACGATGTAGTTCAATTTTAGGTAATGCTAACTTTTTAAAGCCCTCTACCAAAACAATATCCACTTTATCTACTTCAATTTGACGCAATAAGTGTTGTAACTGGGGATCATCATCGAGCGGATCTTCGGTCATTAACGCCCAACGCATATTCGACGCCACTAAGACTTGTTTTGCTCCTGCTTTACGCATTTCGAAACTGTCTTTACCTGGAATATCGACATCAAAATTATGGTGAGCATGTTTTATGACTGCCAAACGTAAACCACGCTGATTCAATAACGGAATAAGTTGTTTCAGTAAGGTGGTTTTCCCAGTGCCGCTGTATGCACAAAAACCTAAAACGGGGATCGGCAATGGATTGGTAAATAATGCTGTCATGAAGTACCTCTACTGAAATTACTTGGCAATTTGCTTTGCTAACTGATGTTTTTGTTCTGGTGTATTGATGTTAACGAATGCATTGGGTTGGTCGGCAAAACTTTCTACTGCCACTTTATGTTGCTTGTACCACAAATCAATTTTGCGCTCTCCCGCATCCAAGAAAGCCTGCATCGATGTCACTAGATGAGGTTTTAATAGTAATACTACGGGTTGTTCATACTCACCATCACTGGCCACAGCAAGGTCGGCCTGCTGTTGCTCTAAAGCCGCTAATAACCTTACGACTAAGTCATCAGGTAACATTGGGCAATCACAAGGCACGACCAGAAGATAATCTGCTTCAGTTTGCTTTAACGCGGTGACCATTCCAGCAAGCGGCCCTAGATAACCACTATCTTGGTCGCTAAAGACTTTGTAACCCCATTGTTCATACTGCTCTTGATTACGGTTAGCATTAATCATAATGCCATCGACTTGGCTTTTTAGCTTATCAATTGTATGGCAAATCATGGCTTGGCCATTAAGACTCACTAAGCCTTTGTCATTGCCACCCATGCGCCTAGCCATGCCGCCAGCTAAAATTACTGCGTCAATTTGTGGTGCCATAATGTAATTCCGTTGTATTAGCCTGATGCACTTCTTCTACTGTAGGAACATGCATGCTGGTATGAATGGTATGTTGTTTGATGTGCCAATATTGATGACATAACGCCGTCAGGCCACAGGTTTGATGACTACTGATTAATAGTCCTGTGCCATCTTGTTTTAATTGATTAATCATCGCAAGCACTAAACTCTGCGAGTGTTTATCCATATTCGAAATCGGTTCATCGAGCATTAATAGTTTTGGTTGAGCAATCCAGGCTCTTGCGATGGCAAGGCGTTGTCGCTCTCCGCCAGATAAATCGCTGGCATGGTGGTTAAGCAAGTCAGTTAATTGAGACATATGAATCGCTTGGCTAATGCGTTTTTTTCGTTGTTCTGACGATAACGACCGTTGAGCTAAGGCATAAGTTAAGTTGTATTTGACAGACCCCTCAAACAGGTAAGGATGCTGATGCAAATAGACTGCTTTACCTAAAAGGGACTGAGTTCGCCACCAAGGTGTGGACACAAAGCCATGACTCTCAATTTGGCCCTTAGTAGGGGACTGTAATCCAGCAAGTAACTTCATCAAGGTTGATTTACCTGAGCCATTATCACCTTGCAGATAAATGACATCACCCTGACTAAAGCTAAGTCTATCAGCACAAAATAACATCTTTTGATTAAATTTAATCATGACATCTTTAGCTTCAATACTGACTGGGTATTTAACAGTGTTATTCGCTAACGACATTTTAATGGCTCCTTGGGACGGCTTTGCCTCGCAATGAACCCAAAATGAAATTTAACACTAAGGCTAATATGAGTAACACCAGTCCTAAGGCAATTGCTTGGGCAAAATCGCCTTTGCTCGTTTCGAGGGCGATAGCCGTAGGGATATTACGAGTGACATTCATAATATTGCCACCGACCATCATAGAGCAACCCACTTCAGTTAAAATTCGACTGAAACCAGCGATAATAGCGAGTAAGAGTGGCACCCGTAATTCTCGGCATAAAGTCCACACTGCGCGTAACCAGGATGCTCCTAAGGTTCGTGATGTTTCCCAAGCTCGACGATCGACACTCGAAAATGCTGCTTGTGATAATGCTATCAATACCGGGGCGCAAATTAGCATTTGACCTAGAATCATGCCTTTTTGAGTAAATAGCCACTTTAAATCACCTAAAGCGCCATTACGGGTCAGCAATAAATAGACTAATAAACCGATTACAACAGTAGGAATGGATTGTAAAGTTTGCACTAAGTTAGTGACAATCCAACGACCTCTAAAGTGGCTAAAAGCAAGGATAAAACCTAAAATAATAGAGGGAATAATCGTGATCAATAGTGCAGCAAAAGACACTGAAAAAGAAATATTAATAATGGCCCAAACATGAGGGTCAAAAGAGAGCAGCAAGCTAAATGCTTGCTGCAATAGTACTAACCAGCCATCACTCATTTTTTATAGGTTGCCTTAAACAATTGCTCTCCTTGCACTTTATAATTGTTAATCATAGTTTGTGTTGCAGGACTAATAAACCAATCGCTCAATGCTCTGGCACCCTTATGATTTAAGTCTGGGTATTTTGCTGGGTTAATTAACATGATCTGATAAGGGTTAGCTAATTTATCGCCACCTTCAAAGCTAATATTGAGATCAAGTTTAGCTTTATAAGCAATATACGTTCCACGATCGGTTAATGTATAAGCTTGTAATTCATCCGCCATTAATAACGTTTTACCCATGCCTTGGCCTACAGAGGTATAACCTGCAAAGTCTGGTGTAATGCCGGCATCTTTCCAAATGATTAATTCTTTCATGTGGGTACCAGAGTTATCGCCGCGAGAAACAAATTTACTGTTACTTTGGGCAATTTTACTGAATGCTTCAGTGACTAATTTGCTAGACTTTACTGCCGCAGGATCATTTTTAGGTCCTAATACCACGAAATCATTTTCCATAATGCCGCGCGGTTCAATACCATCGCCATCGGCGATAAATTTCGCTTCAGCATCTGGGGCGTGAGTCATCACAACGTCAACATCTCCTTGGCTGGCAAGTTTTAATGCTTTACCTGTACCCGTTGCAATAACTTGAACAGTATAACCTGATTCAGCTTCAAACTTAGGTAACAGTGCCCCCAGTAGGCCTGAGTTTTCAGTACTGGTTGTGGTTGCTAACTTAATCACTTCATTTGCCAGTGCAGTAGGGCTAAACATCGCTCCACTAAGTACCGATGCTGCTATCAGAATACTAATGCTTGCTTTGAGTTTTAACATTGCCGCTCCTTGATATATTAATCGTTATGATATTCATATTTTTGGTCTGTTGATCTTTGATGATCAAAATTTTTAAACGTAAACCGTGTCGCACCTTGTATCAAAATCGCAGTGCAAGTTATGACGCCTAGCCTTCTAAGCGAATAATTTGCAACAAAGACTTTTACTTGCAAAGGCGTCTCACGCTTAAGTGGAACCTTTCGGGCAGCACTTGTAGCCACTTTCTATTACTTGACCGCTTGTTCATGTAGAATGATCACATGCTATAAGCTTCGCCTCGGAGAAATGGCTATAAACTGCATAAAAATTCATCTCGAAAGATCAACAAGCCCTAACTAAAAAATTAAATGCATTAGGAAATAACTAATTCCCAACGTAATAAGCAAGTTAAATGCCAAAGTACTTTAATGCAAATACTGTTCACGCATAAAATCGAAACTGTGAACTTGCTCCCAAGCTATGGTTATTTATATTAGACAAATTGTCCCATGATCACCTTTCTATGGTTCATAGTGACCAAGTGATTTGAATTCAGTGATACAGTATTACAAAGCTTGCCAAAGCGTCCATATAAGAGTCCATTTATGAGTCCAAATGAACATGCCAACCCAGTAGCAAAGACCACAATGTCAGTACTCATTGTTGATGATGAACCCGGTATGCGCAGTTTTTTGATGAAAGCCTTGGCTAAAAAGTTTGCCTTGGTTGAAACCGCTTCTTCAATTGCCCAAGCTGAAGAGTTACGCAGTCATGGTCATTTCGATTTATTGATTGTGGATATTCGCTTGCCTGATAGATCGGGTATTGAATGGCATGAAGCGCTTAATGATCCCGAGCACCAATCCGATATTATTTTTATGACTGGTTACGCCGATATGGATGTGGCAATCAAAGCATTACGTGCGGGTGCGTGTGACTTTATTATGAAACCGTTTCATTTAGAGCAGATGATCACTGCCGTTGATCGTTGTATCGAAAAACGTTTGCTTAAGCGTGAGAATTTTATGCTAAAGCGTGAATTATCGCACGGTCAATCATCGACTATTATCGGTAACAGTGAAGCTATTCGCGATGTTAAAGAAGTGATTGAACGCATCGCCCCGACGAATGCTGTGGTGTTAATTGAAGGCGAGTCTGGAACGGGTAAAGAGCTGGTGGCCAGACAGCTACATCTGCTTAGCGGTCGAAGTGGTGCATTTGTGCCGGTGAACTGTGGTGCAATAGCCCCAGATCTGTTGGCCAGTGAGTTGTTTGGCCATACTGCGGGCGCATTTACAGGGGCCAAAGGTAATCGTGAAGGCTTATTTAGTTATGCCTCGGGTGGCACAATATTCTTGGATGAAATTGGCGAAATGCCAATGAATATGCAAACGGCATTATTAAGAGTGCTTGAACAGCGTGCGATTCGTCCAGTTGGAAGCGAAAAAGAAGTGGATATTAATGTGCGCGTTATCGCGGCAACTAATCGTTTATTAATCGATGAGGTTGAGGCGGGACGTTTTAGGCGCGACCTATTTTACCGTTTGAATGTATTAAATATTGTTATTCCATCTTTGCGATCTCGCCACGATGATGTTGCTGAACTTACCCATTATTTTACCTTACAATTGTCACAAGAATTGGGTATTAAAGACGTTATTTGGAGCCACGAAGATCTGCAAGTGCTGCAGCAACATGATTGGCCTGGCAACATTCGCGAGCTACGTAATATGATTGAACGGTGTATTTTATTAGGCAAACCCCCTGCTGAATATTGGAAAAAGCCTGCGTCAGTTATGGTCAACGATGCCATGGGTTACCCGCTTAACTGGCCATTGAAAGAAGTTGAAAAACAACATGTCACAAAGGTTGTTGATAATCATAACGGCAATAAATCTGCTGCTGCCCGCGATTTAGGTGTGTCGCGAAAAACATTAGATCGAAAATTTAAAGATTGGTTGAATCACGCCGAAGAAGGTCACGAGGACACATAAACGTGGCGAATTCGAAGGGTTTTTTTACACGAGTTTTCGGTATTAGTTGGCAGCAAATGCAAGCCAAAGTACGTTATCGGATCTTGTTTCTGACATCTCTGCCTATTGTATTAACCCTAGTTAGCTTAGTTTTTATAACCATATATTGGAATGTAATATACACGGGCAAACAATTGTTTATGAAGGTAAAGGCTGATTTAGTTGTCGCTAATAGTACCTTGATGCAAGTGCAGGAACGCCAACAAGACAGTTTAGAGTCGATCAGTAAATCATGGGATTTTCAACATGCATTTAGGTTACTACAACACAGTCAGCAGCAAGCGGATCCCAAGGTTATTAGTGCGCTAAATATACTATTAGAACAGCAGCAAAAAGCATCAGGATTAGACTTTCTAAGGTTAATTCGTGTCGCAGATGCTGCCGCGGATCCCGACTTACGTTTGATGTTGCACCAAACTCAACAGAAGGCTTTTTCTGGTTTGATGGTGCTGTCAGCTAAACGTCTCGAAAGAATTAATTCAAGTCTAGCAACCCAAGCTAACATTAGCTTAATTCCCACATTACATGCCAAACAGCCTCTACAAAATATCGAAACACGTGGTTTATTAAGCCGAACCTTATTACCGATAGCCGACCAGTCGGGTAATGTATTTTGGTATTTAGATGGTGGTATGTTGTTTAACCGCAATACTGCCATCGTCGATAATATTCGTGACTTAGTTTACGGCAAAGGCACATTACCAGAACGCTCAATCGGTACCGTGACCCTTTTTCTGGATAATATTCGGATTAGTACTAATGTGCCGATGGAGCAATTTCCCAAAGACCCGAATAAACCCAATAGAGCATTAGGTACGCTGGTGTCTAATGAAGTGTATCAACAAGTACTGGTTGAAGGGCAAACATGGATAAATCGTGCCTTTGTTCTCAATGATTGGTACATCTCTGGTTATTTACCTTTACAGGATGTGCGCGGTAAACGGATTGGGATGGTTTATGTGGGCTTTTCTGAGTCTCCTTTTCTGCATAATTATTTACTCAATATTATCGAGCTCGGTACCATTTTAGTGTTTGTGTTATTGATTTCAGGTTTTCTAGTGTACCGGGGAGCAAACAGCTTATTACAGCCAATTGAGTATATTCACCAAGTGGTTACTGCGGTGCAATCTGGGCGCAATATCAGGATCGGTAAATTAGACATCAATGGTGATAATGAACTGGCACATTTAGCCGAACAATTTGACAATATGTTGGATCAGTTGCAGCGACGTAATGCCCAAATTCAATCTGCTGCAGAGCAACTTGAAATTAAAGTTGAGCAGCGTACTCGTAGCTTGCAAGATAAAACGGAGGAGCTCGAGCGTAATGTGGCGTTATTGCATGCGACCAGACAACAGTTGGTCACCAATGAAAAACTTACCGCATTAGGAGAGCTCATCGCAGGTATCGCCCATGAAATTAATAATCCTACCGCGGTAATTTTGGGCAATATGGAGCTGTTAAAATATGAACTTGGTGATAATGCTGCCGTAGTCGAAGAAGAGATCGAGTTAGTGCTCCAGCAAGTGGGGCGGATCACCACTATTATTCGAAGCCTACTGCAATACAGCCGTCCAGGTGAGTTCAATGCCCCCATAACATCGCAACCAGTGACGCAAATTGTTGAAGAGATGCTGTTATTAGCCCGCCATTCCATTGAACAACAAGAGGTCACACTGATCAAAGATTTCACTGCCACAGGTGATGTTGAAGTCAATCGTCCCCAGCTGTTACAAGTACTGATTAACTTAATGGTCAATGCCGCTCATGCGATTGAAAACAAAGGCCGAATTTGGCTACGAACATATGACTGGCTAGAAGATGGCAAAACGATTGGCGTTAAAATTGAAGTTGAAGACGAGGGCGTGGGGATTAATAAAGAAGATTTGAGTCGTATTTTTGACCCATTTTATACCACACGTAAAGATGGTACCGGTTTAGGTCTCTCGTTGAGCTATGGGATCATTAAACGGCTTGGTGGTACGATTGAAGTGAATTCGACAGTAGGTAAGGGCACCATATTTACCATTGGTCTTTACCACAAGGCAAAAGATGATCAGCAACTTGGGCCTTATGAAGGCTTACATTTTGGTGAAAAAGCACAATAAGAAAACAGCCAAAAAAAAAGCCGGATGATGAATCCGGCCACAAAGAGTGTATGAGCAATGTCGTGCTTGCGAACTCTGAAAAGTGATTAAAGGTGATGAAGTCTTTAATCACTAAACCGAGTTTTGGAACGCGAGTTAATAATAATCATTCTCATTAGTGTTTGCAAGCATTTAAGATAATATATCGCATCTTTACATTCAATTAAGCACATAAAATAATAAACTATTGTTTTTATTAAAAATGTTTATGCTTTATTACTTGTATGTAAATGTATTTTGTAAAATAAAACAGTTTGGCGCTTATTCTGGTATTAGAGGTTGGTGTTAGTCTGATTGTTATTGTTCACGCTTAGATGAACGTTACTGGAACGCGAGGCGCATCTTGCGATTAATGTGCTGATGATAATCTGTGGAATATTGTTTAGAACAACAATACTGTCATCGTATTTGATAAAAACTGAGCATATTAAATAAGTAAAGCATCGGCGGCACTGTAATTGAGCTGACGATGCTTTTTTGCTTATTCACCTATCCTAACAACGATTACTTTGATGCATGAATAATAATGTCGTCATCAGTCGTGATGTCATTTAATAAAATTTTATCTTGTAGTACCTTCAATAACACCCCATAAGCCGGTAAAAATAATCCTAAGCTCACGATCAATTTAAAGGCGTAATCAACGCTAGCAATTTCTGGCCAATGTGTGGCCATAAATACATCACTGGAAGCATAAAACGCGATACTGAAAAACACTAAGGTATCGACTAAGTTACCCACTAATGTTGATGCTGCGGGGGCAACCCACCAAGCTTTGGCCTGACGTAATTTAGCAAATACAGTGATGTCCATTAGCTGGCCAATCAAGTACGCCACAAAGCTGGCAAAGGCGATGCGAAACACAAAGCTGTTCCACTCGATTAATGCACCAAATGCTTGTAATTGACCTTGGTGAAACAGTACCCCGACTAAATACGACACCAAAAGTGACGGTATCATGGCTTTAAGAATAATGCCTCTAGCAGCTTGTTGGCCAAAAATTCTTACGGTTAGGTCGGTGGCGAGATAGACAAATGGAAAGCTAAATGCACCCCAAGTGGTGTGGTAGCTAAACAGCTGAAATGGTAGCTGAACAAGATAGTTGCTTGCGCAAATAATTAAGATATGGAAACTGACTAATAGCATCAGTGCTCGGCGATATTTCGCCTGGGTTAACGTCAACATATTGTGGCCTTTTTAATTGGGTTAGCGCGGGGTGAGGGAACCCGCTATTAATTAGTTAACAGTATTTACTGGTGTTAACGGGACTATATAGCCTGAGTTAAGCCGATAAGTTAATACCTGTTATAGAGAATATTATCATTATAGTTTATTGGTCGTGTTTGCTGATAAATACACCACTTGATTAACCTTTTTAAGCTAATTCATGGCGGTCAGCAATCATGGGGGCGGGATAATAGCATGGGTTTTGTACAAGCGAAAGGCCTAGTCATGGCGAGCAAGCATCGTTGGAGTCAGCTTAGGAATATTAAAAATCGATTAATATAGACAATACTGTCGCTAATTTGTTTTCCAGCTCTTGCCACTCAGCTTCAGGATTTGACCCCGCAACAATACCTGCTCCGGCAAACAAGTTGATTCTTCTGGGTTCAATTAAAGCGCTGCGGATTGCAACAGAAAACTCTGATTCATGGTGATTTAAATAACCACAAGCTCCAGCATACCAACCTCTAGCGTAACCTTCTCGCTGGCGAATAAAGTTTAATGCCGCCTCGCGGGGTAAACCTCCTACGGCAGGAGTAGGATGCAGCGCCCGTAATAATTCAAAATCACTAATGCCTGGTTTTAACTGTGCTCGAATAGCGCGATGTAAATGTTGAATATGATCAAGCTTAAATATTTTAGGCTGCTCGTCGGCGCCCACATACTGACTTAATGGTGTGAGTACATTGACAATATGCTCTCTGACTAACTGATTCTCATGGCTATTTTTAATATCATCTAATAGCGCTTGAGCCAGTAATGCATCCTCATCAGGATTAAGTCCTCGCACTGTTGTTCCGGCTAATGCTTCGGTAAACAGTTCCTGTTGGCGGCGTAAATATAACCGTTCGGGTGAACAAGATATAAATGCGCGCTCAGGGCTAAATTGAAAGCCAAATTGAAAGCTATTTGGATTACGTCCTTGCCAACAGGCTAAAACAGTCCAAGGGTCAATATGGTCATTTACATCAATTTGGCTGTGGCGTGATAAGACGACTTTGGGGGTCGATTTGATAAAATTAGCTTGGGTGACCTGTTCAACTAATTCCTTCCAACGGGCAAAATTAGGTAAATCACTTCGACCCATTAACATGAGTTTATTCGGTGGTGACAAGGGAGCAGGTTTTTGCACCATTGCGATAGTATCAAGTGCAGCTTGGATTTCGTCTTCAGCGTTTCCATTCTCAAAATTAAGGTTTACTAATATCCTAACCTTATGACCGCTTCGGCGTAATTCTATTCTAGGTAATATAAAGTGTGCACGGCCAAATTCAGGCCAACATTCTACCGTGCGATCGAACGCTAAACCGCCGTAATAGCGAATGTCTAGGTGATTGGTTTTGTTACGTTGTTGCTGATAGATTTGCGCTAAGGCATTGTCGTCGACTTGGTCGGCAAAATAAAATGCCTTACATGAACCTATAGCGGCGACATCTTCATTTCTATCACGGCCATGCCAATAAATTTTAGGGTATACGGTTTGGGCACTTAACCAAGAGATTAATGGCAATGCTGGAGCATCGACTGACAGTTGCACTATAGGGTCACAGATCGGTATGCTGCGAAGTTGTTCGAGCTTAGAGATCAACTCGCTAAATTGTGGTGAAAAAAAGTGACCTTTCAATCTGTGCCTCTCGTACATCAACATAAGCGTTAACGTTAATAAACAGATGAAAAAGTGTCAATTAGCAAGATTAAAGTGTGTGATCTGAATTGCTAATATAGCCATGAGATTTTGGTAATGCGTTTGTTAGGTAACCATGTTAAAGAATTCAGCTATTGGCTAGTGTTATTGGATCGTTATAGAATGAAAAAGCAATGTCGAACATCTCGTTGAGCCAATGTTAAAGTGCCATCGATATTTGTGTGATGATCTGAAGTAAAAAATTAGCTGAATTGAGTAAAGTAGTTCAAAATATCACTAGAAATTGCAAGTCAGATTTCGTTTTTTAGTTTCGTCTCCCGGAGTAATTTGTACAATGAATGATTCTGCCGAATCAAGCAATGTCATTAAAGTCCCTATCGATAAACTTGCTTTAGGCATGTTTGTTACCGCGATAGATCATCAGAACGGTAAAGTAGCCATCCGTAATCCCGGACAAATTAAATACCGTGATGCAATTGTCAAACTTAAAGCCAACAATATTGAATTGGTGTGGGTTGATATTGAACGCTCTTCAGACACCTGTGGATTAAAAAAAGCAGAAAGAGCAAGCTCTGCTAGCAGCCTATTAATGCGTAAAGCGACGGTCACTCGAGATGGTCAGCGAGGGCAGGCTAAAAAGTTACTTGCTGAAGCCAAGGGGCTTATCAAAAAAGTAATGTCTGAAACCTTCGAAGGTAAAGCTATCGAAGTGGGTCAATTTGAAGATGTGGCTGATAAAATGATTGAGTCGGTTATGGATGATGCCGACGCATTTAAGTGTATCTCAGCACTGCGTAGCAAAGATGCTTACTTACTTGAACACTCTATCAATGTTGCCTTTTTGCTCGTCACCTTTGGCAAGCACCTTAAGCTTGACCGCGAATTGCTTAAGCAAATGGCGGTTGGGGGGATTTTACATGATATCGGCAAAATTAAAGTTGATAACGAAATATTACACAAACCAGGTAAGCTGACCCCAGAAGAATTTGAACACATGAAATTGCATCAATTTTATGCAATTGAAATCATGAATGAAACAACAGGGCTGTCGCAAGTGAGTAAAGATGTGTGCTTAATGCATCATGAAAAGCTTGATGGCCGCGGTTATCCTAATGGCCTCAAAGATGAGCAACTTCCTCTGCATGGACGAATGAGTTGTATTGTAGATATTTTCGATGCGTTAACCGCTGCTCGTTGTTACAAAGAAGCCATGAGCCCCGCGGCAGCATTTAAAATATTGATCAGCTTGACACCATTTCATCTTGATCAAAAACTGGTATATGAGTTCATCCGCTGCGTGGGTATTTACCCTGTCGGCTCATTAGTACAGCTATCGGACCTGCGTGTAGGAATTGTATGGGATGCTAAAGGTCGCGATGCCTTGCATCCTATCGTTAAGTGCTTTTATTCAATCAAGCATAAGCGCTATACCGAAGTGACTATGGTGGATTTACTTAAATCTGAGTTAAATATTGAGCGAGGCGTATCGCCAAGTATGCTCGATGTCGATCCTAGCCCTTTTTACTAAATGCCAGTAAAGTCCTGTGAGTGAATAGCAATCACTAATGGCCAATAATCTGTTGGTACATGGGTGCTAACTTAGCTAGTAACGCATTACGTGTTGCGATAGGAATATGCTGTTGTTTAAGGGCTTCAATCAAATGGCCCACTAAGGCATCAAAGTCGGCTTGGCTAATGTGCAGTCCGATATGGGCATCATACATAGATGCTCCTTGATAAAGACACTCACCGCCAGTGACAACACATAAATGCTCAATCAGCCGTTGACGAAAAACACTGATGTCGGTTTGTTCAAAGTGATGCAAGAGGCGTTTGTCTTGGGACAAATTAACCAGGAAATCGTCGGTGATCATACTGATGCCTTTGTTCCCCCCCAGCTGCTGGTAAAGGCTTGTTGGTTGGCTTGCGCAGCCAGTAGACAGTAATAACAGTGCGCCCAATACCAGTAGATGATGTTTAAAAGCATTCAGCATTACAGTGTTCCCTCTACGGATAAATACCACCCTTGTTGCTGCTTAAATCCGGCAATACTGCCTAAATCGACATATGCGCCGACAACCGAAAGGTGTTTATTAACAAACCAGGCGACAAAAATATCTTGCCAATCTTGCTCTTGCGCAAAACTCAACTCATCTGGTTTTTGTTTGTACTCATAACCCAGAGCAATATTATCAGTTAATAACACCGCGATAGAAGCTTCGGCTTGTAAGGTGTAATCGTTGTTGGTTGCAGTGCCAAATCCGAGTAAACCTGTTTGGTTTGCTTTGGTAGCTCTCAGGGTTAAGTTGGTCACAAGGTTACGACCTGCAATGGCTTCAAAATAGACCTTGCTAGCGGCCAAATACACATCTAACCCCCAATCATCTCTCGCTCCCACCGCTTGTGGTAAGGCAAAGTCATCAACACGTTTGTACTGTAATCCTAAGCTGATTTGCGGCATTGCGGTATAGAGTACTTCACCAGCCAGTTTGTATTTTATGCCTACAATATCTTGGCCTAGTTTGCCGCCCAGAGTGTCTAAATCAAAAGTTTGTTTGGCAATACTCAGTTCAAAGCGATTATCAATGCTTAACGATGCTCCCATAGAATGCAGGGTAAAGTCGTCAACATAAACGGCGGAGTTCATCGCGGTTAAAGACCATTGATCAGAGCTTGCATAACCATTAATTACCGCCCAAGGTACTATGCCACCTCCGGCACTACCTTCAATAGTTGTTGCGCCGCCAGTGGCGATAATTTTGCTCGTATCAGCTTGGGCCTGCGTCACGATTAGGCTTAATAGCCCGGATAATATAATGCATATGATTTGATACATTAGCGCACCGTATCTTCATTAGAATGGGATATTAGATTGATTGAATTGTTGAAACCATACAATAAAATCATCCGCTTTTAATGGCTTAGAATACACATAGCCTTGAATTATATCACAATTAAGCTTGCGCAAAATATCGATTCCTTCTGCGGATTCTACGCCTTCAGCCACTACGGATAAGTTAAGTCCCTTAATTAACCTAATGCTAGTATCGACGATCATTAAATCAGTGGCATCGGTATGAATATCTTTAATAAAACTGCGATCAATCTTCACTTCATTGACAGGTAATAATTTCAAATAGGCTAATGAAGAGTGTCCTGTGCCAAAGTCGTCGATGGCAATCGATATACCGATATTGCGAAATTGCTGTAAAACCGCAATCACCGTTTGCGCATCTTTCATCACCGCACCTTCAGTGACCTCTATCGATAAGGCGGTAATGGGTAAATTATTGCTAATGAGTAATTGTTCAATGTCCAGTGGTAGCTGAGGATTGGTTAAGTCGTGGGCGGATAAATTAATCGCGACCGTAAGTGAAATACCTTGTTGCTGCCATTTTGCTAGCTGTTTTATGGTGGTATTGAGCACCCATTCGCTAATAATCGAGATATTACCTGAGTTTTCAGCTAAGCGAATAAATTCGTCCGGTGGAATAAACCCTAATTCAGGGTGCAGCCAACGGATCAGGGTTTCTGCTCCATGGCAATGATTCGTCTGAATATCAACTTTGGGCTGAAACACTAAATGCAGTTGCCCTTGACTTAGGGCTATCGGTAAATCGCGGATGATCATTAATTCACGCAGATAGCGCTCATCTTCGCCTTGTTGATAAGTGGCAATACTTAATGATTCCATGCGGGCTTGGTTTAAGGCAATTTCAGCATGGCGAATCAAGGTATCGATATCATTACTGTCATAGCCTCGGGATAAATCTACCATCCCTACGCGAACGTTGACTGTGATTTTTGAGCCTTGAATGGCAAAGGGTTGAGTTAATAAGCGTAAATAATTATCAAGCTGTTGATCATCAATACCAGGTTGGAATAATAATAAAAACGAGTCGCCATCTAAGCGCGATATTAACTGGGCTGTTGGAGATAAGCTTTCTAAGCGACTGGCAAACAATACCAACAGATCATCGGCATTGGCAAAGCCAATAATGTTATTCAAATGACGAAAGTTTTTGATGTCTATCATCACTAAGTTGCCATGCATTTTGCTTAGCAGCTGACTAAGGAGTTGTTTAGCTGCTACGCGGTTATACAAGCCTGTGAGGTTATCGTGCTGTGACTGGTACACTAAGTCATTTTTGCGTGACTCAATATTTTCACGCATTATCGATAGGGTGTTGGCTAATACTTGTAACTCTGCGGGAGCACCTTTAATTGGCGGAGGATTTTCGCCTTGGCCCACTTTGCGGGCAAAATTAACCAATCCATAAATAGGTTTGGTTAAGCCGCCAGCAAACCAGGCTGCAATCATAAAGGCCAGTAAACAGGTTATCGCGAATACAAGTAACATGTTATTGCGTAAAGCATCGTAATTTTGCTGCCACTTAATATTCGATTGGTGTAATACCGCTAATTGATTATCGCTATTGTTGTCTAATGCAATGGTGGTAGATAAATAGCCCAGTGGTACGTCGTCGCTGACCACATCGATAGTTTGGTCTAATTGATCCATCTGCGCTAGAACATCTTGTTGCTGAGCGGTTGGCAGGGTGGAGACTATTTCAACTCTGTCAGCTGACTGGTTAATGAAACTAATATCGATCCCGGTAATGGTTTTTGCTTGGTCGGCGACGTTTTTATCCATCGCAAAGCCCATACCAACCCAAGCGATTAATGTAGGTGCTTTAACGGGCTGCAAAACAAATTGGTAGCTACTGTGATCATAATTAAAAATTTCGAACGTGGTTGAGCGATTTTTTGTTAATGCAAATAACTCATCAATATTCGCTTTAGTCAGACCTTGTAAACTTGATGACAGCAGGGTTCCCTGCGGAGAGAGTAAAATAGCGGCATCGGCATTAATCCGACGGCCGTGGTTCGCTAAAACGGATGATATTGTATCTTGCTCGCCGGTCGCGACCGCGCGCTTAAAGCCAAAGTCAGCGCTTAATAATGACAAACTTTGGTTAAGCTGCTTGTTGCGATTTGACAACATTTCGACAAAAACGTTAGAGCCAATTTTAAGATTTTGAGTTTGTTGTTGGCGGAAATCTCGTTGAGTTGCGCTTAACACAAACAAGGCAGTAGTTAACTGCATTAAAGTTAATATGAGTAAAAATGCAATGATCAATCTGCTGCGAAAACTATTTGGCATGTTGTCCCATCATATGGCTGGCATGATCAGAAGCACCAAATCCACTAGGTGGCGATGATGGTTTATTTTGGTGTTCTATATCGACACTAAGCGCTAATTGATTCGCGCCATCATTAAGGATAATCGAAGATGATGCTGGTGCAACAATTTGCCAAGGATGCCAAATCTTAACTTGATATTCTCCTGGCGGTACATCCGTTAATTGTATTTTCCCCGACGCATCACTTACCGAGAAGTAAGGGCTTTTAGCAACGTAAATAAAGGCTTGCATATAGTCATGAATATTACAGCCGATAGCGACTAGACCCGCTTTATCAAAGTTAATCGGGTCTGCGGTCGTGCCTACGTATAATTTTAGCTCAAATTGTTTGGCTTCAGAAAAGGAATAAACATGGTGTCGAGTACGATCTAAATTAGGAAAATCAACATTTGCCCCTTCTGGTACAGCTAATACAAAAGGGTAAAATACGCGATCTTGTTGACGCATTTCGTAATGGGCTGTAGCAGGCAGTGTTATTTCTGTTGTCGAAGTGGCTTCAAGTGGCGCAGTCGAGATAAGTTCTACCACGCTATCGCTGAGCATATTACCTTGAGCATCGGTAACATCAACCGTTAAGGTTGCCGCAGTCACTGATGCTGAAATAATATAAGTTAACCAGAGTAAGCATGTCGTAAACCGGAACATTGGCATGTATTCGCCTCATTATTAGACAGTAGAGCGGGTTGCAACATAATGGCTAATCATATGAACAATATGACATCATAACCTAGCATACTCAAAATACATCATTATCACAGTAAAATACGACCATTTGTTTTGCTACAAATTATTAACCGAGGTGTTCATGAAAGTGTATTTATCGATTAGTTTAGTATTGATATCGTTAATATTACTCATTCCCGGTGTAACAGAGCCCATGTTAACGATGACAGGAACGATTGAAAAGTCACAGTTGCTTGAAACGGGTAAAGACATGTTAACCCAAAACCTCACCGAAGATTCTCGTGCTAATACCCGTGGAATACTCGATGTTGCGGCCAGTCTGTTTGGCCTAGATACACTTGAGGGAGAGGTGGAGGTGTTTCGCAATAGTCGCAGTATCATTGATACTATAGTGGCGCTGTATCAGTCTCATAATCTAATCGTCGCCATGTTAGTGGGGTTATTTAGTATTGTGATCCCCGCAGTGAAGTTAATCACTATGCTGATATTACTGCTGCCAGTGCCCCAGCGAATCAAACAACAGCTTAACAGTATGATTGGTGCTATCGGCAAATGGTCTATGGCCGATGTTTTTGTGGTTGCTATTATCGTGACCTACATGGCAGGTAATGCTTCAGCCGGTATGGGCGATATGCTTAAGACTCAATCTCAGTTTGAAATCGGTTTCTATTATTTTCTAGGCTACTGTATTTTTTCAATCGCCAGCCAGATGATGATCGACATGACACAAACGCGAAAGTCACAGAGTACCTTTGTTAATATTGACGGCTGATGCTGCTGGGTTTTTGGGCTGACGACGATAATATCGACCTTAAAATAAAAAGAGCTTAAATCAGTTTCTCATTATCTTGATGAGTCGTGAATAACACGAAAATAAGTCATTATTGTTTTGGATATTCAAAGTCGTGATATTTCGCGACTTATGTTTTGCAATGGTTATAATGAGCATATGCATTGGTAACCTTAAGATTGACTATGACTGACTCTACAACCTCTGAGTATATTGGCTCTGATCATTTTCTACCCGAAAATACTCTATTGCTTAATGCCATGACAGAGGGCGTATATGGTTTTGATTTAGCCGGTAATGCAGTGTTTATTAATCCCGCGGCAGAACAAATGACCGGCTGGAAAAGTGCCGAATTAATTGGCAGAAATATTCATGACTGTCATCATCATAGTCATGCTGATGGCAGTCATTATCCTCAGCATGATTGCCCCATTTATCGCACCTTACATGATGCTATCCCTCGGCAAGTGACCGACGATGTATTTTGGCGTAAAGATGGCAGCAGCTTTCCTGTGTATTACAGTTCAACACCAGTATATGATCAGCAACAACTCGTCGGTGTTATCGCGATATTTCGTGATGTAAGCATGCAAAAACATACCGAGCAATCATTGAGACAAGCATTGGCACAAGTGCAGGCTTTGTCAGAACGGTTAGCATCAGAAAATCAATACTTACTCACTGAGCTTCAAGGTCAGCAAGGCGCCTCAGGAATATCGGGTAACAGCCAACCTATCAATCAACTCATTCAACAGATCCACTTAGTCGCAAATACCGACAGTACGGTATTAATTTGTGGTGAAAACGGCACCGGCAAAGAGTTAGTTGCGCGTAACTTACATAGGCTAAGTCATCGTAAAGACCAGCCTATGGTAAGTGTTAACTGCGCTGCATTTTCGACGGCCTTGTTAGAAAGTGAGCTGTTTGGGCATGAAAAAGGCGCATTTACTGGTGCCACAGCGCGTCGCAAAGGCCGATTTGAATTAGCCAATAATGGCACCTTATTTTTAGATGAAATTGCCGAGCTAAGTTTATCGGCACAATCTAAATTGTTGCGAGTGATTCAAGAGCAAAGCTTCGAGCGTGTTGGCAGTAGTGAAACCATTAAGGTTAATATTCGCTTAGTTGCTGCCACTCATCACGATTTAGCCGCACGAGTAGAACAGGGCTTGTTTCGCATGGACTTATATTACCGCCTGAACGTATTTCCAATTACCGTGCCTCCTTTACGAGAGCGCCGTGAAGATATTCCACAATTGGTCAGTGATTTAGTCACATCACTGAGTAAAAAGCTTGGAAAAAAAATCACTAAAGTGAGTGCTAAAGGGCTGAAGAACTTACAGCAATATGCTTGGCCAGGTAACGTACGTGAGTTACAAAACCTGATTGAGCGAGAAATGATTTTATCGCAAAGTGGCCATTTACTGTTTAATACTTTGCCCGCAGTGGTTGCCCCTCCGTTGGCAGCTAGCACGTTAACCATGGCACAAGCCGAAGCCGCGCATATTATTACGGTATTAAATGCTAGCCATTGGCGTATTTCTGGCCCGTTTGGTGCTGCTGCAATGTTAGATATGCCGGCGAGTACCTTACGATCTCGGATGAAAAAGTTAGCCATTACACGCTAATTTTTATTACTCACTTTATTAAGCCGCGATATATCGCGTAAAAGATGATATATCGTGATTTTTATTTATGGGGATTTTATTTTAGTTGTTTAAAATCATGCGATTAAGGTGATTCTTGAGTTGGCTTAGTCTTTGCTATAACAGGGCAATATTGTGTTATAGGAATATCTTCATGCCTAAATTATCATCTCAAACTCCGGCAGTGATTATGCCAGTCGATAACGCTGCCATTTCACAACGGATCCCAGTAGTGCAAATTGCTACGCCGTCGACAAAAATTCATGTTCGAGAACAGAAGGGCGTTTTTCAACGACTGCGCCAGCACAGTAATACTTTACTGATTGCGATTTTTTTCCTGATCCCATTTATCAATTACCAAGGCCGGCAAGCCATTCTGTTTGATGTAACCGAACAGCAATTCTTTTTCTTCAATATCACCTTGTGGCCACAAGACTTTACCGTATTAGCATGGTTTTTTATGGCTGCTGCTTTTGGGCTGTTTTTTGTTACTGTTTACTGGGGGCGGGTGTGGTGCGGTTTTTTGTGTCCACAAACTGCGTGGACCTTTATTTACATGTGGGTTGAAGCCAAAGTAGAGGGTAATCATCATCATCGGGCGGCGTTAGATAAAGCCCCATGGTCGTTGAGTAAAGTACGTAAACGAGTGACTAAGCATGCGGTGTGGATGGTGTTTGCCTTGCTGACCGGCTGCGGATTTATTGGTTACTTTATGCCTGCACGCGAGTTGTATGTTGATATTTTTAGCGCAAGCAGTGGCTTTTGGACTGGCACATGGGTGTGGTTTTTTGCCATATGCACTTATTTAAATGCCGGCTGGATGCGTGAAATGATGTGTTTGCATTGCTGTCCTTACTCGCGTTTTCAAGCGGTGATGTTTGACGCCAATACTAAAACGGTTAGCTATGATGCTGCTAGAGGTGAGTCTCGTGGGCCACGTAAACGTTCACAAAAAACGGAGCTAGGTGACTGTGTAGACTGTAATTTGTGTGTTGATGTTTGCCCAACTGGGATTGATATTCGTAACGGCTTACAATACGAATGCATTAACTGTGGTGCCTGTGTTGATGCATGTAATCAGACCATGGAAAAATTTGGTTATGCCGCTAATTTAATCAGCTTTACCAGCGAGAATGCCTTAACAGGACAAGCAAAAGCCAGTTTGTGGTCACTCAAATCTCTCGGTTATGCCAGTGCACTATTGATTATGATTATTCTGATCATTAGCGATTTAAGCCACTTGAGCCATATACAGCTTAATGTGATCCGCGATCGTCAAACCTTGTATCGTCAAGTGGGCGTCGACCAGGTTGAAAACAGCTATCAGCTCAAAATTCGCAATAAAACGCAACAAATGGCTTTTTATCAAATCAGTATCCACAGTGACGATGCTCAAGAGCAAGTATTGCAAATCGTTACCGACAGCTTGATTGCGATAAAACCTGCAGAACAACTGGATTATCCGTTGACCGTCAGTGGTCGCTTAAGTAACCGAGCGAGTGAGAGTACGCAACAAACAGTGCAATTTAGGGTCACCCAAATTCAAAGCTTGGAAAATCCAACGCCAACGGAACCAGCGAACCAGACTTCGCAAACATCACGGTTCTTTTGGCCATAATCTCGTAATCTCAGTATCTCAGTATCTCAGTATGACGACATAAAGACGTGCTGACCTTACTCGATGCTACGCCGCAACATGGTTAAGTAACAAAAAGGCTTGTCGCATTATTAATGGGACAAGCCTTTTTTGCTAAATGGTCGCAGTGTTATCGCGCTAACGTATTAACGCTGATGCAGTGCGTAGTCGCTGCCGTCTTTAGCGGTAAACACTTTACAGTTGCCTTCAGTTGGCTGACAGCCTGTGTGGATTAAGCTAATCCATTGCTTGTATGGCGTCGGCAAATTCTTAATTGGAATCGCAACCTGAATGTCTTCAATATTAGCTTGGTCTGTGGTGCCCATTTGTCCTTGGCGGTCGAAGCTAATCTCAACATGGGTATCATTATTCTTTAATACCACTGAAGTCGGTTCACTTTTATGACCCGTCAATGCCACAAATTGACATGGATTTTGTAAACCACACTGAGAACCATCTTTCAAAAATGCTAATAAGTGGGTGTAGTAAACAACATAGCTGGTGACATCTTGGTGTGAGCCTTCGGCTAATGGAAATTGTGCATCCAAAAAGTCTTTTGCATTTGTGCTGCGATCCTGTGGATTGGTCGTTGCCACAAATTGCTCACCAATGAAGCGGTTAAGGTTTTGGGTGGCTGTTGCGCTTGCTTGAGTAGACATATTCATCGCCTTATTCCTCTTCGTGTTGTTGTCGGTCAGAAACCTTTGTCATTATTGTTTATCAATAAGCTCTGTTAGCAGCTTGATTTTTAGTCTATGCTATTTTTACAAACAATTTCACAATAAAAATTTTACAGTGTGAATTATACAAAATGAGAAATGAAAAAAGCCTAATGCGAAAGACCCATTTTTTGGGCACAAAGATAAGAAACTTGCGTAAACGCAATAACTTAACCATGGAAGACTTGTCAGCTCGTTGTGTACGTGTTGATTCAGGTAATTCGCCATCTGTGTCATATTTATCGATGATCGAACGCGGAAAGCGTGTTCCGAGTGCAGATATGTTGGCGGTAATTGCGGTCGTTTTTCAAAAAGAAGTGGAATGGTTTCTTGATGATGTGCCAGAAGATGAAGCCATTACGCCGGAAAAAGGCAACAAAGGTGGCATTAGTGGTATGCCGCTGGAGCCGAGTTTTTTGTTTTCTAATGACATTCTGCAAATTGCCATTCCTGAAATGTTGTCGCAAACTGGTACCAGTGGCCGCCAGTTTGCTCATTTATTAATCCGCGCGCACCAAGAGCATCATCAAAATCATTTTCCTGATTTAGAGCGCGCCGCCGAAGAGGTCGGCTTAAAACGCATGCCGCTTGCCACTGAAGATATTATCGATATCGCCAAAGGCATGGGCTTAAAAATTAAATGGATCGACCGGGTTCCACAAGAAGTGATCAACGAAATGGGTGTCAGTGCTAAGCAGTTAGTGACTTCATTTTTTGAGCCGCCGGGGACTATTTACATTAGTAATATGTTGAAAAACAGACCCAGTAGATTGCGCTATGATTTGGCTGTGCACATAGGTCATTGTGTATTACACAATAAAGATGGCTTAAAGAGTGTGATGATGTCGGGTCGCCGTGATGACTTTGATGATGCTCTTGTCCCTCAATCCAATACATTGAATGCACAAGATATTTTACATGCGTGGCGCGATTTTGAATCAAGCTTCTTTGCCGGTGCTTTGTTGTGTCCAAAAGTGCCGTATCGACAGTTACTGGATCGTCATGGCTATGAGATTAGTGTGCATAAGCAATTGCAGGTGTCAGCTTCAGTGGCTATGCGCCGCATGACAGTGGTATCACCTTATCCTCATTGGCATTATTTTGATGCCTATGCGCCGGGTAAGTTAAAAGCTGTGTATCGCGGTAATGGTATTCCTTTGCCTTGGGGCAATATGCGCCTAGTGGAAGATCCTTGTCAGCATTGGGCTGTATTTAGGATGCTTAACGAGCAAGTCGAGGGTACCTCTGCGCAAATATCGATTTTAAATGTCGGTAATGAACCACGTATTTATTGCTGTGAATCGATTAAAGTGGACGACTCGGCGGGCAATGCACATGTGTTATGTGCTGGAATAGATTTAAATCCGGCGATTGAAGCGCAAGGCAAAGACGCTCAGTCGATTGCTCATGATTTGAAACAGGCTTGTGCTACGGGCGGCGGCTCTATCGTTATTCCTAAACACATCCAAAAAGATCTCACTAGTGTGGCAAAAATTCTGAACATTAATTGGATTGAACGTGGGATTAAAAAAGATGCCCAGTTAATTTGTTCGCGTGGTGCCGTGTGCCCGCGTCAGCCAAGTTGTTATGCCGCAGGGCGTAATTTATGTGAAGAAAACTAAGGTTAAGTCGTCCTTGGTGTATGCCGCATCAACATAAGTTGATGCGGCTTCAAGCAACATCTGATGCACCTAAAGGGGAAACTGTACCGTCACGCAAAGCCCGCAGTTGTTTACTGGATCTGCTGGGGTTAAGCTAATTTTTGCATCCATCTGCTGCACAATACTCGCCACAATCGCTAAGCCTAAACCTGAGCCATATTCATTACTGCCTAATATGCGATAAAAAGGTTCAAACACTTTTTGAACTTCAGTATTTGCGATACCTGGGCCTGTATCTTTGACGGTCATCTCTATGCCTTGCTCGGTTTCAATAATACTCAAATCAACTCTACCGCCACTAGGTGTATAGCGGATAGCATTGTCGATCAGGTTGTGAATTAAGGTTTTTAAACGGACAGGGTTGGCGTTGAGCTGGGCGTCGCTATCTTGGCTAAAGCCCAAATCAATCTCTTTCGCTTCCACAAGTGGGTATAGCTCTTCAATCACCTCAGTGAATACTGTTTTTAGTGAGGTTCGTTGATGTTGTTGGATGCTGTTGTCTTGTTGACGCGCCATCGATAATAGTTGTTCTAGAAGATGAATACTGCGACAGATCCCAGCCTGTAATGCATTTAGTTTCTGACGTGCATCGTCGGTTAACTCTGTTTGCTGAAGACGTTGAGCCTGTAACGACAGCGCCGTGATAGGCGATCGGAGTTCATGGGCGGCATCGGCAATAAAGCGCTTTTGGCTAGTAATAACCTGGCTGTTTTTGCTGAGTAAGCGATTAATCGCCTCAACAAAGGGCACAATTTCACTCGGCAATTGAGTGGTGGGAATTAACTGTAAATCGTGCTCAGTTTGACGGTCTACATCGTGGGCTAAAATGCTAATTGGACTCAGAATTTTACCTAGAATATAGCCGAGTAATAATAATAAAATCGGAATTAATACTAACAATGGCATTAGGGTATGCAGCGCGGTTTCAAAGGCGATGTTGTCACGAATGGCGGTCTCTTGGGCGACGGCTATTCGCTGCGAGGATGATAAGGTGCGCACAAATACTCGCCATGACTGTGTGGCTAAATTAACCGTGTGAAATCCATCAGTTAAATTGCTCGGCAAGGCTAGGATATTTTTCGTTATAGGATTGCTTGCTGGATTGTCACCCAATAACTGCACCGAAACTTGAAACTCCAACTGATCTTGGCTTAACGGGGTTAGTGTACTGTCGTTTGGGGTCAGCGAGTAACGGTCAAATAGCACAGCCATTTGTTGCAATACATCATCTTGTAGTTCATGGGCTTCTTCAAAAGCACTGCTAAAAGTAAAGCTGGCAGCAATGATCGCAACAGACAAAATTGCAGCTGAAATCCAATAAGATAATCGCGTTTTTAACGAGTTACGGGGGCATTTTTTGACACCATCCATCCTACACCTCTGACATTTTTAATGGTTTCTGTACCCAGTTTTTTACGCAAACAATGGATTAAAAACTCTACCGCATTGCTTTCTACTTCTTCACCCCAGGCATAAATACGTTCTTCTAAATCACTTTTTGAATGAATTGAACCGGGTCGGATAAGCAATGTTTGCAGTAAGGCGAACTCACGGTTAGACAGTAAGATATTATCTTGAGTGAGGGTTTTGGCTTCATGTGTGGCAGGGTTTAGCCACACAATATTATTGGTTAATTCAGGCGTATGCTGGTTGGCATTGCGCCTTGCTACCGCACGAATACGAGCTTGTAGTTCGCTCATATCAAAGGGCTTAATGACATAATCATCGGCACCTAAATCGAGCCCTTTGACTCTGTCTTCTAAGCTGTCTCTGGCGGTAATAATGATCACCGCCAGAGCGGGGTGCTGAGCTCGAATATATTGCATCACTTGCAAGCCATCCAGCTTAGGTAAGCCAAGGTCGAGCAACACCACATCATATTGCTGGCAACGTAAACTGTGCAGTGCCGCTTCGCCATCGCATATCCAATCAACCGCATAGGCGACATCTTTTAAGGCACTTTGCATGGCATCACCAATCATTTTATCGTCTTCTACTAATAAAATACGCATAGCACCTCAATTGAACACAATGACACAAAGTGGAAAGTCTTAATTAATGATTCTTTGTTGCAGCTTGCTGCTTAAATAGTATTAAACACAACACCATACCAAAGAGTAGTGCCGCCGATGCAGTAAAGCGACTAAATTCTAATCCACCATGGCTAATGGGTTTATCTAAAAAGTCACCGACTACAGCACCTAAAGGTCTGGTTAAAATAAAGCTAAGCCAAAACAACAGTGTGCGAGATATTGGGCTCCAAAGATAGGCGGCTAATAATACTAATAGCATACTACCAAAGATAAGCGCGCTGGCATCGTAACCTAAACCGGCGCTATCCACAGTCCAGTCGCCTAAAGCTGTACCTAGGGTTTGTGACAGTAAAATCGTGACCCAATAAAAGCATTCGGTTTTGGTATTATTTATCGATTGATTAGACAGGCTACCGGCACTGACGTACCAAATTGAAAATGACATGCACAATAAGCTCACCAGTAACAGTGTGCCCCCGGTATAACCTATGCCTAGTGAGCGGTCGGCAAAGTCAGCCATCGTTGTGCCAGCGGTCGTTGTAGCGATAATGGTGGCCCAATAAATACTCGAAGAATAATGTTTACTGCGAATTTGTATTGCTACCGCTATCGCGAATAAACCGATAAAAATAACTGAGCTCACTAAATAGCCGAGGTTAAGCGACATCGATAAAGCATCACCTGCCGTTTCGCCTAAGGTGGTCGCCAGTATTTTAACCAGCCAAAATATTAAGGTGACTTGTGGCACTTTAGCCCGCGCCTGCTGTTGTAGTGTTTCCATATCGATACTCACTTATGTTGATCTATTATTGGCTTTTTTGCTGTTTGGCGCGCACTGAAAGGTAAGCTACAAGTGCAACAATAATCGCTAAAAAAACAATACTGGTGCTGGTGGTGCCAAACCCAAAGCCACCTTTACGAACCGGTTGTGATAATAAATCACCGATAGAGGCACCCAGTGGGCGGGTTAAGATATATGCCAACCAAAAGCACAATACTGCATTGGCTTTGAAGCGATAAAAAGCCACGCTAATGACAGTGATTAAACCACCAAATATCAAAGCCGAAAGGCCGTAGCCAACATTCATGTCTTCAGATACCCAATCACCGACTGCAGTGCCTAAAGCAAAGGTAATGAGAATGGCCAGCCAATAAAATAATTCACGCTTAAGAGTGACAATGGAATGAATCGATAAAGTACGTTCTTTGCTAAACCAGTATGCAAATGTTGCCGCTAATAATAGGCTAAACACCGCAGTCGATACTGGCAAAGGCACATCAAGTTTGTCTGTGAGAATGTCGGTGACTAAGGTGCCAAAAATACTGATAAGTACCACTACACCCCAATAAGCATATGGGCGATAGCGAGTTTGCTTAAGCTGCACCAATAAGGCGACAAGTAATAATATCCCCATGATGATGCTGGTATTAATCATGCCTACATGAAGATGGAAGCTAAGATAATCTGCTGCGGTTTCTCCTACCGTGGTCGACATCATTTTTATTACCCAAAAGATCAGCGTGATTTCGGGCACTTTATTAAGCCAAGTATTTGGTGATAGGTCATTCGGCGTTGTGTGAATAGATGATGCTTTGGTTAAAGGTTTCATAAGGACTCCTCATCCAACAGTGAAACAGATTTAGCACTATCTTGCCGCGCAATACTTAGGCCAAACATAGGGCGGTGATATCAACCATAAATATGTTAGCCAGATGAGTTCAACGTTTGGACTGCATTCCAATATCTCTGCTTGGTAACAGATCCCGCTAAAATTTCTACTCATAATTGATAAGTCGATATTTGTTGTTATTTTCACCAAACATTAACAACAGTTCCCGTTTTGGAATTGATTCCATCGATATGATGAAGCGTCAATAATATAAAAAGGGGTGATAACCTATGAGCAATATCGATCTATTAGGGCGCCGTAAGTTTATTGCAGGTCTAGGCATTGCTGCTGGTGCAGCGATGGTAGCACCAGCAATAGCTGTGTCTGAAAAGGCAGAAGGGGTTAAATGGGACAAAGAAGTTGAAATCGTCATTATTGGTTCTGGTTTTGCGGGGTTAGCTGCCGCAATCGAAGCCACCAAACATGGTGCAACAGACGTCCATATATTTGAAAAAATGTCCTATTTTGGCGGTAACTCGGCAATTAACGGTGGGCTTTTCGCCGCACCTGGTACGCCGATGCAAAAGAAAGAAGGCGTTGAAGACTCAGTAGACAAAATGGTTAATGATCAATTATTGTCTGGCCGTGGCATTGCCGATGAAGGGTTATTACGCCATGTCGCATCTCATGCGGTTGAAGCGTTACAAATGACCTTAGATGCGGGTTCTGAATACCATCCTTACTTACAACAACTGGGCGGTCACTCGGTTGCACGTACATACCAAACCTCAGTAAGTTGTGGTGCTGGTATTACTCAGCCATTGTACAAAGAGTGCAAACGTATTGGTGTAAACACCCACAATCGTTCAAAATTTGAAGGATTCCTCGTCGGTAATAAAGGCGAAGTTGTTGGTGTTAAAATGCGTCAAAACTATCACTTTGGCGAAGATCAGCCTGGTAAGGTTCTCAATATTCGCGCCAAACGTGGTGTGATTATGGCTACTGGTGGCTTTGCGCAAAACGTTGATTTACGTATGGCGCAAGATCCAACCTTAACTGCAGATGTGGGTTGTACCAACGCACCAGGTGCAACAGGCGAGGGCATGTTTGAAATGTTCCGTTTAGGTGCTATCCCTGTGCATTTAGCTCACATTCAATCTGGTCCTTGGGCTTCACCTGATGAAGGTGGCTTTGGTTATGTGTCTAACTATTCAATTTTCAATTTACCTCATTCAATTGCCGTTAGCCGGACAACCGGTAAGCGTTTCATGAATGAGATTGCCGATCGCAAAACACGTGCTGATGCTGAATTAAGTAACCGTGATGAAAAAGGCAATCCTGTACCACCACTGTTGATTTCAAGCTTTAAAGATTCTAAAGCACATCCAAATACCGAAAAAGTGATTAAGTACAATGTCGGCTGGAAGTTTGATTCAGTTGAAGAGTTGGCAACACACTTTGGTGTGCCTTTAGCGGGGTTAACAGCACAAATCGCTGAATACAATGGCTATGTAAAAACGGGTGAAGATAAGCAATTTGGTAAAGATATGACCTTGGCGAAAAATAAAATGATCGAAGCGCCATTTACTGTCGTTCGTTTGTGGCCAAAAGTGCATTACTGCCAAGGCGGTGTAAAAGTAAACACCAAAGCCGAAGTAACAGATAGTTTTACTGGTAAGTCTATTACTGGCCTTTATGCCGCTGGTGAAGTGTGTGGTGGTATTCATGGTGTTAGTCGTCTAGGGAGTTGTTCTATTCCAGAATGTATGGTGATGGGTATGACTGCAGCTAGAAGTCTCATGAAAGTTTAATTAGACCAGTGAACAAGAGGAATCATTAATGAAAAACTTTAATATTATACTTGGGCTGGTACTACTTGGATTAACCAGTTTATCGGTACAGTCAGCAGAGATCCGTGACTATCATAAAGAGGTTATCGGTAAAGACTGTAAAACCTGTCATGACAATGGCATCAAGCAGTTTCCATCTGATCAATCCTGTTTGCAGTGTCATGATGTTGATGACTTAGCAAAGAAAACCGCCCGAAGTGAAGAAGACAAGTGGCAGAACCCACACAATAACCTTCACTATGGCAAAGATGTACCTTGCCAAGAGTGTCATGGCGAACATACACCTAAAAAACCATTATGCAGTAACTGTCATACGTTTAAGTTTGATAAGCATAAAGGCTAAACTAATTTAAATTTATATTAGTTCAGTAAGCCACATATTAAGTATTTAATGTGGCTTTATATTTTAATCGCTAGACAGTCACGCTTCACTTTTATCCCCTCTTAAATGCCAATCATAGATTGGTTTTTTTCTATTTTTACCCACATTAACATCTAAGCGCAATCACACTTTTTTCAGTTAACTGACTAATAAACCTGCAGACAAAACACCTCTTTTGGATTGCAATGCAGTTAATTGATCCAGGTCTACATTCGGCCAAGCTCAACAGAGTAATATCGCGATCTTTAAAGTAGCAATCGCTGCTATTTCATTGACGTATTTGGGTTTGAATAGAGTTAACACTATGATGATAATAGAAATAATAATTGTGCTTGGGTCTATTTACCTTGGTGCAAGAATGGGCTGTATAGGGATAGGTTTTGCTGGTGGCGTAGGGGTATTAATTCTTACCGTCGGTTTAGGATTAACACCTGGTGCGATCCCTATCGACGTGATGCTGATTATTATGTCAGTGATCACCGCGATTGCTGCGATGCAAGAGGCCGGAGGAATGGAGTATTTGGTGTCAATAGCGGAGAAACTACTGCGTAAACACCCTAAGCACATCACATTTTTAGCGCCAATGGTAACGTATTTTATGACCTTATTTGCCGGAACGGGCCACACTGCATTCTCGACATTACCAGTTATAGCCGAAGTCGCCAAAGAGCAGGGCATACGACCATCTCGGCCTCTATCTATCGCAGTTGTCGCCTCGCAAGTTGCCATCACGGCCTCTCCTATTTCTGCCGCAGTGGTGTTTTTCTCGGGTATTTTAGAACCGTTCGGGGTGGATTATTTAGTGCTATTAGCCGTATGCATCCCCTCAACCTTTATTGCTTGTTTAATTGGTGCCGCTGTTGCCTCGATGCTCGGTAAACCGTTAGCGCAAGACCCCATTTATCAACAGCGTTTAGCCAGCGGACTCGTCAATATTCGGGGTGAAACCCAAGTCACTTTGCAACCTGGCGCTAGAAGGTCGGTGGCTATTTTTCTAGTCGCGATAGTGGCGGTAATGTCTTACGCCACAGCCATTTCTGACAAAGTGGGCTTAATTGTGAACCCAGTGCTGTCGCGCGATGTGGCGATTATGTTGTTTATGCTATCTGCCGCAGCGGCGATCACTTGGTTTTGCCGTTTAGATGCCAGCAAGATTTCTAATGCATCAACGTTTAAGTCGGGCATGTCAGCGTGTATTTGTGTGTTGGGCGTAGCTTGGTTGGGTGACACCTTTGTGTCTAATCATATTGACGAGATAAAAGCGGTTGCGGGAACCTTGCTTCAAAGTCAGCCATGGTTATTATCGGTGGCATTATTTTTTGCTTCTATGTTGCTCTATTCTCAAGGTGCGACCACTAAAGCGTTAATGCCAGCTGCATTGGCAATTGGGGTGAGTCCATTAACGGCAGTTGCTTCGTTTGCGGCGGTGAGTGCGTTATTTGTATTACCGACTTATCCGACGTTATTGGCGGCGGTAGAAATGGATGACACTGGCTCCACTCGTATTGGCAAGGCGGTGTTTAACCACCCATTTTTAATCCCAGGCGTAGTGACCATAGTATCGAGTGTGTTATTGGCCTTTTTGTTTGGCAGCTTGATTCTGTAACCTCACAGTATGCGGCTTGGTATAGTAGTGATGTTAGTTGATTTGATAGCCTTTATGCTCAACATTGGCTTTTATTAAATTAATTAATTGCAAGGTCGCATAGGTTTGAGTATCTGGGTTGAGGTAAAGCGATTCGTTAAACATCGGCAGTGGCGGTAAGCCATGTTCAAGTGGATCTAAAATTTGCATTTTATCGTTTATTCTAAATTCGGCTACCGGCGCAATCACAAGATCATTTTCGACCGCCATCGATAACGCTTGTGGGGATGGTGTTGACAGTAATACCCTTATCGGACGCATAGACAATTGATGATTGGCGAATACTTGTGCTCGAATAGGGCAGTTTTCTGGGTATAAGCCCACGGGGATGGTTTTGTTTTTATGGGCGTTACCGTTAGCTGCTGCGGCCCAATGAAAGCGGCGCGTAAATAACAGTTCGCCGTTGACGGGGGCTTGCCAGTGAGTTGCGACTATCACGTCAAACTCGCCTTGATGGAGTCGTTTATATAAATTGCCACTTACATCGGTATCGATAACTAATTCAATATTGGTAAATTCACGAATAAACTCTAATAAGCAGCTGCTTAGGTAGCACTTGATAAAATCGGTTGGCACACCAAGGCGGATCACTTCGCGATTTTGACAATCTTTTAACTCATCAAGTGCCTGTAAGTTAAGTTGCATCATTTTATAGGCATAGCTCAGCAAGGTTTCACCTGACTCGGTCAAGGTGACGCCTTTGTTGTCCCTAATCAGCAAAGTTTGACCGACACTTTCTTCAAGCTTTTTAACTTGTAGACTCAACGTTGATTGGGTTCGGCAAATTTTATCAGCCGCTTTTGACAAGTTGCCACATTCAGCAACAGCGATAAAACTTTCAAGTAAGTCAATTTTTAACATGGGCTATTGAGTAAGTTCATAGTGGTATAAGTATTACTCAATTTAGGCTATCCACAAAGCTTGCTATAGTGTAACTGTGAGGTGTTAATGGTTATTTAATTAAAATATCTTGGAGTAAGGAATGGGTAGCTGGGAGGATCGTGGGAACTACTTGATTGAAGTGTCACAACGTTGTTTAAAAGGCCATAAAACCTTTGATTTATGCCGCTCGCATCTAGTTCAAGCCAGCCAGATATCCAAGGGCACTATTTATAATCACTTTACCTCAGAGGCCGATTTAATTGTGGCCGTAGCCAGTGCAGATTATCGTCATTGGTTAATTCAAGCCGAACAAGATACACAGCAATATAGTGATCCCTATTTACGGTTTATTTTTCATCATTGCCAACGTTTGTACCGTATTTTATCAGAACAATCATTTGTTATTGCTAGAGTGATCCCCAACGAGTCAATACTAATACAAGCCAGCGATTATTATCGTGCCCGTTTTGAGCTAGTACTTAAACAATATCAACAATGGAATGCACAAACCCTGACAGAGATTGGTGAGGTTGGTGGCTTTAATCGTGGCGAGTTGCTTTGTGACTATTTACGCGGTGCTATGATCAACAGTGACGATGCACAAAAGCATCCCGACGATGCTGAAATGTACTACCAGTTTAGTTTTGCCATGACCCAGCTCATGGGCCATTCACACAAACGCATGCCCACGATTAATACATTCCTGCAGTGGCTAGCCGGTAAACCCGCATAAATAATTTATCCTCGCTCTTGAACCCTAAATGCCATGGATCTCTTAACTTCAGTTAACGGCTTGCTCTGGAACGCATTTGGCCAGCTTGGGACAATTATTAATCGCAGTCATTTAAGCGTTTTCTAAACTAAAATCGATAATGGCCCACCTACCTATCTACTCACACAATCGTGTTTTAGTACATCAGTAAAATATGGCAATGTCATCGATGCTATGTTTACAACAGCATGAATCTGAGTCCCTAAATGCTAGAGAGTAGCAGATAAAAATCATGTCGCCTTGAGCCCACGCCAACACTGAATGTACTTTTTAAGTGTTTGTATTTATTGTTTTTATATTTTTTGACACGGTTGATGTTTGTTGTTAGGTTAGTCGTGTTAGTTGATACCTTGTTATAAATAACGTTATCACCAAGCTAACACTCATAGTATTTGGCAAACTAATTGAAAAGTTAGGACGCAAAGCTTCCGGTCTAAGGTGGTAAATTAATTTTTACGAAACTAAGATAGCGGAGTTGCCGCAGAGCTCAGGTTCTGCGTGAAACGAACAGCCGTTTTTTTAACGCTGTTGTTTGCCAAAATACCACTTTGATATTGATATCGAGGCCTATCACTTATTTTTAAGTAATAGGTAACCAATGGAGTGCATTTAAGTGGCAAATCTTCCTGTTTTACCTCATGTTTCTAAGTTAAGCCTACTCGCAGCCTCACTCATGGCTGCAAATTCTTTCGTCAGTCTGTCTGTTGAAGCGCATGGTTATGTGCTATCGCCAGAGTCACGCTCATACGCTTGTAAAACTGGCAATAATGCAAGCTGTGGCGCCGTTCAGTGGGAGCCACAAAGTGTTGAAGGGCCTTCGGGATTCCCTGAATCAGGCCCTGAAGATGGTAAGTTAGCGAGCGCTGCAAATGGTGCCTTTTCTCCTCTAGATGTTCAGAGTCCGGTCCGTTGGTCTAAAACGGATATCAACGCCGGATGGCAGCAATTTACTTGGCAGTTTACCGCTAACCATGTCACCCGTAACTGGCGCTATTATATTACTCGCCAGGGTTGGGACCAAAACCAAGCCTTAAGCCGCGCGAGTTTCGATTTAGCGCCTTTTTGTGTGGTCGATGGTGGCATGGTTCAGCCACCTAAATTAGTTACTCATGACTGTTACGTGCCAGAGGGACTAAGTGGTTACCACGTTATTTTAGCCGTATGGCAAGTCGGTGACACCAGCAATAGTTTCTATAATGCTATTGATGTCAATTTGAGTTCAGGCCCGGGAATCCCTAACGAATGGCAAGATGTGGGTGACATTAATCCGTCACTGGATCTCAAGGCTGGTGACAAAGTGATGACCAGGGTATTTGATGCTAATGGCGAGCAGCTCTCTAAGCAAACCACGATTACAATTACCGATGCGACTCAAGGTGATAAACAGAATTGGCCTTTCCTTCTTGCCAGCACTATTAATGCACAGCAATCACAACTCAATGCAGGACAAAAGAATGCCGCTGGCAGTATCATGCCGGTTTACGGTAAAAATGATATTTTTACCCTAACTGACTCAGGTATTGAGCGTGTCGAAGTCGAGTTTGATTTAGCGCCTGCCCCAGGGAATCAGCTCGATGTGACCTCGCTTGCTGATGCTATTCAAATCAACGATGGTGCGGCTCAAGTGAGTTTTGATGTGACAACCAATTCCGCTATGCAAGTGTCAGCTTATTTATTTAATCATGATGGCGTTGCATCTGGATTTGTGAGTCAAGCGGTTAATAATACCAATGCGAGTTTAGTGCTGGAGGTTGTAGCACCTAAAGTTGGCCATTATCACTTACAAGTTAAAGGTGAACCTCAGCAAGGGGATGTCATCCAGCAGAACTTTGATGTGTTTTTAAAGGATGAGCTACCAGTACCAGAAGCCGACTTCGTGTTTCCAGCTGAAGTGACGCGTTATGTTACCTGCACTAAGGTTTTGCAACCTAAGACAGGAAAGGTTTATCAATGTAAACCTTTCCCATACGGCGGCTACTGTATGCAGTGGTCAGCTTCTGCTACCAGTTATGAGCCGGGCGTAGGAGCTTCTTGGGCGGTAGCATGGACTGAATTGTAAAATCGGAACATCATATTAAGAGATTCAAATAGGTTTAAAGCTCTTTTTTAGGTTTAAATAAAGATAAAAAAACCGTGAATATCGATTAAGGTATTCACGGTTTTTTATTGATTATCAGTAACTTATCTCATGGTAACAAATTCTTCAGCACCCGTTGGGTGTATTGCTACTACTGAATCAAAATCTGCTTTAGTCGCGCCCATTTTCATGGCCACGCCAAAGCCTTGTAGTATTTCGTCCATACCAAAGCCGATACCGTGAATACCAACGACGACTTCATTATCACCTGCACACACTAGCTTCATTTTACAGGCTTGGCGATGTGCGGTTACTGCAGAGTACATTGAAGTAAATGTTGAGGTATACACCTTAATATTGTCTTGGCCATATTTTTCAGCCGCTTCAGGCTCTGTTAAGCCCATAGTACCTATGGGTGGATGGCTAAAGACTACAGTAGGAATTAAGCTGTAATCCATTTTTGCATCGGGCATGTTACCAAATAAACGCTCTGACAATAAACGACCCGCTTTAACGGCAACAGGGGTTAATTCAACACCACCTGCCATAATGTCGCCAACACAATAAATCCCTTTTGCGGTAGTATTTTGTTGTTCATCAGTAATGACGTAGCCTTTTGCATCTAACTGCACGTCGGTATTTTCTAGACCGATATTACCCGTTGATGGTGAGCGGCCAATGGCCCAAATTAAGCAATCAACTGTTAAGCTTTCGCCATTTTCTAATTCTAAAGTGACACTGCCATCGTCATTCTTACTGACCGACTTAGGTACACTATGGGTGTGCAGCGTTGGACCATCAGCGGCCATAGCATCAACTAATGCATCCGCTAGAATAGGATCGAAGTTGCGAAGTGGAGCATGCTTACGCACCAATAAATGAGTCTCGCTACCTAGGGCATGTAATACCCCGGCAACTTCAACCGCAATATAACCCGCACCTACCACAGCAACGCGTTTAGGTTGCTCGCGTAAAGCGAAGAAACCGTCTGAGTCGATACCGTATTCGGCGCCTGGAATATCAGGAATCGTCGGTGCACCACCAGTAGCAACCATAATATGGTCGGCTGTGTAATGCTCACCATTGACTTCAATGGTGTTGTTATTGACGAAGCGGCCATAGCCGTCTAATAAGGTCACGTTATTGTTGGCAAAACCACGGCCATAGGCATCATGAATGCGCCTAATATATGCTTCACGGCTATCAACTAGAGTGTTCCAATCGAATTTGTTGACGGTAACGTCAAAACCATAGTCTTTGGCGTAAAGGTTAAGTGCTTCGGCAATATGAGCGCCATACCACATGACTTTTTTGGGGACACAACCAAGGTTTACGCAAGTGCCGCCAACCTGATTTGCTTCAATAATTAATACTTTTGCACCACGCATTGCTGCACGGTTTGCAGAGGCAATACCACCACTGCCTGCGCCAAGCGCGATATAGTCAAAATGTTGAGCCATGATGATCTCCACTACGGTTAATGCGTCCATTGTAGGGGGGATTGTGTTTGCAATCTAGTCGTTAGCTCAATGCTTTATGCTAAATGAGTCAGCGTTTATGTTGGCACTCCCCTCGGTCAACGTCATTGGGACCGGTAGTTGCGCACTTAAGACAGGTCCATTCACTTTTTCTAATATCAATTTCATCTTGATAATGACTAAATTGACTGTTTTGATTTTGTCTTTGTTGTTTGGTTAAGTGCTTTATACGGTTATTTAGCCAACGACAGCTAGGATCGTCCACAACATTGATGCCAGCTTGGCGTGATGAGGTATTGGTTTGTTGGTTGGCTTTAATAAGCTTTTGTAGGCTAGGTTTGAGGTAGATTTCATCGGCGCGATATTCTAATGCTGAGCGGGTGTCGCTGGGTAAGCTAATCGTATTACCTTGGCTATCACTGGCAGATTGTAGTGGTAAGTTTTTGGCATTGTCATTAGTGAGTGATACGGCTTTATTCGTCGATGCTTGAGTTAACTCACTGAGTTCTCCAGCATATAATATTGGAGCACTTAATAAGGTTATCCATTGCACGGCACATAAGGTGGCGAATTGCACTTGGCGGGTAAACATATGCGTTCCTTGCATAGCTTAATCTTGGTCATTAAGTGTAGTCGCAGATGATTAAATTGCGAGCCTAAGGCTTCAAAACGTCCAGCTTATGTGCACACCTGTATAGGTTGTATCTAGACTGCCTTGATGATTTTCGGTACGGGCTTGCAGCTTGATGTCCTCTAGAGCAATAGTGCGGCTAAGTTGTGCTGAAACCGTTAGGTTAGCTGTTAATTGGTACAGTGCTTCTAAACCAAATTGCACATGGTTAGCGCCATTGTGTTGTTCGCTGCTGTACTGAAAATCAACGCCATGTACTAAATAGGGGGTTAATGTGAGCCGCTCGTTAATATCCCATGGACTGTGTAAACTGAGCTCCACAAAGTAGCCCGCCGCTTCAGTGGCAAACGTGTAGTTAATGGTTGGTACCAGCCAGCGAATACCGTTATAGGTTAATGAACTGAAAAATTCATTGTCAGATGTGCGTTCAGCGCCATAACACTCTACGCGCTGATAACCCAGGGAGAGATCAACTTCATCATGAAGTTGGAGGGTGTATTCTAGACCTGCATTCCATTCAATATAGTGAACTTGAGTCGCGCGTCCAGCAATGGCGAAAGCGACTAAGTTATCTTGTGCAACACTGGCGACACCCCAAACAATCCCACCGTTGGCTAAGTTATTGCGTCCTTGGCTAATATAATGATCATTCCAGGCAACATCTAACGCCATTATTGGCTGGTCGTCTGCCATGGCAAGCGTGGATGTTAAGGGAAACGTTATTGCAATAAAGAGAGCAACCCAAAAATAGCAGACACAATGCTTCTGACTTGGCAGGTAACAATCAAAGGACATACTTATCTTGCTCATACTTACAATATTGCTAGAGAGATGTTGATGCCGCGTATGTTAGCCTTTTTAAAAATTAATTAAATGATAATAAGTCTTATTTGAGACTTCTGTTGAATATTAGATATTTTGCTCAAGTAGCAAATTAAAGTGGGAGCCTGGTCATTCTATTCTTTTGATAAATCGGTTAAGCAGAAAGCATATGCTGTAATGGATCTGCTAGCGTACCCTCGAAAATGGGCAATGGAAATATCATCGGGTGTATTAGAAATGCTGGTTATATTTGTTAGGATAAATTGCTCCAATGCTTGAAAATGGCATTATTTAACCCAATATAAGCTAAATACTCACGCGAAATATTTCGAGGAATCTTTATGAGCAATCCATTGCTAAGTGGCGCAGAATTACCAGAATTTTCAAAAATCAAACCTGAACACATTCAGCCTGCTGTTGAGCAAGCGATTGCCAAATGTCGTGAAACCATTGATGAGCTATTAGCTAAAAATAGCTCATACACTTGGGATAATCTAATTGCACCCCTTGAAGAGATCGATGATCAATTAAGTAAAGCATGGTCACCTGTGTCACACATGAACTCAGTGATCAGTAGTGATGAATTACGCGATGCACACGATGCTTGCTTGCCGCTTTTGTCTGATTACGGCACTTATGTTGGTCAACATCAGGGGTTGTACGAAGCGTACAAATCGATCCATCAATCTGCTGAATTTACTGCGTTAACCCAAGCGCAAAAAATGGTCATAGAGCAAAGCTTACTCGATTTTGAATTGTCTGGTATCGGCTTAGACGATAACCAAAAAGCACGTTATGGTGAGATTGTTAAACGTTTATCTGAGTTAACTAGTCACTTTTCGAATCAACTGTTAGATGCTACCGAAGCGTGGACCAAGTTGATTACTGACCAAGCCGATTTAGCCGGTTTACCGGAATCAGCGATTTCAGCTGCCAAAGCAATGGCGGATGCTAAAGAGCTAAAAGGTTGGTTATTCACACTTGATTTCCCGTCTTATTTACCTGTGATGACCTACAGCGAAAATCGTGAGTTACGTGAAGAATGTTACCGTGCATTTGTGACTCGTGCGTCTGATCAAGGCCCTAATGCTGGTGAGTTTGATAACACCAACAATATGAATGAAATCGTCGCACTGCGTCACGAGTTAGCTAATTTACTCGGCTTTGCTAGCTACGCTGATAAATCATTAGCCACTAAAATGGCAGAAAATCCAGCGCAAGTACTGGGCTTTTTAAATGAATTAGGCGAGCGTTCTAAAGATCAGGCAGCCACTGAATTAGCCGAGCTACGTGCGTTTGCTAAAGAGCATTATGACGTGAGCGAAATGGCATCATGGGACTTAAGTTTTTACGCTGAAAAACTGCAACAGCATAAATACCAAGTGTCACAAGAAATATTACGCCCGTACTTCCCTGAAGATAAAGTCTTGTCAGGTTTATTTTATACTGTAAACCGTTTATTCGGCTTAACTATTAGTGAGCAGAAAGGTGTCGACACTTGGCATAAAGACGTGCGTTTCTTTGATATTTTTGATGATCAAAAACACCATCGCGGTAGCTTCTACTTAGATTTATATGCTCGCAGCGGTAAGCGTGGCGGTGCATGGATGGATGATTGTCGCGGTCGCCGTATGACCTCTACGGGTTTGCAAAAACCGGTAGCGTATTTAACTTGTAACTTTAATGGCCCAGTGGATGGCAAACCGGCATTATTTACCCATGATGAAGTAACCACCTTGTTCCATGAGTTTGGCCACGGCATTCACCATATGCTCACCAAGGTAGATGTTGGTGGCGTGTCTGGTATCAATGGTGTGCCTTGGGACGCAGTAGAGTTACCAAGCCAGTTTATGGAAAACTGGTGCTGGCAAGAAGAAGCGTTAGCGGAAATTTCTGGTCATTATGAAACTGGTGAACCATTACCAAAAGCCTTGCTGGATAAAATGCTGGCAGCTAAAAATTTCCAGTCTGGCATGATGATGGTGCGCCAACTTGAGTTTTCATTATTTGACTTTAGAATGCATCACGAATTTGACCCAGCAAAAGGTGTCGATATTCAAGGCATTTTAGACCAAGTACGCAGCCAGATTGCGGTATTAACCCCACCAAGCTTTAATCGTTTTCAGCATGGTTTTGCTCATATTTTTGCTGGTGGTTATGCGGCAGGTTACTATAGTTATAAATGGGCCGAAGTACTCTCCGCTGATGCTTTTTCGCGTTTTGAAGCCGAAGGTATTTTTAATGCTGACACTGGTAGAAGCTTTTTAAACAACATTCTTGAGATGGGCGGCAGTGAAGAGCCGATGGCGTTATTTAAACGCTTTATGGGCCGTGAACCAAACACTGATGCGTTACTGCGTCACAGTGGTATTGCGGTGTAATTGGATGGATTCAAACATAAGAGGTACTTAACTCGTGCCTCTTATTAACTGACTAATTAATCTTTATTGAGTAATGAATATTCAATAAAGATTTAATTAATTTAATTTGGCGACATCTTTTTAGTTTTAAACTGTGTATAACTATTGTTTTGGTTTTATTCACAGCATACATTTACGGTTGTAAATTTATCATCAAACTCCCATGGATCCAGAACATTGACAACCACACCCAACGCTATATTTTTCGAGTTAACTCCCGGAAAAATTGTTGATTTACAGATCGACCATCCCGTTAAATTGCGTCTTAAAGCAATGTTGGTCGGGTACGATCTAGGTCAATATATTATCCTCAAGCATCCAGCTCCTCAGAATATGAGTAACTACAGTGATGTGCTTGTGGAAGGTAATGTTGTGGTGGTTCGTTATTTATTGGAGGGCCAGCAAGGCGAGTGTTATGCATTTCGATCGACCATTAGAAATATCACTAAAATCCCTGAAAAATTTATCTTCTTAAGTTATCCCGCTAAAATAGAAAACCGTCAGCTTCGCACTCATCAACGTTTTGTGACTCATATACCTGCATCTATTGTCACAAGAGACGATGATGATGTAAAAAAACTATCCCAATTAAAAGGCATTATTTCGGATATTTCTGCCAAAGGCTGTGGTTTTGTATTCAAAACTGATAACTCGAAAGTTAAAGTTAATCCGAAAGATATTTTCATCATTATGCGTTCACCCAACGATACTGAAATAACCATTCCCGCGAAGGTGTGCAATAGTCGCTTTGAGAACGGAAAAGTTAACGTAGGTATTCAATTTGCAGAGGATGATGAACAAGTTAGGGCCATATTGAACCAGCTTTCTATTGAGTTATAAGCTAGAGTCTTGGGCATAATCATTTCGTTAACGTCAGTGTTGGAGCATAAGCGGCTCTTAAGCTGGTCCTTGTTATGGACTCACAATTAATCGCAACTTGCTTATTCTGGTTTTCGCTCTTGAAGCACTTCTTTAAAGGCGAACATAGCGTTTAATGCCGCAGGAAAACCAGCATATACTAACATTTGTAATAATACTTCTTTTACTTCCTCTTCGCTGCAACCGACATTTAAAGCCGCACTCAGATGAACCTTGAGCTGAGGTTTACAATTACCTAATGCGGTCAGTGCAGCAACAGTGGCTATTTCTCGCGACTTTACATCCAAACCGGGTCGGGTATATATATCGCCAAACGGATATTCAATGGTAAATCGAGCTAAGTCAGGGCAAATATCTTGTAGGCTTTCGATAACATTATGACCTGCTTCACCGTCAATTTTGGACAACTGTTCCAGACCTAAAGTGAATCTTGAATTTGACATTGATGTACTCCTATTGATAAGTAGAAGTCACACCTTACAAGTTAGAGTTAACTCTAAGTCAACTGACTTTATTAGCTTTATACAAATTAATTTTGTTTTCTAGCGCCAGTAAATGTTGTTGCTGGCGTTTAATGTGAGCTTGCAACTGGTCTTTGTGATGCTCAAGTAGTTGTTGGCGATCTAGCACTGTACTTTGCCCTAATGCTCGCAATTGGGCGTATTCTTGAATTTTTACTAAAGGCATGCCAGTGTCTTTGAGGCGTTTGATAAACGTAATCCATTCTAAATCTTTAGCTGTGTAGACTCGATGGCCACTGCTGTTTCGCTGAATCTTGTTGAGTAAACCGACTTTTTCATAATATCGCAGCGTATGAGAAGATAATCCGGCTAACGTCGAAAATGCTTTCATGTTCATCATTTATTTTTTACCCTGCAAATGGCTACATTCAGCATTATTATTGACCTAAAGGCGGTTGCCATAATTCGACTTTATTACCTTCAGGATCGATCACCCACGCAAACTTGCCAAATTCAGACTCATCTATCTTATCGAGGACGTTACAGCCTTCAGTTTTTAGGGCTGCGACGACAGCTTTGAGGTCTTCAACTCGGTAATTGATCATAAATGGGGCTTGGCTTGGAGCAAATTGGTCGCTTTTCTCTGAACTCACCGCCCAGATAGTCGTTCCACCTACGGGTTTGTTATTTGAGTCGCTCCAAGAGAAAGCCGTGCCGCCCCATTCCTGAACATCAATGCCGAGATGACGCTTGTACCAAGCTTGTAATGCAGGTTCATCTTTTGCTTTAAAAAATATGCCGCCGATACCTGTGACTCGTTTCATGTGAACCTCCCATGTACCATGTTTAGAGATGTCTTTGTGTTACCCGGTAATGTATTTAACATTCCATTATTGGCTTACAGTATGATGTAGCTAGGCGTCTATTAATCTTTTTCGCTCGTTGAGTTATGTTGTTTTTTTACTTTCGCTATGATCTCGGCATGCTCTGGTTTAATGGGCATGACTTTTACTAGGCTAACATTGCTACCGCCAGTGTTCCCCGTTGGTACGCCTTTTATTGCAGTGAATAAAACCGCCCCAATGATACGAATCATTTGACCTATGGCTTCATTCATATCACGCTGTTTTATTGCCCAACGCAGCATTAAATAATGCACTTTTACATGCCAATAGGTTGATTCCTGCCCAAGCACGTGAGCATTCTCAAGGTAAACAAATGAATCTGCAACATTACCTAAACGGTCGGATTGATCTGCTTTAGATAACTGCTCTTGCACGTAAGGAGTGATATTTTTGGTATAACTATTCAATGTTACCTCTCCAATTTATTATCCTCAGTTGAATTTTCGTCGTTATTTTTTTGAACTTCAGAGTACAACCAGTTAAAAAATTGGCCGAAAAAATAATAAAACACTGTCATTAGGGCGGCATAAATACCGATATCAACGATACGGGGTAAGTCAGATAACCCGGTAAAATTATCTTCCAACGAATATGTCACAAATCTGGCTACACTAATTGAGCCGATTAGCGTTAAGTACAGCGAAAGTGTGCTAGTGGTGCTCCATTTGCTCATAAGCGTCCTTTATTTAATATTGGCTAACTCTCAAGGGTAGCCGTGAGCAATATATTTTGAGGTTATTTATCCTGCTTTTTTCAGTCTGCAATGTAAAGTGTTGCATAGCGTAAACATACTCGTTGAGTTCAAATGAGAGTTATGCGGTGGTAGTCCTCGGGGTGAGGAAGAGAGGTTATGGATGGCAAATAACAAGTCATACGAGGATTAACTCATAAGGCCTTATTTTCTATAATCTTCATGATTTCAAGCATAAAAAAAGAGGTGCTTAGCACCTCTTAATCTTGTTATTTCATCTTCATTCACTGCAGACAAGTCTGCTTATGAATGACGTATTAGTAACATATTATGCCAGTTTTAAATCGTACTGGTTGCGGTACATCACCATGTCTTCGATGGTGAGTACAGGCATGTTGTGCTTAAGGCCAAAGGCGATAATTTCTGGTGTTTTGGCCATGCTGCCATCTTCGTTGGCCAGTTCGCATAATACGCCAGCTGGCATTAAGCCTGCCATTTGCATTAAGTCGACGGTGCCTTCGGTATGACCACGACGAGACATCACTCCGCCAGCGCGAGCACGTAATGGGAATACGTGTCCAGGATGAGCCAAGTCTGATGCTTTGGCATCGCGGTTTGCCGCAGTTTTAATGGTAGTAACACGATCTTGAGCGGAAACGCCAGTGGTCACTCCATGCTTTGCTTCAATGGAGATGGTAAACGCAGTTTGGTTGGCGCTGTTGTTATTGATAACCATTGGCGGCAATTGTAACTTGTTGGCGTGTTCGTCGGTTAAGCATAAACACACAATGCCGCTGCATTCGCGGATCATTAATGCCATTTGGGCTGTGGTTAAGTGCTCGACAGAATAAATAATGTCGCCTTCATTTTCGCGGTCTTCATCATCGAGTAGTAATACGCCTCGGCCTTCTCTTAGCGCTGCTAATGCATTTTCTACACGGGTGATTGGTTCGCCAAATTCGGCAAGTAGTGATAACTGATTCATGGTTGTACTCCTAAAATGACCAGAATCAGGGCTTGTAAAGAGGGATCTAAATCCAAAACAAATTGCATCAATAGCCTAGGCTAATTGATGTATCTCTATTCTCTCTCATCCGGACTATAACCGTCGGCTCTGGACTGTTAGACATTACTCATGAGTAAATACCTAAGTCACCAGATCTGCTGACCTCGACGAATCGAGCGCTCGCGGGCTCACTTTTTCAAGTATACCGCCGGTGGGGAATTGCGCCCCGCCCTGAGAATTAAAAACAATATGTGTGTGTTAAACATCTAAGCTCAGACTGCTGGCTCAGCAAAACACGCAACTATGTTAATCAGTTAAGATTAAGATGAAAAGGGGTATCGATCTCATTAATGTAATAAAGCATTACTAATGCTTATTTTACAGCGCAGCAATACCTAGGTTCAGTTATCTTAATCACTGGATGCAAATCTCTATTGTTTAATGAGTTGAACGAGCTTGCTCACTGGTATGACCTTTGTTAGCCTGATGCGTTTATATCAGGAGTCACAGTTAATGAATTTGTATTTTCGTTTTATTTGGTTGTTTATATGGCGTATAGGGCATTGTAAACGCATCGGTTTTTTAGGTACTAGCCGGATTGATTATCGTGTGTTGCCATTAGATTGTGACATCAATTTACACCTGACTAACTCCCGCTATCCAGCCTTTATGGATCTAGCCCGCACTTATTTGATAGCCGAAATGGGCTTGATGAAGGCATTTTTAAAAAACAGATGGTTACCTATTGTGAATGCTGCTGAGTTTACTTATATCCGCGATATTAAGCCATTTGAAAAATTTACCATAAACACCAAAATTGTTGGCTGGGATGAAAAGTATTTTTATATTGAGCATCGGATGCACACCGAGCGCGGCTTACATTGTATTGCTCATGTACGCGGTGTATTTATGTGTCGCGGTAAACAAGTGCCGATAGAAACCTTAATTGCGGCAGCCGGTTTCACTGGCGATGTGCCAGAGATGCCAGCGGAAGTGGTTAAATGGAAACAGTTTTTACAGCTTAAAAAACAACGTAATATTTAATTATCATTATGTGAATAACATTCTAAAGTAAACTGGATGGTACAAGATTACGTACCAGTGATGAGTGTTTATATAATTGATATTGTAGTGAGGGTGAAGCGTGGCAAGGTTAGAAAAATTCAGCGATATTTGGGCTCGAGCCTGTGAGCGTAAAGGCGGACCTGCAGTAGTGAAGTCGATGTTACCGGATACTCTCGATATTGACGAAATCAGCCAATATACTGATGCTCAATTGCTGTCTGTGATGAGCAAGCGGGTGTTTCAAAGTGGATTTGTGTGGCGAGTGGTTGATAACAAATGGCCTGCCTATGAGAAAGCTTTTTTTGGTTTTGAGCCGATGAAGGTACTGATGCTTTCACCCGATCAAATTCAACAGCGTGCAACCGACCCTGAGCTTATTCGTCATCAAAAGAAAACACAGGCGATTGTTGATAATGCCTATATGATCCAACACATTAACCAAGAGCATGGAAGTTTTGCGGAGTTTATTGCTCATTGGCCAAGCGATGATATTACCGGTTTATGGCAAGTGCTTAAAAAGCGCGGCACTCGTTTAGGCGGTAATACTGGGCCCTATTTTTTACGGGCAATTGGTAAAGATACCTTTTTATTAAGCCAAGATGTTCAAGCCTATTTAACTGGCCATAACGTGGTTGATGCTGGCTTTACATCGCAAACGGCTTTACGCCAAACCCAAGCGGCTTTTAATCATTGGCAACAAGAGTCGGGCATGAGCTTGGCGCAAATTAGCCGGACTATTTCATTGGGCGTGGGCGATAATCGCGTTTAATTTTTCATGCTTTAAACGATGCGGTTAAACCTTATAACGACATAAAAACATGGCAGTAATATTGGCGGCAATCTGTTGTTTTTGTTCGTCGTTCAGTGGCTCTTCAACTTGAAAGATTAATGGCCAAAAACATTGGCCTTTTATCAAACTCTGCAATTCTGCTTGCGCTTGCTCGACATCTGTCACGCTTAATCGCTCATCTTGCGTGGCCGCTTTAATCCAACGTAAAATGGCATTCTCTTCTTTGATCACTTTTTGTAATTCTTGCTGCATTTCAGTGGTATAGAACAAATGACCAATTAACATACGCGACACTTCAATGTGTTCTTTTGATTGTAAGTAGTCCATATCGTCACGTACTAACTGCTGTAATTGTGCTTCTAAAGGTTGATGCGCGTCATACGCTACAGTGGGTTGAGATAATGCTTGCTCCCACAAATCAGTCATTAAAGTCATGACTAACGCTTCTTTAGTCGCAAAGTGATTATAGACTGTTCGTTTAGACACCCCAGCCACTTCGGCTAACTTATCCATACTGGTAGCCGTAACCCCTAATGATTTAAAGGTTGTTCTGGCGGCCTCTATAATCGCAGCACGTTTTAATTGGCTACGTGTTTGTTTTTCTGAGTTCATTGGTTTCATCTAAGCGATCTTATTGTAATATTTTACACTGAGCAGTTTACTTTTCAACAATGGATTATTAAACTACACTGTGTAGTTTACTTTTTGAAGCAATAGTTAAAAATAGTTGCAGATTTAAGGGTGATAAACACTATCATTATGTTCCTCAAACTTTTAATCAGACTGCTTTGAGCTATTGGTGGTGGCAGAGGATCATCTTAGTCAGCCACAAAGGGCATTGAAATTAAATCGCCTGATGGCATGTAAGGCTAATGGCATAATGTATTGTTTAACAGTGGCTATTTTAATGGCTTTTACAAATTGATAACTCTTTTTGGCTGTTTGACTCAGCATGTTTGCTATGGGCGCCTATAATAAATTACCACGCGATATCCAGATGTTGTCATTGCCATGCTCACAGACTCATATTGATGTTAACGCTAAGGTGATAAAGTAAGTAAAATAGCCCGTTTAATTTACCATTACATGATTGGTTTGAGTCTTTTGGGCGTATCAGTCAATTAACTAAATATAATATGAGCTTGCTGACTTTTAATGATACTCAAATGGTTGGCTAATTATCAAGCTGGCGAGTAATGCTGGCTATAGTATGCTTGCAGTATAAAAGATTGATGGTTTAAATAAGCTTGTCATCAACAACCACTAGGTTAGTGTATTACTGGTGAACATTGGTGCGGTTGTTAACCCACAAATTGATCCAGCTGAGATGTTAATAAATAGTGTTAAGAATGAAATAATTGATCGAGCTTGTTTTATTACTCACTCGAATAGCACAATTTGTTAACTTTTTAAGTATATATAACGTAAGCTTATTATTTATTTACAATTTATTCGCATCAGCTAAGTTGTTTGAATTTTATACCTATGCGATAAAGTACACAGAAAATTTTAAAGTTTAATATTAGCTATTTTCAAATCGGCTACTCAAGATCGAGTGGCGCATATTGAAAATAAATTGGAGTAGGAGCACTCATGCACAAAGCATTGAAAGTCGCCGCAGTTATTTCTGCTGCATTATGGATTACCGCTTGTGGTAAAGGGGATGAAAATGCCCAGTCACAACAACCGCGACCACCTACACCTGTTGGCGTGATGACCGTTGAAGCGATTTCGCAAGCGATTCAAGTTGAGCTACCTGGCCGCAGTCGTGCGTATTTAGAAGCCGAAGTACGACCGCAAGTCACAGGTATTATCACTAAACGTGCCTTTACTGAAGGGACTGAAGTTAAGCAAGGTCAATCACTGTATCAAATTGACGCCGCAACCTATAAAGCTGCACTGGTAAGTGCGCAAGCCGATCTTGCGAGTGCCAATGCTGGTTTAGCTTCCGCTAAAGCCAAAGCAGCGCGTTATGACAAGTTAGTTAAAACCAATGCGATCAGTAAGCAAGATTTTGACGAGACTGAAGCGGCATATAAAGAAGCACAAGCTGCGGTTGTGGTTGCTAAAGCCGCGATTAATACTGCGACAATTAACACTGAATATACTGAAGTTAAAGCACCGATTTCTGGTCGTATTGGCAAATCATCAGTGACTGCCGGCGCCTTGGTGACGGCAAACCAAAGCAATACGTTAGCGACAATTCAACAGCTTGATCCCATTAATATCGACATAGTGCAGTCAAGTGCGCAGCTGTTACGTTTAAAAGCTAACTTACGTTCTGGGCAGTTACTGGAAAGTGAAAATGCTAAAGTAACCTTAATCCTTGAAGATGGTAGCACCTACGAACAACAAGGCATTCTACAATTTGCTGAAGTTAACGTTGATGAAACGACTGGCTCTGTAACCCTTCGCGCTGAGTTTCCTAACCCAGACGGAATACTGTTACCGGGTATGTATGTTCGTGCATTGCTCAATGCTGGCCAAGATCCACAAGCGATTTTAGTGCCACAACGTGCCATTACGCGTAACTCTAAAGGTGAAGCTGTCGCAATGATAGTTAATCAAGACAGTAATGTTGAAATGCGCGTGGTAAAAACAGCTGAAGTGATTGGTAATCAATGGCGCATTGTTGATGGTTTGTCTGTTGGCGATAAATTAATTGTCGAAGGATTGCAAAAAATTCGTCCTGGTGCACCTGTTTCAGCTCAGGCGTTAACGGCTGACCAACCACAAAAATAGGGAATCATTATGGCTCGCTTTTTTATTGATCGCCCTATTTTTGCTTGGGTGATTGCATTATTAATTATGCTCGCGGGTGTGTTAGCCATTAAAGGCTTGCCCATTGCACAGTATCCGAGTATTGCACCGCCAACAGTGGTGATCAGTGCTTTCTATCCTGGTGCTTCGGCTAAAACCATGGAAGACACGGTTACTCAGGTGATTGAGCAGCGCATGACCGGGCTGGATCACTTACGTTATATCTCATCGACCAGTGACAGTTTTGGTAATGCGAAGATTACCCTGACGTTTAATGCTGAGGCCGATCCTGATATTGCTCAAGTACAAGTTCAGAATAAGCTGCAAGCGGCTACTCCGTTATTACCCACTGAAGTTCAGCAACAAGGTGTACAAGTTAACAAGTCCAGCTCGGGCTTTTTAATGGTGCTTGGCTTTGTGTCTGCTGATGGTTCAATGGGGAAAAGCGATATTGCCGATTATGTTGCTGCCAACGTACAAGACCCAATGAGCCGTGTACCTGGTGTGGGTGAACTGACACTTTTTGGTGCGCAGTACGCAATGCGTATTTGGTTAGACCCGCTTAAGTTAACCCAATACAAACTAACCAGTATTGATGTCATTGCTGCAATACGTGAGCAAAATGCTCAGATATCAGCGGGTCAATTAGGTGGTGCGCCTTCGGTTGCGGGTCAAGAGCTTAACGCGACGGTATCAGCACAAAGCCGCTTACAAACACCAGAGCAGTTTAAGAAAATTATTGTTAAATCTGATTCGTCGGGCGCCAACGTTTTTCTAGCCGATGTTGCCAGAGTGGAATTAGGCGCAGAAAGCTACGCGGTAGACTCATATTATAATGGTAAACCCGCATCTGGTTTAGCGTTTAAATTAGCCACCGGTGCGAATGCGTTAGACACTGCAGAGGGTATTAAAGCCAAAGTTAATGAGATGAAAGAGTTTTTCCCTCAAGGGCTTGAGGTGGTTTATCCCTATGATACAACGCCGTTCGTTGAGCAATCAATCGAAGGTGTGGTGCATACATTGATAGAAGCCATAGTGTTGGTGTTCTTGATCATGTACCTGTTTTTACAAAATTTTAGAGCAACACTTATTCCAACAATCGCTGTGCCTGTGGTGTTATTAGGAACATTTGCTGTGTTATCTGCAGCCGGTTTTACCATTAATACCTTAACCATGTTTGCCATGGTATTGGCGATTGGTTTGCTAGTAGATGATGCGATTGTTGTGGTTGAAAACGTTGAACGCGTAATGTCTGAAGAAGGCTTAAGTCCGCTTGAGGCAACCCGAAAATCAATGGATCAAATTACCAGTGCCTTAGTCGGTATCGGTTTGACCTTGTCGGCGGTGTTCGTACCAATGGCATTTATGTCTGGCTCCACCGGGGTCATTTATCGTCAGTTCTCTATTACTATTGTTTCAGCGATGGCTTTATCGGTGTTTGTCGCCATCGTGTTAACGCCGGCATTATGTGCCACCATGTTAAAACCAATCGAAAAAGGTCATTCCTACGCAGATACAGGGTTCTTTGGCTGGTTTAACCGTAAGTTTGATGCAATGACATCGCGTTATGAATCAAGTGTCGGCAGTATTCTTAAGCGTTCTTTTAGAGTCATGCTGATTTATGTTGGTTTAGTTATTGCTGTGGGTTGGATTTTCTTACGCATGCCAACGGCATTCTTACCCGATGAAGACCAAGGTATCTTGTTTACACAAGCGATTTTGCCAACTAACTCCACCCAAGAAAGCACGGTTAAGGTATTAAAAGACGTTTCTAATTATTATCTTACTGAAGAAAAAGACATTGTGAGGTCAGTCTTTACCGTTTCAGGTTTCAGTTTTGCTGGTTCTGGGCAAAATATGGGACTTGCGTTTGTGGGTTTAAAAGATTGGTCTGAACGTGAAGCACCGGGTGAAGATGTTAAATCATTGGCAGGACGAGCCATGGGTCACTTTGCGCAAATTAAAGAGGCGTTAGTGTTTGCCTTTGTACCGCCATCAGTGATCGAGCTTGGTACTGCAAATGGTTTTGATGTCTACCTGAAAGACTTAAATGGTCAAGGACACGCCAAGTTAATTGAAGCGCGTAATCAATTATTAGGCATGGCTTCACAAAACTCGAATCTTGTTGGGGTTCGTCCAAATGGTCAGGAAGATGCGCCGATATACAAAATTAATATTGATCACGCTAAATTGCGTGCTTTAGATATTGATATTAATAGCGTCAACAGCGTGCTGGGTACCGCATGGGGTGGGTCATATGTGAATGACTTTATTGACCGTGGCCGAGTTAAAAAGGTTTATGTTCAGGGGGATGCTAAATATCGTATGCAACCTGGTGATTTAGACTCTTGGTATGTACGTAACAATAATGGTGAAATGGTACCGTTTTCGGCATTTGCATCCGGTACTTGGGAATTTGGCTCACCACAATTACAGCGCTTTAACGGTGTACCCGCGGTCAATATTCAAGGCTCAACAGCACCGGGTTATAGCACTGGTGACGCGATGGATGCATTAGAGGAGATGGCCAAGCAGCTTCCTCCAGGGTACGGCTTAGAGTGGAATGGTTTGTCGTACGAAGAACGTTTGTCGGGTAATCAAGCACCTAGTTTGTATGCTTTATCTATCCTAATTGTGTTCTTGGTATTGGCTGCTCTGTATGAAAGCTGGTCAGTGCCTTTATCGGTGATTTTAGTGGTACCACTAGGGATTATTGGGGCGCTATTGGCAATGAATGGTCGCGGTTTACCTAACGACGTATTCTTCCAAGTCGGTCTGTTAACCACGGTGGGCCTGGCGACTAAAAACGCCATTCTAATTGTCGAGTTTGCCAAGGAATATTACGAAAAAGGATCTGGGCTAATTGAGGCAACATTACATGCGGTACGTGTGCGTTTACGCCCAATTCTAATGACTTCATTAGCATTTGGTTTAGGTGTTGTGCCATTAGCGATTAGTTCTGGAGTTGGCTCTGGTAGTCAAAATGCCATCGGTACTGCGGTATTGGGCGGTATGATGACCTCCACCTTCTTAGGTATCTTCTTTGTGCCGTTATTCTTTGTGGTGGTTGAGCGCATTTTCAGTAAGCGTGAAAAACCAACGGAAGAGGAAGATGAAAAAGTCGATAACGATAGAAAAAATATTTAATTTTTTACATTATTGATTGTAAAAAGCCCAGTTTAACTGGGCTTTTTTATGACTATTGTTTTTGAAGAGATACAGAGAGTGAAAACTGACTCAAAAGGTATTAAGTCGGCATTATTAAACGGTATTTTGGTTTATATTCAATAGAAAACTGAAAATGTGTTTAAAAAACACTCTGGTTAAAATTGTATTAGGTGTTTGATAAAGTTAGCTATTTAATTGTAAACGGTACGGTTTTAGGTCACACATGTGCAGATTTGTTGTGTTATAGTCAAAATGTTAATTAAAACAGCTTATTAACATCTATTCGTGCTTTACTGATACTTTAATGGTTATTTTTTAGCTAAGCTATCATCGATAAAGATGAACTTTTGATTAAATTATGATTATGATAGTGAATAACAATAATAAAGGATGTCACCATGCAGGCGCTATTTATTAGCCTCACTTTAGCCGCTATTCTGGCTTATCTTTGGTATGCCAGTCTACTTAAAAAGCGCACTTCAGCCATTGAAGCGCTGAAAGTGATCGACGCAAAAATTGATAAAAGATTAATGTTGTTCACTGAACTGTGCCAGGAAAAAAAGTCGTATCAACACCCCCTAACTGATGATCAACAAGCTCAATTGTTGCAACTTAAACAAATGCAGCCCCAACATGATTGGGAACAACCCATAGAAGAATCAAACGTAGCGGGCGGCTCCTTGTCGGTATCTATTGCTGCGTGGCAACAGATTGATCAAGGTTTAGAGGCGTTATTATCAACGGTAAATAAAGACAAACTGTGTGCTGACCAGCTTGCCGAGTATTTACAGTTAGAACTCGATTTTGTCCATGCAGAGGATTTTTACCGCAAAGCCGTCGACGAGTTAAACAGCGGTGTTAAAATTTTTCCTGGATCTGCTGTGGCTAAATTTGCGCGTATCGCGCCGATGCCAATATTCGATCAAGTGCAGGACTAACCCAATGATATGGGGTAATCGACAGACGCTATTGGGTATCATGGGATTGTTGGCTTGCGCTGGTTTACACATGCAGGTGCAAGCCAAACAAGTGATTTATCCCGCCGTAGAAGAAGTTGACAAGCCACAACTCAAAGCTAAGTACTTGCCTGAACAAGCTGCAGTTAAAAAACAGTTATCGTTACAACCTACACAACCTGCACCCGTTGCAGAAAACACCGCTCCGGCATCAGAAATGGATAAGATGACGAGTCGAAGCAAGGTTGATTCAATCAAAGATCCATTGTCATTAACAGCAGGCTATGTCGATGAAAAACCGCAGCCGCGCACCTTAACGAATGACTACCCGTTAAAGCCGTCGGCCAGTGTACCGAGTAAGCAGCGCATTAAGGCGAGTTATTCCGACAATGGTATCGTGAGTGATTTAGGCGTTGAAAAACGTAAAGTTTACCAATATAAGCAAACCAATGGCGTGATGGTATTTAGCGATGTACAACCGCAGGGTGATGACTACCAAGTGCTGTTGTATGAATGTTTTGCATGTCGTGTCGACTCGGTTATCGATTGGTATAAAATTCCATTATTTACTTCACCTTTTGCTGCCGATGTTGCTTTAGCAGCGCGCCAATATCAGCTGGATCCTGCACTTATTCGGGCCGTTATTCATGCTGAGTCGGCTTTCAAAATGGGTGCACTATCAAAAGCGGGTGCCAAAGGCTTGATGCAGTTAATGCCTGCGACCGCTAGCGATATGGGCGTTGATGATCCTTTTAATGCTCAGCAAAATATTCGCGGTGGCAGTCGTTATCTTGCACTGTTACTCAGCCAATTCAACGGCGACATTGATCTTGCGTGTGCAGCATACAATGCTGGCCCGACTACTGTGATGCAATACCGCGGCATACCGCCCTATCCTGAAACACAAGCTTATGTAAAGCGTGTAAAAATATTATTAAAACGCTATCAAAAGGCATTAGCCAGTTAATTTAAGGTAATTATTAATGAATCATTTACTTGATAAACTTCACTCCAAGCGTATCCCGTTCCGTCGCACTCAGGGCTATGGCCTTACTAGTATGGCCGGATTACTGATATTGGGCGCTGTAGCTGTCCCCGCCGTTGCTGCCGATAAATCATCAGCTGCGCCATCGCAAGAAGATGTGCGTTTATACGACATCGCGACTGCACCACAAGCCCAGCGGATTGAGCAATATATTCGCACTTTAGTCGGTTTCGGAACCCGCCATACCTTGTCTGATACTCAATCTGATACCCAGGGTATTGGTGCTGCAAGACGTTGGATTGAAGCTGAATTTAATCGTATATCTAAAGAGTGTGGCGGCTGTTTAGAAGTGGTGACTGTGGCTGATACCGTTCAAGGTAAACGAATTGCGAACCCAACCGAAGTGGTTAATGTTATTGCTATTCAACGTGGTCAAACAGATCCTAAGCGCGTAGTGATGATGAGCGGTGATATTGATTCACGTGTCAGTGATGTATTAGATGCCAGCTCAATTTCTCCTGGCGCTAATGACAATGCGTCGGGGGTTGCGGGAGCGCTAGAAGCTGCTCGCGTATTATCAAAATATCAATTTAACGGCACTATCGTTTATGCTGCGTTGTCGGGCGAAGAGCAAGGCCTGTATGGCGGTAATATTTTAGCTGACTATGCTAAAGCGCAAAATTGGCAGGTTCAAGCAGTATTAAATAATGACATGATTGGCAATATATCAGGCATTAATGGCGTGGTGAATAACAGTAGTGTGCGGGTGTTTTCTGAAGGTGTACGTATTGCCGAAACCGCAGATGAAGCCAAAGAACGCTATTTTAGTGGCGGCGAAAATGATTCTGCTTCACGTAATTTAGCCCGTAAAATTAAATCGTTAGCAGACCAGTACATGACTAATTTAGAGGTGATGCTAGTGTATCGCCTCGACCGTTTTGGCCGTGGTGGACATCATTTACCGTTTAATCAGGCTGGCTTGCCTGCCGTACGGATTATGGAAACCAACGAGAACTATAATCGTCAGCATCAAGATATTCGCGTTGAAAATGGCATTGCGTATGGTGATGTGATTGAAGGTGTCGATTTTGACTTTACAGCCAAACTGACTGCACTTAATGCACTGAGCTTAGCGTCACAAGCGTGGGCACCAGCACCGCCAACCAAGGTTACCATTGCAGGGCAAGTATCACCGAGTACCACCTTAAGTTGGGCAAGAAGTGATGATAAAACTGTTGTTGGATATCGCGTCTATTGGCGTTTAACCACAGTGCCAGAATGGACTCATAGTCGCTATGTCGGCAAGGTTGATCAGTTCACGTTAGATAATATGGTTATCGATAATTACTTATATGGCGTGGCCAGCGTTGCCGCGAATGGCAATGTCAGCCCAGTGGTGTTTCCGGGTGCAGCAGGTGCATTCTTTAAATAACGCTCAGTAACAGCTTTGAAGATAACCAACAAAAATGCCCAAACCGTTGCTGCGGTTTGGGCATTTTCTATTATCTACTATCAGTAATCATTCTTCACATTGCACTGCAACATAAAGCCTGCAGAGGCTAAATTATTCACCGACTTCCCACTTCACAGTCGTATGGCCATCGGCATGATCTAGATTTAATAACGGCGTTAAATAATCTTAGCCACTAAATCATTAATCATTTACACGCCACAGCAACATAAACCCTGCAGAGGCTAAATTATTCGCCGACTTCCCACTTCACAGTCGTATGGCCATCGGCATGACCTAATAATGGAGTTAAATAATCTAATGCTTCTTTAGCTAATACATCTAATTGCCAAGGTGGGTTAATAACCCATAAGCCAGCAGCTGTCATACCAAACTCGTCACTGTCAGCGCTAACGGCTTGCTCAATACGCAACTGTTTTTTAATTCCGCTGTTTTTTAGCAAGGTTAACATAGCTTCTGTTTGCTCACGTTTTACCACTGGATACCATAAAACAAATGTCCCAGTCGCAAAACGTTTATGAGCTTTAATAATGGTTTCAGCCACATCCTGATAGTCAGTTTTCATTTCATAGCTGGGATCAATTAATATGACTCCACGGCGCTCTAATGGAGGAACCGCGGCAATTAATCCTTTTAAACCATCGCCTCGAATGACTTTTACTTGCTTGTCGTCAATGAAATAATTTTCCAGTAACTCGTGGTCAGTAACATGCAGTTCGTGCAATACCATACGATCTTGCGGACGCAGTTCGACATCGACAATCGCCGGAGAACCAGGGTAAACCGTTAATTCACCATCAAATTCAGCGTTAAAGTGCTTTACTGTCTCAACGTAATCAGCCAATGCAGTAGGTAAATTTGCGTGGTCCCATAATTTAGCCACGCCGTCTAAATACTCGCCCGTTTTCTGAGCAAACTCATCGGTTAATGAGTAGGCGCCGGCACCTGCATGAGTATCAATATACACATAAGGTTTATCTTTTTTCTGCATCGCTTTTAATACTTGAATAAGCATTGAGTGCTTAAGCACATCGGCATAATTGCCTGCATGATAACCGTGGCGATAACTGAGCATGGGCATTTCCATTTACTAAATGAGACAGCAAAAACTGTGTAATGTCGACATTATAAGTTTTCTAGCGCGCGAGGTATAGGTGTTCACTGGTGATGGCTTTTGGCATAATGGCGTAGTTTCTTATATTGGCATGGTAATCATCTTGTTGCAGACACCTATCTTCTTTAATCAGCAGTATCCTTCATTAGTCGATATTGCCCAGCGCTGGCAGCTTGTGTGGGATCAGCATGCTGCTTTTGAATTGCGCTTTGAGCAAAACTGCCTAAGTTTGCATAAACGAGATGAGCCTAAACTAGACGGCATTAGTGTTGATTTTGTTTCTGGTGCGGTTGCTCATCGGCGTAAGTTTGGTGGCGGGCGAGGTCAATCTATCGCCAAAGCGGTTGGATTAAAACAAGGCTTAACGCCAACGGTTGTGGATGGAACTGCCGGCTTAGGCCGTGATGCATTTGTATTGGCCAGCCTAGGTTGTAAAGTCATTATGGTTGAACGAAACCCCGTGGTTGCCGCGCTACTCGAAGACGGTTTACGCCGCGCGTATGATGATGCTGAAATTGGCCAATGGATGCATGAGCGTATGAGCTTGTTCCATGGTTCCAGCCTCAATGCATTAGCCGATGCGGTGAAAACGAGCACTAACGTCAGCGAGATTGATGTGGTTTACCTTGATCCCATGTACCCACACCGTGAAAAGTCAGCGCTGGTAAAAAAAGAAATGCGAGTATTCCAAACCTTAGTTGGGGCTGATCTTGATGCCGATGGATTACTGGCACCTGCTATCGCATTAGCCACCAAACGTGTCGTTGTAAAACGCCCTGATTATGCTGAGGATTTAGACGGTGTAAAGCCGCATTCTGTGATTGAAACTAAAAAAAATCGCTTCGATTTATACATCAAATCCGCGATGAAATAGCATCAAGTCGAACATCGAATATTAGTGTTTTAGGTTATTACTATTGGCTTTAGATTACGAATCTTGATTTTGTTGAGTCTTTGAGGAAAGCTAACTGGCTTTTACCTCAAAAGACTCATCCAAATGTCGTTGGAACTCGGCTGGATATTCTTGCTTAGCAATATGCCTGCACCAGACCAATAAAACATGGTTACAAAATAAAGGTGGCGACTTTGTTACTCAAATCTGTCGCACGGTCTTTGAGCATTGTGGCTTGGTCTAAATGAGTCATCGCCGATGAGGTGATCTCATCGGTGACATCTTTTATCGCAACAGTATTTTTAGTTATTTCGTTCGTCACCTGTGTTTGCTCTTCTGCTGCTATGGCTATTTGACCCGCCATATCAGAAATCATATTGACCGCTTCAGTTATTTCTTCCAGAGCGTTTGCCGCAGCGTTAACATCATCAACACTGTTATTGGCTAATGTTTTACTACTGTCCATCAAGCAAACAGCTTGTTTGGTTGTGCTTTGTAAGGTTTCGATAGTGGTATAAATCTCTGCCGTTGAGTCTTGAGTCCGACGAGATAATACTCGCACTTCATCAGCCACTACGGCAAAACCACGACCTTGTTCACCCGCACGAGCGGCCTCAATCGCTGCATTTAATGCCAATAAGTTAGTTTGCTCAGCAATCCCTTGAATTGTTGTCAAAATGCTAGAGATGGCTTGTGCATGTAGGCTTAATTTACCAATGACGGTAGTGGTTTCATCTATTTCTGATGCCAACGAATTAATGGTCGTGCGAGTTTTATCAACTAAACCTTTACCTTGAATACTGCTTTGGGTTGACTGTTGCGCCGCCGCAGCAGTACTTTCAGCATTGGCTGCAATTTCATGGGTTGCGCATGACATTTCCGTCACTGCAGTCGCAACCATTGCGACTTCTTGCTGTTGGCGTTGTAGCTCATCAACACTTGTTTGATTTGTAAGTAAACTCTGCTCTGCATCTAAATGCAGTTCGTGCGCCAGATGACGAATATGGCTGATCAGCTGATGTTGACTACTCACAAAGCGGTTAAAGTTATCGGCTAGCACCCCGACTTCATCCTGACTGTCGACAGTGATGCGTTGGGTTAAATCACCATTGCCGTCAGCGATGCGGGATAATGCTTGTGATACACGGCTTAATGGTGCAAGTAACAGGCTTAATAACCATGAAATTGATAACACACTGATAATCAGTACTAATACAGCCAATCCTAGTTGGGTAAACATTAAACTGGCAAGTGGTGCTTCTAGGGTTTGTTGGTCGAGTACAAAAACCAGTTGCCAATCAGTATTCGGTATCTCTTCGCTCCAGAGTAATTTATCTCTGCCTTCAGTATCAAAATAGACAGGTACTAATTTGCCTGTTTGACGACTTGATTGGATCAATTGACTGCTTAACTTATTATCAATAGACGTAATTTTGCCCATCAATTTATTTGCGTCTTTATAAGCAATCACAGTGCCGTCTTTATGCATCATGATGGCATAACCGTTGGCTGGCAGGGACATGCTGTTGACGCTATCGACTAAGCTAGCAATTGAAACATCGCCAGCAACTACGCCATTGCTGGTCGGTTTAGCGATAGTGACGACCAATACATTAAAGGCGACATCTACGTAAGGTTTGGTAATAATTGTTTTACGTGCTTGTTGTGATTGATGGTACCAAGGACGCGATCTAGGATCATAGCCGGTACGATCAATACTCGGGTCTGAATCAATCATTATGCCATTATTGTTACCGAAATAGGTTAGCTGAAAATCGCCGGAGATTTTTGCTTGTTGCAAAGCATTAAGCGTATCACCTTCGACCTTAGTGGCAACTGAGCTGATGATCCGTTTACGATCAGACAACCATCCTTCAATTAGTTTTGCCTGTTGTTTACCAGATTCACTTACCTGATTAACACTACTTTGCAGTAACGAGCTTTTTTGGGTTGAATAGCTGTGCCACGATAATAGTCCAATGACAACCGCAAGGGCGAGGACAACCGATAGTAATATCTTTTGCTTTAGTGAATATGACTTCATATGGGATGTTAATACTGTTTATTTAAATTGAGATACGAAAATAAATACAGCTTTGTGGTTGCTGAATTTAGAATATGAATTGAGATAAGGGAGAGTCATCTCAATCTTGCTTTTATTTTCGCACACATAATAAAGCAACAAAATTAAAATCAATGTATAACAATATTAATGTCGTTTTTGTCATGTTTATAAAATATTCACTGATTCTGAATGTTAATTTTTAATTTAAATTTATATTAATGTAAATATAAAAAAGACATATAAATCCAACTTGTGTTTTTTTTGTTTAAAGTATTCACATCTGGTGTATTTATACTAAAAAGGATTTAAATCTGTTTATCAGGATAGATTGATATTTATCCATTACTGTAGCTTGCAGTCACAAGCATAGTGTTACAGATTGCTATTAATCGCTAAGTCTAGCAAAAGCTACTTATTGCTGAACACAGCACAGTCACGACCTTGTCCCTTTGCGAGATAAAGTGCCTCGTCTGCGCGTTGAAGCCAAGTATCAGCCGTTGTACCCGGTACCCATGGGGCAACGCCAAATGACACGGTTATTTCTTTACCATCTGGTGTTTTCAATTCTTGCTTAATCGCCGTTTTAAGATTATCAATAAACACATGTTGATCACTCATATTGGGAATTAATAATACAAACTCTTCGCCCCCGAACCGATAAAGTCGATCGTATTTACCAATATGTGAGGTGGTGATAGTTACAAAATCTTTTAGTACTTGGTCTCCAACAGCATGGCCGAACTTGTCATTGACTGTCTTAAAGTAATCTAAATCTAGAATAGCCAATAATTGCTCAATACCATTATTTTCTGCATTAGATAAAGCCGCTTTTATATCTGAGCTCATGGCGCGGCGATTATATGCGCCAGTGAGTTCATCAATAGTGTTGAGCTTTTTTAGTAAGAGAAACTGCTTCACGCCATGACTGGCATAAATAAATGCACTCATTGATAACATCAAGATTGTTATAACAAAGGAGTTTAATGAAATTGTATTAAAAATATCAGACAGGGCCACCATAGCAACGCCAGCGACGAAATTAATACATAAGGCCTCAAGCGGTCTGACTAGAATAAAAGTACTTGCGAAGACTGGATAAACCCACAAAAAACTGTCGATTCCATTTGCTATCACTATGGCTACAACACCGGTATTAATAAATACCGCTGCTATTGCGCTTACTATGCGGATTTTTTTAGAGAAATATGCATAAGCGACCAATGCGACTATGCCTAGTATGAGCGTTATATCAATACCAGCAGCAATAAAGTTACCATCGAGGTAACGTATTACTACAAATGGAAAAACACCCATTATAGCCACAGTACCCAGTAGCAAAAATAATGACAGTTGATATTTTTGCTGTAGTTGATTGATCATAATGCTCTCGCAGTAAAATGAATGATTATTCTTATCAGGCTACATATTACCAAGTGGAAACCTTTTTTACTTGAAAATATGTCAGCAGCAATTTGTTTACATAAAATGCTATCCAATTGAGATTCAATGCTGATGCCTAGATACATGTCTGTTTCTGTCACTTTACTGTCCGGTGAGGTTAGCAACGTCATTGGTTATTCCATGCCGCCTAAGGCGTCATTATGTTGGAGCAACGTGCAGATAGAGCAAACCCTAGTAGGGCGATAAAATGGAGCGAAGCAGAAAATAGTCTGGCAAACACTGGATGTTTTGACCAATTACCGCCATTATTTCTGGGTACTTTTTACGGTTTAACCAAGTTATAGCATTGTTTATTCAGTAAAAAGGCCAATGAGGTTTGATGCAAGCTTATATTACACGCATCAAATAACGCCCAAGGAAGATCTGCATTGCAGACAAGATAAAAATGGATACACAATGAAAAAGATATTACTCTTCGCGACTATTAGTTTAGCCGTTTCGATTCCCGCTATTGCCCATGACAATCATACAAATAACCCCTTAGCCACTAACAAACTAAACCTAAACCCACCACAAGCTCAACCTTTGCCACTACCGCCTTCGGCGCCCATTAGCCAAATTGAATCCCATAGAGCGCTGCTGCGGGAGACGCCATTGATGGCATCACCAAATGAGCCCACCCCAATAGATTCACTTGAGGTACATTCGCGTCAAAAACGTCATATAGATGTCTCGGAGCAACTGCCACTTAAGTTACAGAGTCGCAGCGCCGCAGTGCAGAGCAATGACTGCAGTGACTTTGTCGGTAAATCGGGCCAAGCCCTAGTGGATCAATTGAGCCAATCGACACCCGAATGCGTCGGTAAGCTCTATAGCCTCAAAGGCAGTGCTGCGACCGCGCTATTTAGCGAGGCCAATGTGATCAGTGTCGCCAACGCCATTGCCACTAAAGCCAAGGACTACACTGGGGTCGATGTTCAGCATCTTGAATCGCATATTTACTTTGTCCGCGCAGCCCTCTATGTGCAGTTTTACAGCCCAAATGATGTACCCGCTTACAGCAGCGCCGCTAAGGCCAGCTTAAAATCGGCCCTCAACGCTTTATTTGCGAACGCTGCGATTTGGACTGTTTCCGATGACAATGCTGGCGTGTTGAAAGAAGCCTTAATCCTGATTGACTCTGCCGAGATCGGCGCCGATTTTAATCATGTCACCATAAAAGTGCTAACGGACTACGACGCTAACTGGCAAGCCAGTTTCGCCATGAACGCCGCAGCAAACTCAGTGTTTACCACCTTATTCCGCGCCCAGTGGAATGATGACATGCAGGCGCTGTTCGCACGTGACCAAGGCATTTTAGATGCGCTAAATAACTTTCAACTCGAACACCGCGACTTGTTAGGCACCAGTGCAGAGTATCTGTTAGTCAACTCAGTCAAAGAGTTATCTCGGCTGTATTACATTGATGCCATGCGCCCGCGAGTGACTCAGCTAGTTAAAAACATCCTCAGCAGCACCAGTAAAAGCGAACCGAGCAAAGTGCTTTGGTACGCGACGGCAGAAATGGCCGACTATTACGATCGCAGCCATTGTAACGATTACAATATCTGTGGTTTTAAGGCGCAGTTAGAGGCCGATACCCTACCTTTCAACTGGAAATGCTCCGACAGTCTCAAGATCCGCGCCCAAGATCTCTATCAAGATCAAGCCAAGTGGGCCTGTGATGTGTTGACCAGCCAAGAAAGCTATTTCCACAGCAAACTTGAAACGGGCATGCAACCTGTAGGGCAAGATAACAACGATGATTTAGAGCTAGTGATATTTGGCAGCTCGTCTGAGTATAAATCCTTAGCCAACAGTATCTTTGGTATCAATACCGACAACGGCGGCATGTACCTTGAAGGCTCGCCCGCCGGACTCAAAAATCAGGCGCGTTTTATCGCCTATGAAGCCGAATGGCGCACGCCGGATTTCCATGTCTGGAACCTGCAACACGAATATGTGCACTACCTAGACGGGCGCTATAACCTGTTTGGTGACTTTAGTCGCGGCACGTCGGCCAATACCATTTGGTGGATTGAAGGTCTAGCGGAATACATTTCTTACCGTGATGCCAATACCGCGGCGATTGCCATGGGCGAAACCGGTGAGTTTATGTTGTCGACCATATTCAAAAACAACTATGAATCGGGCCAAGACCGTATCTACCGTTGGGGTTATCTTGCGGTGCGCTTTATGTTTGAGCATCACAGGGACGATGTAAGACAGATTCTCGCCTACCTACGTAACGACCAATACGCGGAATATCAAACCTTTATGGATGGTATCGGTACACGTTACGACAACGAGTGGAAAGGTTGGCTCGCCAGCGGCTTGAGCACGGCTGACAATGGCATTGTCGATAAAGGCCCAAGTGATGTCGATGCTGAGCCCAGTGGCCGTGAAGGTAACTGGACTGGTCCTGCGGGCACTATCAGTAAAGATTACTCCCCTTGCCAAGTGACGAACGAAGCCTACCGTTACACAGAATCGGCCAGCCTTAAAATCGATGTGCCGATGGAATGTATTGATTCCAAACTCGGCCGCGCCAGTTTCAGTTTCACTAATACCGAGCGCTCGGCCCAAGATCTGTGGATCAAGATTGGCGGCGGTTGGGGTGATGCCGACATTTATTTCAATTCTAAAAGTTGGGCAAGCCCAGAACAAAACCAAGGCGCGGGGATCGGCAACGGTAACTATCAAGTTATTAAAGTGCAGTTAAACCCTGACGAATATTGGCACTACATTACCTTGTCGGGGGATTTTGGCGGCGTCGATATGCAAGTTAGCACCACTGAGCTGTTCGCTGATGTTGATCCCGATCTGGGAGATGGCGGCGTAGATCCTGAGCCACCAGCAAATTGCGGTGCAGTGACCTTAGATTACGGCCAGCTCACACTGGGCAAAAACGAGTGTATCAGTGGTGGACGCAACAGCTTCTACTTCTGGGTTGAGGAAGATAATACTCAGTTCACCGTCACCACTAAGGGCGGTTCTGGGGATGCCAATCTTTACTTCAATGCCAGCCAGTGGGCCGACGCCGATAATGCCGATGCCAAGAGCACTCAAGTGGGTAATCAAGAGTCGCTTAGCTTCAGTGCCAATCGCGGCTGGCGTTATATCACAGTGGATACTGCCACTGAGTTTAGCGGCGTAACACTCACCCTCAATACAGGCGCGAGCAACACGCCGACGCCAGCTATAATCGACAATGCCTGCGCGACACAATCACCCTTGAGTCATGGTGAGCTGAGTTCAGGCAAAGCCATCTGCACCACCGATGGTCGCAGCGATTACTATCTTTGGGTGCCAGAAGGTACGAGTCAGTTAAGCATCAACTCGGCCCACGGCAGTGGTGATGTGAGCCTGTTTTCGGGGACAACGTGGGCCAATGCTCAACACTTCGATGCAGCGTCTGTCACGCCTGCTAACACTCAAGAAAGTATCACAGTCGATGCACCAAACGTGGGGTGGTATTACATCACAGTGCAGAGTGAACCCCAGAGTTCAGGAGTCGCACTGCAGGTTGATTTACGTTAAAACTAATCAATGCTATTTCGTTAGTTTACTGCCGTAAATAGTGGTTTAGGCTTGGCCTGATGCTAACGGCAGTGTTGGCTAGATGTATCGACTTAATGCGCGTAGCGTTGAGATAAATAATCGGCCATAACGACAGTTATGGCCAATTATTAAGCCTATATTTGAGCGGTTGCTCGCTAACTATTATCGACATTGTCTATCAGAATGCTTGTTCTATATTGTCGGTATAAATACCACCTGAATGTCATCTGGGCGGTATTTGGCCACAATTAAATTACAGCTATGAATAATAGTTAAAATGGATGATTATCGGTTATTCAAGCCGATATTTTGAGCATAATCGTGCAGAGTGAAATCGGATAAAGACTTTTATAGTGACGAATAAACGTGCGCTAAAGCGGCAAATGTTTAGTGAAAAAAATACCGTCTACTTCAATCAGAAATAGCCGGTATTTTTTACTTCTCGTTTAAGGTTATTTACTCATAGTTTGCTACTAGGTTTACCCCCGAATAGTTAGTGTAACCTCTTAGCATCACATGATAAGTCGTTTCAACCGTTGGGGTGAAAGAACAGCTTTCATTGTTACCATTTTTGTAGGGACGACAATCAAAACTGCCTGTGGTCGGTTGTGTGCCGGCTTTGACGTATATATCGGCATCACCGCTACCACCACTCATGGTCACATTGAGGGTGTTATTAGCTGGTACGACGACCTTATAAAAGGTTTGTGAACTGCTTGCACCGCTTAATCCTGTTCTTGGAACACCATTAACAAGACAATCACTGTCTGTACAACTACTTCCGCCACCTAGATTGTAGTCCGCAGTAAGGTTAGCATTAGCGAAGGCTGAGTAACCTTGGATCATAACGTACCATTTACCAGCAGCAGGATTAGTGAAGTCGCAGCTTTCATTATTACCATTTTGAAATGGACGACATTGATAACTATTAATGGTCGGTTTAACCCCTTGGCTGACATACATATCGGCATCACCAGAACCACCAGCTAAGGTAACCGCAAGGCTGGTTGCATTGGTTGGCACATCAATGAAATAGTAACTTGTTGAGCCCTGGCCCCCGCTTGTTGCAATAGCTTGACCATCAAGAAGTTCAGTGTCAGAAGGCGGCGGCGGACAGTTATCACCACAACCACCATCGCCATCCAGTGAGAACAGCAGTGAATTTGGCGATCCAGTTTTTGCATCAGATACCTTACCGCTACTTGCTCTTGTCGCCAGCAAGTTAGTCACTTGTGTTGGAGTCATACTGGGGGTTTCATTAAGATATAGCGCAGCAACCCCCGCAACATGTGGCGCGGCCATTGAAGTACCACTAATGGTGTTAGTTGCACTGTTTGAAGTGTACCAAGCCGAGGTGATGCTTGAGCCTGGGGCATAAATATCAAGACAAGTACCATAGTTTGAAAAGCTTGAGCGTGAATCAGAGCTGGTTGTTGATCCCACAGTAATCGCATCGGCGGCACTAGCTGGAGAGTAATTACAAGCATTGCTATTGTCATTACCTGCAGCAACCACAAAACTAATCCCTGCAGCAACCGCAGCATTAACGGCATCATCTGTTGCTTGTGATGCACCACCACCTAGGCTCATGTTGGCTACAGAAGGACCAGAGGCATTATTTTTGACCCAATTAATGCCTGCAATCACTCCAGAGTTACTGCCTGAACCACTACAACTGAGTACCCGTACCCCAACAATATTGACATTTTTTGCAACCCCATAGCTGGCACCACCGATTGTGCCCGCAACATGAGTACCATGGCCATTACAGTCTGTGGTATCTGAGTCGTTATCGATAAAGTCATATCCACTGGTGGCTCGTCCACCAAATTCATTATGGCTATTGAGTACCCCTGTATCGATAATATAGGCGGTGACCCCCGTACCATCATAATCGTAATGGTAGTTGTTATCGAAAGGCAGATCTCGCTGATCTATTCTGTCTAAGCCCCACGTTGGACTGCCTTGATCGCTACTGGCAGACATAATAGGGGAGATCGACATCATTTGATCTTGTTCTATGTATTTAATTTTAGGGTCATCTTGAAGTTCAGCGATCTGCTTGGCATTGGCTTTAATCAATACGCCATTTAGTGCGTTACCGAAGTTTTTCACCACGCTAATATTGTAATCATTAGCGAGAATGTTGGCTTGTTGAGTGGAAAAATTAGCTAACGCGGATGTATCTTGTAGATTTAAAATACTCGGGGTATTAAAGACCACTATATAGGTATCTTTAATGGCTTTGTTACTGTTCACTGGAAGTAATTGTGCTGCTTGGGATTGCATTGGAAGTGTGCTCAGGGCTGCCAATACTGCGAGGGCTATTTTATGTTTGTGTTCCATACGATTCTCCATTTTTTTTATAGTCTCCATAAACGACGAGACCTCTAAAAAGTAGGATATGCAGCCATATTTTTATTAAAAATGGTTTGATTAGTAAATGACAAACGATTATCAATTGTAACTATTTAGTTACATCTCGAGCTTAAAATACCTTATTAGGATAAACGCGGTAAAAAAAGTCTTAGTACAAAAGTAGGTGGCAACGAAATACTCAAAAAAGATCAATAATGACAATGAATTGCTTATTATGGGTTAGTATTCTGATGTTAAATTTTTTCAGTTAGCTTGAAATTTGTCAGCCTTTAGGTTGAGTAAGTTTTTATGCCGTCATACATAAGTTGTAAATGCATCGTTTTGTGAAATCTTTTACACTTAATAACATAACGTCGCCTGCTTACTCTCAAATTTGTCATCCTAAAGTTGTGGACTTAGTGATACTCAGTCGGTAACTTTCAGCCCGAATCATTTTTATCTAGGCTTAACTTATCACTTTGATTTTATATTAAGCGGATCGTATAAAAGTTTACTGACTTTATTGAATAACTAACTTATGCAGGAATAACTGCTAAAGAAAAGCTACTCGAATGAGTAGCTTTTTTGTAACGCATTGACTAGGTAAAAGTATAAGGTACTTTAATTATTTAACATGACTTGGTTTGATTTCGAAATATTCAGATTTCTGATTAAACCGTCGTAGTCATCATTTTGGATGTCACCGACAGTCATCTGAATATTGCTATTAAGTCCTGATCTTTGTAAATTTTCGGGACGGTTAGCGATATCTTCAGCTGTTAGTGGATATGCTTCACTAGCATCAATATTAAATTGACTCGAATCGATAGCGGTAAACTTACCACTAATAGGCGCACCATGTTGTCTACTAATATTAGCCAATATCCATTCGAAATTGTTTTTACTGTTTGCGGAGTTAACTGCAGTAGGCCAATCCCATACACCGTAACCGTTAATATCCTGATGAAGATATTGATCAACTAAGGCTTCTGGCCCATTAAGATTATTCGCATTCGCTCCACCAAAAGTATAAGGGAAGTTAGGTCTATTTGTCGGATGATCAATATGCGCATTACCACCCCATTTTAAGAAGTTCTCATATTTTATATCGTACATCATAAATAAACTGGAGGTATAAGGAACATCCGCCTTTTGTTTAAATAGGGTGATTGATATATAACGTTTACTACGAGGCGGCATCATTGCTCGATATTGTGCTTGGCTAGAAATCGTTGTACTTTTGCCGTCGGTTTCACTCCAGCCTTGGCTAGCAGAAAATTCGGCGCTGATTTCAGAACTCGCTCCGCCAATTCCAGGAATACCCACTTCGTATTTATTGGTGACACCAATTTTTTCAGAGAAGGAGAAATTATCAGTTTTTGCCCAACTGGTGGTGTAGTCATAATTTAGGGTGGCTACACCGGTATCTTCGGTGTCTCCCCAGTTATAAATCACCACGGGAGCAGTATAAATAGCTTCGCGATCATAAACTTGAGGAGAACCTAACCGTAAGTCTTGAGGGTTAGTTACAAAATGTATATTTTGTAAATTAACCTTCAAACGCTCACTTGAGCGGTAGCCGCCAGCATGTGGATCATTGCTATTATAGCGTGCTTTGAGACTATACTCGTTGCCCGATTCTCTTCTTACTTCTATATCCTGACCAACATACTGTGATGCGGTACCACCAGCCCAAGCATACCCAAGGTGATGACCTAGGGAGAATAGTGAGCTGATAAACGATGGGTTAGAAATAACATCATTTTTAAGTGAATCAAGATCAGGGGCGGCGTGCTCTACCATAGACAGTTTTGGAATAGTATTAGGGATAGCAGCTTCCACAAAGTAAGAGGTTGCTCCTAAAGCAGTTAAACAGGATAAGGTTAATATTTTTATATTTGATTTTGTTCTCATGATTATTCCTTTATTTTAATTAAAAGTGTCCTTCATTGAACGCGCAAATAGATATTATATGTACTCAGGAAACATATAATTAATCATTACTACTATGCGCATTTAAAAGCTAACACTTTTATATTTTTTAAACAAAATAAAAATACATTAAATCTAAAGTTGTTTTGTTATTGTTAAATATGTTAATGAGTGTGGTTTTTAAATTGATTTAGCTTTATTTTAATAGTGTATTTACTTTATTTTTAATGATTTATTAACGCTGTAATTAGTGTGTTTACTTTAAAGTAAATTTTATTCTATATTAAATAATACGGCGTGCTTAATATCTTAGATAATATAATCGATTTAATACATTAAACAATATGATGTGTTATATGTATTATATGTGTTTAATGGCATGGCATACTTAATATATTAATTGTCATGGTTTACTTATCTATTTTAAGAGAAGGCTATAGTAGTAGAGTAAGTAGGTTAATATATTGATAGGTTTTCTAATGTTATCTAAATAAGTCTTTTATTATTTATCTTAGTTTAGTGACTAAAATTTATAAGAGTATACATTGTCGTCGAAAATCGCAGCGACGATAGCTAATAGGTCACTGCGAATCGTAATAATCAATACCTTGCCTTAAAATACCTATCACATTAATAAACAGCTTGATCCACACATCCATAACCAATGAGCTAGCAACCTAATGTTGTTCGCTATCGCTTTCAACACAGTTATCTGGCTGACAATGCTGATGTGCTAAGGTTATAAACGCCTTCGCCGCCGCGGTTTGGTAGGCTCCTTTTCGCTGGAGCAATACTGCTGTACGTTGCAGTAAAGAGGGGGTTAGGGTGATAGCGACGAGTTCATCTCGCTCGCCAGTAATGTTTGACGGCAGCAAAGTGGCAAGCTGAGTATTGCGCACAATCTCAATAACTGCACTGAGTGAGTTAGCCTCCATCAACACCTTTGGTTGTACTTGATGCTGACGGCAATAACGTTCAATTTGTTCACGGGTAGCAAATTCATTACTTAATAATACCATTGACTGCTGGTTTAATATTTGCAGATTAACGACTGACTCTTGCGCAAGAGGGTGATCTTTTCTCACGACTAATGCCAAGGTTTCTACCAGAAGAGTCTGCGATTCAATATCCGCAGAATGCACATTTTCAAATGCGATACCGACATCAAATTCGTCGTCCAGCAATCGCTGTTCCATTTGCTCCTGTGACATTTCCTTCACGCTCAGTGTCACCTTGGGGTAACGCTGATGAAATACTTTTATCAAAGGACCGATAAGGTAGGTCGTAAAAGTTGGTGTAATAGCAATACGCAGTTCTCCACTACTGAGGTTTTTCACATCATTAATCGCTCGCTTGCCTTCTTGTAGATCCTGGAGGGCGTTACGCGCATAGCGGGCATACATTTCTCCAGCATCTGTTAGACGTACGCTGCGTCCTGAACGATCAAATAGCTGGCAACCTAATTGTTCTTCTAATTGTTTGATCTGCTGAGATAACGCCGGTTGTGAAACATACAGTGAAGTTGCAGCCCGAGTGAAGCTGCGATATTCCGCCACCGCGAGAAAATAGTTGATGTGTCGTAATAGCATATGCGATCCGATGTATAAGTATTGCTTATCGATATCATAATAAACCAGTATTTTACCTTATTCTAGTGTGGGCGTAGCATTCACTGTATTGCAAGGCAGAGGTCACTATGATGAAAAATATTATTGAAGGTTTTTTAAAGTTTAAAACTGACGTATTCCCCGAACGTGCAGAGATGTTCAAGAGTTTGGCTACCAGCCAACATCCACGCACATTATTCATTTCTTGCTCGGACAGTCGCTTAGTGCCTGAGTTGGTGACCCAGCATGAACCGGGTGGCCTGTTTGTTATTCGTAACGCCGGTAATATTGTACCGTCTTATGGGCCTGAACCCGGCGGTGTTTCGGCATCGGTGGAGTACGCCGTAACCGCATTGCAAGTCACCGACGTTGTTATCTGTGGACATTCTGATTGTGGAGCGATGACCGCGATTGCCACCTGCAAGTGTATGGATCACATGCCTGCGGTGGGCAGTTGGCTGCGCTATGCCGACTCTGCTCGTATCGTCAATGAAGCCCGCCAGCACACAAGTGAACGCGCACGGATTGAAGCTATGGTGCGAGAAAATGTCATCGCCCAGCTTGATAATATTAGAACGCATCCCTCGGTCCGCCTCGCGTTAGGAGAAGGCCGTCTGGCTTTGCACGGCTGGGTCTACGATATCGAGTCAGGCAGTATTGATGCCTTGGACTACCACACCAATACTTTCGTTTCCCTTGCGGACTATCCTGACGTCCGCGCAACCCACACACAGCTAAAGGTTGCTGTGTAAATAAAACACAATAGAGGTATTATTATGATCCAATCACAAATTAGCCATACTGCTCGCCAAGCATTAACCGATCTCATTATTGCAGCCAAAGCAGAAAAGAATCTTTCATTTGAACAAATCGCCCAGGGTACTGGCTTAAGTGATGTATTCGTTACAGCGGCTTTGCTAGGTCAGCAGCCTTTACCCGCCGACGCCGCTAAGCAAGTTGGCGAAACGCTTGGTCTTGATGCCAGTGCGATTACGTTGCTGCAAGCTATTCCATTACGCGGCAGTGTTGAAAATAGTATCCCTACAGATCCGACGATTTATCGTTTCTACGAGATGATGCAAGTATACGGCACGACCTTAAAATCCTTAGTGCACGAACAGTTCGGTGATGGGATAATCAGCGCAATCAATTTTAAAATGGATATTAAGAAGGTTGAAGATCCTGAAGGTGGCTCGCGCGCAGTGATTACCCTTGATGGTAAATTCTTACCCTATAAGCCTTTTTAAAACCAAATCATTTCACCATAGTCGGCACTTAGTGCCGATTATTTTTTTCACCAATAGGATTATCCATTACTCATGAGTGAAGATCATACTACCGCTGCACACCAGTCGGTATTATCCATGTTGTGGCCGATGCTCATTATTGCTGGGATGGCAATCAATTTACGGCCGACACTTACCGCCATAGGCCCTTTGCTGGACGACATTACTGCCACTACCGGTTTAGGCTTACAAGCCGCATCCTTACTTACAGTGTTACCTATGTTATGTATGGGGATATTTGCCTTATTGCTGCCTTGGTTGGGCAGATTATTTAGCGAGAGTGTGTGGATAACAGCAGGCCTTGTTGCAATTGCTTTGGCGAGTTTTTGGCGTTTATGGCTCAACGATAGTGGCGCGCTGATTGCCAGTGCATTGCTGGCGGGTACAGGCATCGCAATTGTACAGGCGATACTTCCTGGTTTAGTTAAACGCTGGTATCCACAACGTGTGCCACTAGCAATGGGAGGATATTCTGCCTCACTTATGGCTGGTGGAGGTATAGCCGCAGTCATTAGCCCGCTAGTGGCGAACCATCAAGGTCATTGGCAATCTGGGCTTGGTATTTGGCTAATACCGGCCTTGATAGCACTGTTATTGTGGTGGACAAGGCCCAGAGAAAATCTACATATTAGCGACAATAGCGTTAAGATTAATTTTTTTACTAATCGCCGTGCATGGTTACTGGCTTGCTACTTTGGGCTGGCTAACGGCGGTTACGCCTGCATGATTGCATGGTTACCAAGTTATGCTCAGGAATTAGGTTGGAGCGCCCAAGATAGCGGTGAACTCATTGGGATTATGACGATATTTCAGGTAATTGGTGCTCTAGCTGCTCCGGCATTATCTGCTGGTCGTCTTGATAGACGTCCTTGGTTATTTTTTGCGGTCGGTATTCAGCTAGTTGGATTTTGCGGATTAATGTTAGCGCCTGAGTTAATGTTAACCTCATGGGTTGCAATGATCGGCTACGGCCTTGGCGGCTGTTTTGCGCTGACTCTGACCGTAACGCTTGACCACTTATCTTCACCTAAACTGGCCGGAGCATTAACCGCTTTTGTTCAAGGTGTTGGTTTTATCGTGACAGCGGTTATCCCTTACATCGCAGGAGCTCTTCGCCAATGGAGCGGCAGTTTTCAAACTTCCTGGCTTATGGTGATAGTGACCCTTACATTTATGTTTTTGGTTACCATAACGTTTTCGCCTAGCAGATATGCTAAGGCAATGAATTTAACCGCCGCTTAAAGGCTTATGGTTAGAGTTACATACTACAGGGAGGCTTTGAGCGCGCCAATTAAAGCTACTGAGCTTGGGCTGAGCGATGCTCAATATGTTTTGGGAACACGATTAATTGCCAACCAAGATCAAGCTGAGGGTGATAAATGGATAAAACAAAGTGCTGAATTAGGCAATAAAAAAGCGCGTAAATATCTCAACCGCAGTGTGTAATATTTGCTAATAACATAACGGCTATAACGATGTTGTAATAGCCGCTTGGTGGTTTTTTATCCGCTAACTGACTTGCTTAAGGTGGTGTTTCTGCCACCACCTAAACCGCATAAAGCACACAATACGCCTGCAATCGCACATAACCATAATGGAACATCCCAACTGCCTGTTGCAGTGTGTAGCGCGCCTGCGACCATAGGTCCAACGGCTGCCAGTAAATAGCCGACACTTTGTGACATACCAGAAAGTGATGCGGCTTGGTGCGGGTTATCGGTGCGCAAACTAATAAACGATAAGCCTAAAATAAAACAAGCCCCAGAGCAAAAGCCCAGCATTAGTGTCCACACAAAAGCAAAGTGAGGCATATACAGCAGACCAAGGGCACTGAGCGCACTGAGTAGCGCCAGAATAAAGCTCAGCGCACTTTGATCTTTTAACTTAGCCAGTAACGGAATTAATACTAAGCCTGGCAGTGCTGTCGCAATTTGAAAAGCGCCATGATACGCCCCGGCTTCAACGGCTGAGTGGCCAGTATCAGTCAGTATGCTTGGCAACCAAGTAATAATGATGTAATTCAGAAATGAGTTTAGGCCTAATAACAAACTAATTTGCCAGGCTAAAAGATAACGCCAAACACTTTTTGAGGCAGCCGATTGATGTGCACAATAGCTTGGTTTAGTGTGTTTACCCAGCTGAGCTGTCCAGACGATTAAGCTGGCAATTGTGATGATGGCTGCTGAGCCCAGAGCAAATTGCCAGCCTAAACCATTGAGTTGGCTAAGGGGAAATACCAAGGTTGAAAACCCACCAGAGGTGACTCCCATAGTCAGCACGTAGGCTGAGGTCATCAGTGCTACTTTCGTGGCAAAATCACGTTTAATCAGACTGGGTAATAACACGTTGGCAATCGCGATTCCGACACCAATAATAGCCGTACCGATAAAGAGCATGGTGGAGGAGTCGATAAATCGAGCGGCAATACCTAAAAATATCAGGATCAACGCGGTAAATAATGCGTGTTCTAAACCTTGTTTTCTAGCAAACACTGCCGCCATTGGTGAAATAACGGCAAAGGCAATTAACGGCAATGTCGTTAAAAAGCCTGCTTGCGATCCGGTCAGGCCAAAGTGACTAATAATTTGCTCCAGTACTGGGGCAATCCCAGTAAAAGGCGCGCGTAAATTTGCCGCAATAAGCAAAATGCCCAGCACCAGTAATATGCCTGAGAAGCGCGATTTCGGTTTGTTATGTAAGATAGCTGAAGTCATACCGTGTTTTTGTTTTTAGCGTCAATAATGGTCGCTAGTATAAAGATTTGCCGGACGTTATAATTTAGAAATAGTGACATTTAATGATTGAAAACTGACAAAACGATGTTTGATGCAATTGGCTGGGATGAAATCAAGAATTTTGAAGATATGCCGCAAGCTATTATCGCCAAAATTGAGCATACCTGTGCCAGCCACGAAATTCCGTTACACACTCACCCTAAAGGGCAGTTGATTTTAGCTTTGCATGGTTATGTCACCTGTGAGGTGTCTGCAAAAATGTGGATGGTGCCAACCCATAGTGCCATTTGGATCCCGGCAAATAAAGTCCACAGTAACCGCGCATCAGACAACGCCCAGTTATGTCACTTATTTATTGACAATACGATGTTCAAAATGCCGCTCAATACTTGTACTTTGGCGATTACGCCCTTAGTAAAAGAGCTGATGTGTGAGCTTGCAGGGCGTGATCAGCATTATGATTTATCCAGTAACACGGCACGATTAGCGCAGGTTTTATTGGATCAACTGATTGAGATGCCTATTCAGCATTTAGATGTTGCCTTGTCTAAACATGTTGTTATTCAGGCGATGAGTCAACAATTGATAAGCCAACCTAGCGACAGAAAAACACTACCACAATGGGCCGAACAATTTGCATTAACCGAGCGCACATTAGCGCGGCTGATCAAAAAAGAAACCGGTATGACATTTGGAAAGTGGCGCACCCAAATTCATATTATTACCTCACTGCAAGCGCTGTCAGATAAGCACAGTGTGCAGCATGTTTCTGAGTTATTAGGCTATGAGTCGGTCAGTGCTTTTATTACCATGTTTAAAAAAGTCATGAAAAAATCACCAATGAAGTACATGAGCGAATTAAAGGCTTACTAGCCTCAATCTAGGCTTATCAAACAAGCAACGCGGCTGCAATTTATTGGTGATGTTTTAGCATAAAATGGTATTTGAATAACGGATAAAAAAGCCCCAACATTTGTGTTGAGGCTGTGTTTTATATAGCCGTTTGGTATGCGATGAATTTGCTCGTTGAGCTGACAATACTCACCTTAGCAACTTAGCTTGATTAGAAGGTATAACCAACATCTAAGCTAAGTGAGCGACCTGCCGCGGCAACTCGTCCAGCGGGAGAAACATCTAAGCCTCTAAAGTAATACTGGTTATCAAATAGATTGTTAACCGATAAACCGACTTTTAAGCCGTGATTATCTTGTTTGAAAAACTCAGTGCCAATATTAAAGTTAACCACGGTATAAGCAGGCACTTCGCCTGCTGTGCCTGAAACATTCTCTTCTACTGTGTTAGCCAGATCAGAAAATGACTTGCTGTAGTAGAACGCCATCAAGCCTAAATCTATCTCGTTGATGCTATACATAGCACTGGCAGACAGTTGATGTTTAGACACATATGCTAATTCGTTCCCGGCAAATTCGCCGTCAAGTTGTTCGGTATCTAAATAATTATAGCTGCCACTTAATATCAAATCTGGAAGAGCCATTGGTGAATATGTGCCTTCTAGTTCAATACCTTGGTTACGCGTTTGGCCAATATTCACAAACATTCTGATATCGTTGTCGTATTCAATTTTGTTTTCAAAATCGATACGGTATGCCGCAATACTTAAGTTACTTCTTGGTGTGGGGGTAAAGCGCACACCGGCTTCATAGTTCCAAGATAGCTCTGACTCCAGAGTTTGATCTTTAGGCCATAACTGTGAAATTTGTGGTGTTCTGAGTGAACGTTGCGCATTGGTATAAGCAAACCAATTTGAACTGAATTCATAACCTAAGGTGATCCCAGGTAGCCATTCGGTAACATGGTTATCTTGGCTATAGTCTTGACCAAGATTGCTAAAGGTCATATGAACATCTTCATATCTCAGGCCTGGGGTAATCGATAATGTATCATCAAAAAAGCCCAGTTTGTTGCTGACATAGTAAGCCATGGCATTGGTATCCATCTGCCAGTCACGTGGTCGAGTTGCGACTTGTGACGATTTGTCTATGTGGTTAAGTTGATAACTAATGTCTTCATTAACGTAACGTACACCAGCAATAATATGCTGACTGATATCGCCGTCAATAAGAAGACTTGTCGTGGGTTCGATACCAAATACGGTAAAGTCTCGTGGGGAGTTACGCAAATGAGTGGCTTCTTGTGTGGTATCACTCCAGCTTGTTCCTAGATTGCCGTCGGTGTCTTGGCTGGCATCATAAAAGTCCCACTGGAAATTACGTGAGCTTTTATTACCAAATACGCTGAGATCAACTTCGCCATAGTCGATGATGCTCGAATCATCGAGAACATGATTGTATTTTAATGCGACCCGTTTAGTGTCTGCGTTAAATTCATCATTAGGACGTAAAGATTGCTCTCGATCGGCTTCATAGGCTGGTGTGTTCAGCGCACCTGGTAGTTCAGAAAATGCATCGTAGTATTGTAATGTCGCATCTAAGCTATTTTGCTCATCGATATTCCATACGGTTTTTAACATCAGGTTTTTAATATCGGTTTCTGAGTGTTCACGAAACGATTCACCCTTGGTTATGTTGCCATCAAAACGCATCGAAAAGTCATCATTAACGGCGCCACCGGTACTAATGTTGGTATCAAATAGGTTACGGCTGTCACCAAAGAAGGTCATCCGTTCATTGACGCTGGTTTCCCAGTCAGTTGGGATCGACTTTGAAATAAGATTAATGACTCCACCGACGTTGTTCGGGCCATATTGGATTGATGCGCCACCGCGAGCAACATCGATTCTATCGATCATAAATAAGGTTGCTGGGAATAATGACTGTCCAGTGTGGCCATATGGCGCTAGTGTCATTGGAATGCCATCCAGTAATACTTGGGCGTAGCCGCTGCGGCTGCTGTCTAAGCCACGTACAGAGATATTAGGCAGAATACCGGTTCCGGTTTCATCCTTAATTTTGATCCCCGGGACTTGTTGTAATGCGGTATCGATTGATCGTGCCGCCGTTCGTGATATTTGATCCGCTGTAATGATGGAGCGGTTACCGGTATAGGTTTTTAAATCTGCTACTTCAGAATTGCCTAGCAGGCTGCCCGTTACCACAATCACTTCAGGCTTGGTTTTAGGCTGACTTTTGTCAGCAAACGCTGAAGAACTTGCAAGACTGGCAGTGATTGCGACAGCAATGGTGGTCAAAGTAAATCTGGTTTTTTCAGTTAACATGCATATTCCCTATGTATCATTTAGTCTGTTTTAATGTGTCAAGTTGGTGCTTAAACGTTTTGAAAATCATGCCGCGGTCTTCACCGATTAAAAATGCTTTTGTGCCTTTTTCATGCCAGCTCGCTTGTTGTTCTGGAGTGCGAGGAATGGCGCAAAAGGTGACATTTTGGGCTTGGCAAAGGTGGGCCATTTTATGGATTTGGGCTTGAACATCGGCGTGGGTAACTTGTGTGCCATAACCTAGAGATAAGCTGAGATCTAATGCGCCTTCGATAATCATATCGACTTGCGCTAGCTTGACGATGTCAGGTAATGCCGCCATGCCATTGATGCATTCAATCATCAGACACACCACCACTTCTCGATTCGCTAAATCTATATAGTCTTGGAGGGCAAGGGTGCCAAAACCGGTATTACGTCCTCCCGAAATACCTCGAGTACCCAAGGGGGGATATTTAGCGGCTGCAATCGCATTGTTTGCCATTGCCAGGCTAGATACTCTCGACACTACAATTCCAGCCGCTCCAGCATCTAAAACTCTACCTATGGTTGCGGCGTTGTCGTCTGGCACTCTGACTAGCAGTGGCAGCCCTGAGCAATTTGCTGCACGAATGCAGTGTGCCAAAGTGTCATCTGAGATAAGTACATGCTCAGTATCTAGAACGGCAAAATCAAATCCGGCATAAGCAAACATTTCACATATGACTGGAGAGGGAACTGAATTTAAGATCCCAAAAACCGTTTCTTGGTTGCTTAGTTTTGATTTGAGCGAGTGGAAGAACAGCATAATGGTCAAAATATTTTTTGTTAATGATTTCGATAATTATTCTCATTTGCGTTTGCCGGGTCAAGTAGTTTATGACGACTTGCTTACGATGCCGTTACAAAATTTTCTGCTTTAGTAATATTTTTCCTTATTTTCCAATTAGTTTAAGCCAAGTAGTCATTTTTTATTAATGTCATTTTCGAATGTAAATTTTATTTAAATAGTAATGATTATCATTTACATTGTTTCGGTGCAGCGAGAATCCTCATCCTAGTTACCGTGATTGAGGACCATATTGCCGTTAAATAGCGTTAGTATTTTTTGAGTATAGGAATGTAAGTTATGCAACCTAAATTAGTTTTGATTACACATGTGGAAAATCGAGCTGTGGTGGAAGGTTTTGTACCAGCGGCACTCAATTTAGGCTACGAAATATGGTTACTGACCGATCATGGTTTAGCACATAAACAATATTTTGTCGGCCAAACACAGTCTCCAGATCATATTATCGAATGTGATGTATTCAACCCTCTTGCCATTATCGATTGCTTAGATACTTTAGGTGTTTCACCCGATATCGTTTTTTCTAATAGTGATCACTTGCAAACATCAACTGCGATGGTGGCTGATTATTTTGCCTGCGCAGCGAAAAATTGGCATGTGTGTTACCAAGCTAAAAATAAAGCGGCGATGCGTGCTAAGTTATTGGCGCTTGGTTTACCCAGCACATGGGCTTTTAGTTGGTCTGTAGGATATGACTTACCTAGTAATATGCCATTTCCTTTAGTCGCGAAACCTCGTGAAGGTGTTGCGAGTATGGGAGTGGCTTTATGCCAAAATACTGAAGAATTAATGGCATATGCGGCCAACATCGGTTGTTCAGAGAGTGTGATTTTGCTTGAGTCTTATTTGCAAGGGCCACTATTTACATTAGAAACCCTAGGCGATGGCCAGACCTTGCATGCCATAGGTGGGTTTGATGTGTCTTTATCGCCCCCGCCTTATTTTATTGAAACTCAAGCCTATTGGAATGGGGCAATTTGCACGCAATATCGTCAACAAGCATTGGCTCAGATTAGCGCTTTTGGGATTAATTTTGGGGTGTGCCACAGTGAATTTATATTGACAGACAGCGGACCGGTTTTAGTTGAAATGAATTACCGTAGTATCGGCGATGGCCGCGAGTTTCTTCTTAATGATGTGCTTAATTTTAACTGGTTTGAAACGATTTTATTAGTCCACGCAGGTAAGGAGTTAGCTGAATTAGATACCGACACCAGTGATGCCTTAATCCGCTATTTCCCGGCTAACGAAGAGGGCAGTCTTAGTGCGTGTCCTATGCCATTAGCGGTGGATCATTTAACCCATCATGCACACTATTTGCCTATTAAGTCGATAGGCGATGAAATTCGACTCAGTCATTCCAATAAAGATTACCTTGGCGTGCTTACGGTTTGGGGGCGGGATTTTTTGAGTCTTCAGGCCACGGCTGATGTGTTATCGCAGGATTTAACCTGGGAGTTTAACTAATGATAATGACCACGGATAAACAGTATATCGGCCAACGTATTATCGATGCCTGCCTCAGAGAAAATGTCTGTGAACTGATGTCTAAAGGCGAGATTGTCGCGGCAATACCGCCAGCATTAAACCGACACTGGCCCGACGCTATGCCTGCCGCTTGGCTTAAGGTCAGTCATTTTTCGCAGCGAGTTATCTATGTTCCAGTGATCGCCAGTCAATATATGCAGACATGGCGAGCCGTCTCTGATACTTGGCTAAGCCACAAGCTGACTAACAAAAATGATACCCCATGGTACCAGCAAGGTTATCGAGCTTGGCTTACGGAATTGGCCGCAGATTTACCGCCAGAATCTAACGCCCTGTTCCTCGACTATATTGCAGAAGCGGACTGTGCGGTATCCCATAGGGCGCTTTGTCGACAAGCATTTAATGCTCGGAAAGAGGCATTAAGTGTCCCATTGAGCACCATCAAAGATTGGCATAAAAGTATGCTGTTCAGCGATCAGGTCGCATCGTATTTAGACCATCCTTATTATCCAACCGCACGAGCCAAAGTCGGTTTTGACTCTCAAGCGATGACATTATTTGCACCAGAGTTTGCCGCCCAATTTGAGCTTTATTGGTTAGCGATTTCTAAAGAATTAGTAACGTTAACCTCGTTAGTGCCAGAGTGTTGGCCAAGTATGACTGAGGTTGGACTCGATGAGTCGCTCACAGACACACATTGTTTATTTCCATTACATCCGTTAACGGCTCTCAGTTTGGATGTCTTGCCAGAGGGAGTGCTTCTTGCTCCTCAATCGGCGCTTACGGTGCAGGCCAGTTTATCCGTCCGAACATTGGCTGTGGTCAATACTCCAGGCGTGCATATTAAGGTGCCATTATTGATGGCGACCTTAGGGGCTAAGAATATTCGCTCCATAAAACCGAGTACTTTATATGACGGACATTGGTTTGAACGCACGTTGACAGCATTGGCGCAACGCGATGATGTATTAGGTGAGAGCATTGAGCATGTGGATGAACAACATGGTGGTCACTTAGGCGACCATAAATTGTTTGCTTATATTGTGCGTCGTTATCCACCAACCATGCAAGATAAGCAGTTAGTTCCAGTTGCTGCACTTGCCAGTGTCATGCCTGACGGACGCCTATATTTAGCGCATTTAGCGGATCGATATTACCAAGGCTATTGGGATGTTTGGTTTAGCCAATATTTACAGCTTATGCTCAAGGTGCATTTACGTTTGTGGTTAAAGTATGGCATCGCATTAGAGTCAAACCAGCAAAATGCTATTTTGGCCTATCATCAAGATTCACGCTTATCCTTAGTGATGAAAGACAATGACTCAGCCAGATTGCTGGTGAGTCGTTATCAAGCGAGTTTGTCAAAAGCCGAAGCGCTTGAACATGATGCAGCACAACTTATCGATCGCAGGATCATAGTTAATGATGATCAAGCCTTAGCACAAATGTTTACCACGATTACCTTGCAGCTTGATATAGCCGCCATTATTGAAGCGATTGCCGAAGCGGGAATGGCACCAGCATGGCAGCTTTATCGTCAATTGCGTGATTGTTTAATCGACCAATTAGCGTCGCTCCAGGCGCAGGGAATAGAGACTGACTATGCTCGGAATTATTTGCTAAATCAGCCCATGCTGCCAGTTAAATACCTGCTTTGCTCTGGCAGCTTGCTGAGTAAAGCGCAATCAGGCGCGACCGATGTCAATAAATTTTATGGCCAAAGTGCACCAAACTTTTTACGTGCTTCGCGAGAGCAATCTCAGCTTGAACAGCACGATGAAGACGTTTTTGCATTGGGTGAGGCCGTGGTATGAGAGTGATTTCAGTTGTACTGTTGTGTCACTTTCTCACGGCATTTACGGCTCTAGGCATGCCTCTTTTTCTCCCTCGGATGCTGGCGAGTTTAGGGGGAGATGAATCAGGTTATCTGGTGGGGCTAATGTTTATTGTGCCGACGATCTGCACCGCATTATCGGCACCTTGGTGGGGCAAGTTTGCCGATAAGTATGGCAAGAAGACTTCATTGTTGCGGGCTCAAATCGGTTTAGTGTTGGGGTTCTTGTTATCCGGTTTTGCTGATTCCGTATCTATGTTTGCTATCGGCTTAGTTGTACAAGGGATCAGTGGCGGTACGCTTGCAGCATCGAATGCTTATTTGAGTCGCTTTTATCAAGGTAAGGCTTTAGCTAATAATCTTAATCTGACTCAAAGTTCTGCACGATTAGCTTTAGTGAGTGCACCAATCATCTTAGGTCTATTTACTCATATTGATGATCCATTAATGATTTATCGTGTGCTGGCATTACTGCCTTTGCTGGCATTGTTTATTTGCATCGGCTTACCAAAAGATGACGTGGTCGTCAGTCAGGCTGTTGTGGCTAGATCAATCATTGCCCCACCGGCAAGCGCTCAGAGTCAGACCTTTTATAAGGTTCTTTGGTTACAGTTTTTCTTCTGTTTTGCCATGGTTGTGACCTTTCCTTACTTTCTGCCCTACAGTGAACAGCTGGGCATTGAGGGGGATGCATTAAGTGGTTTTTACTATAGCCTGCCACACCTTATCTATTTGTTATTGGCCTTTAATATTAAATCCATAACCTTGTCTGCTAAGTCGCAAACTCAACTTGGACTCGTCTTGTTTGCGGGAGCGTGTTTAGGGCAATTTTTATTGCATAACAGCACAGGCTTATGGGCTCTGCGGATTTTGTTTGGATTAGGTATGGTGCTTATTTTCAATGGTCTGCATCTCATTGTCAGCCGCAGTATTGAGCAAGGTAGTGCCGGACTTTCCTTTGGTCGTTTCGATGCTTGGGGCAAATGGGCCGGTGTGATTGCGGGGATTGGTGCGAGCAGCGTGACTCAAGTAGCCGGGTTGCAGTTTCCTTTTTTACTCGCAGCATTGAGCTGTGGTTGTGCACTAGTAGGGCTTAAGTTTTTTTACAAGGAGGTAGAGCAACATGTTTATGCAATCCAAGAGTGATATTAAGCCAGTGCAGGCTAAATATAGCCTGCAGATTTACCGCGAACAGGCCGAATTTAATGCAATAAGCTGTTTGCTTAATTGCTACTTACGCGAGTTTGCCATTGTACGTCAAGAGGTTGATTTTGATGATACTCATCCAGATTGCCCACTTTCCTTGTCGCAGTGTTTAACGCGCGACCAGCAAAAAGTTCGTCTCAAGCTTCCTGAGTCGAACGCCACATTGCTGTTCGTTGCCGACAGAGTGAGCTTGCTTGGTCGAATTCGTTTTACCCCTCAGCTCTATTTAAAAAAGTTAGGCTGTGTTTGGCAACTCAGTAGTGCTGAACAGATAACACAACTGCTGCTAGCGCACCTGGCCAAGATCACCTGTACTGAGTTTAATCATGAGTTATTAGCCCAAATAGGCAACAGTATTGCGGTAACCCAAGCATTTTTGCAGCGGTTATCGCAGCAGGCTCCCACTGAAAATCAGCTGTTAAGCTATGCTGGCGCGGGGCTTATTGCCTCTGAGCAAAGCTTGCTTTGGGGGCATGCTATGCATCCGACCCCAAAAAGTCGTCATGGTGTGGCGTTCGATGACATGTTGGCTTGTTCGCCAGAGATTAAGGCTAATTTTTGCTTATATTGGTTTAAAGTTGATCCCAGTTTGGTTAAGCAGTTGTACTGCACCGAAGTAAAACCGATGGACTGGATTAACAAAATAAAGCCACAGAAAGCTTGCTTATACCCTTGTCACCCCTGGGAAGTTAACACCATCTTTGAGCAGCCGTTAGTGCGCAAAGCCATCGCCGCAGGCTTAATTGAACCCTTAGGACAAATCGGCACAGAGGTGTATCCAACCTCATCGGTAAGAACCACTTATTTACCCGACATTAATCAGTTTATGAAGTTTTCTATTCATGTCCGCTTAACCAATTGCGTGCGTAAAAATGCTTGGTATGAACTTGAAAGTGCAGTGATCTTAAGCAAAATCTTGATGACAGTGGCCGCAGAGGCCCGTATGCATTGCCCGCATTTTACTTTGATGGCAGAGCCGGGTGCCAGCACATTAGATTTAAGCGGATTGCTGGATGAAGACGAGGATATGCACAGCAATCGGGCCCAAAGTCTTATGGTGTCGGAGTGTTTCGGTATTCTCTACCGTGAGGGTATAGAAAATCACTTGCTTGAACGATATAAGCCATTGATGGCTGGTGCATTATTTGCTTGGGATCATCAAGGCAAGAGTGTGTGCGAAATGCGCCTTATGGCACTATCTAAGCACAGACATCAAACTTATCAGCAAACCGTTATTCAATGGTTTAGCGCCTATGTTGACGTGTTACTCCCCGGGATATTTTACTTTTTCTTTAAGCGAGGCGTGGCATTTGAACCTCATTTACAAAACACAGTCGTAGGGTTTGAAGAGGGAATACCAGCCTATATTTGGCTGCGAGATCTTGAAGGAACCAAACTCGTGCCTGAGTTTTGGCCGAGCGAGTCGCTTGAAGGATTATCACAAGAAGCCAAGGCTTCTGTTTACTACAGCCGAGACCAGGGCTGGAATCGAATAGCTTATTGCAGCTTGATTAATAATGTCAGCGAAGCAATATTTCATTTAGCTGCTGGCAGCCAGCAATTAGAAGCTAAATTGTGGCAGGTCGTCGCCAATGTGATACGTCAGTGGCAGCACATCGAAGGTGAGCAACCTGAGCTTGCAGGTTTATTACAAGGTGATCCGATTCCCTCAAAAAATAACTTGAGTACCCGTCTATTTATGCAGGCCGATCGGTTATCGGGTTATACCCGCTTGCCTAATCCAATGGTTCATCGTCGAGATGATAACGCAGAGGCAACGACATCCGAGCCAGTCGACATTGCAGCATCAAAGATGGCCACATCCCAACTACTGCCTGGAGTTTATTGTGGATAAAATCATTAATGCGATTTCGACTTTAACGTCACAACAAGATCCGCACGCTCCTTTGTGTGCTTATATTTACGATCTCGAACAACTTAAGTCCCATGCCAATGCGATGGTAAAAGCGTTACCGAGTAATTGTGAGCTTTACTATGCCGCTAAAGCTAACCCTGAAGCCGAAGTATTGGCTGCATTAGCACCGATAGTACATGGTTTTGAAGCTGCTTCAGGTGGCGAGCTTAATTGGTTGCATCAATGTCAGCCGCAGATGCCGTTGATTTTCGGTGGCCCGGGTAAATTAATATCAGAGCTCTCTCAGGCAATCGATCTAAAGGTTGATGCTATTCATGTTGAGAGTCTGACCGAGCTGCGACGTATTATTGCCCTTTGTCTGCAAAAACAATGTCACTGTCGCATCTTATTACGGATGAATATTGCATTAGAGGGCATTGCCGAAACTCGTCTCACGATGGGCGGTAAACCCACGCCATTTGGTATCGACGTGAGTGAACTCGATGCCGCCATGGATCTTTTACGTGACCAGCCCAAATTATCCGGCATACCTTTAGTCGAGCTGGTGGGCTTTCATTTTCATTTAATGTCACATCAGTTGGATGTTGAGCGTCATCTGGCTTTGATGGCATTGTATTTTTCAACCTTTAAAAGATGGTGCCATCAATATGGTTTGCGTTTACCGTTACTGAATGTCGGTGGTGGTATAGGCATTAATTATGCCGATCCTCAGCAAGTATTCGACTGGTCGTCTTTTTGTGTTGGACTGGCTCATTTGATTGCCGAGTTGAACATGGAAGAGGTGAAGATTAGGTTTGAGTGTGGCCGATTTGTCAGCGCCGCAATGGGATACTATGTCATGCAAGTATTAGACATTAAACACAATCATGGTCAATGGTTTGCCATTGGTCATGGTGGTACTCATCACTTTAGAACTCCAGCAGCCCAAGATCATAACCATCCTTTTTTTGTACTGAACCAAGATGGATTGTCGGCGCATAAGAGACAGCGTGTTGACACTGAATTGGCTTTGGTTGCATCGATAACGCCGGTGCTGAGCAATCAGCTGGTGACGCTTGTTGGGCAACTGTGTACTCCTAAAGATGTGCTGGCAAAACAGCAGTATGTTAAATCATTAGCCGTGGGTGATTACCTAGTATTTACTCATGCTGGTGCGTATGCATGGAATATCTCACATCAACACTTTTTGATGCATGCCGCACCTAGACGGTTATTTATGTAAACAAGATACCCGTTCAGGCTATGTTATTTTCGGTTACGGTAACTAGCCTAAACGGGTCAATGACACAGCGATTAGTTAATCGATTGGATAGTAGATTAAGGCTTGATTAACTCAGGATGATTAACAAACACGGTTAAGCGTTTTTGTTCATTCGGGGTAAATTGCTGTTGTTGATATTGTGCTAAAGCCTGTTGCTGTTCAGTGTCTGGCAAATGGGCTATTTGTTGTTGATAATTCTGATACAAGGTCACTTTATTTTGCCAATCTAGATTGGTTTTTTGAGTTGCTTGTACTCGTTCAAGCACTTCTTGGCTCATGTCTGCGTTTATCCCTGTAATTAGGTCGCTGTGTGGTGATGTGCCCTCTAAATAAGCGCTGATATCATTGGCCATCAGTGTTGGCGTAATGGCTCGGCGTTCTTCTTCATCCAGTTGGCTGATTTGATGCGCGAGTAACTCCGCTTTTTGTTCTCTGGTCAAACTGCTATCTTGTCGAATTCTCAGCCGCTCAAATGCTTGTTGATCATATTTGTTGTCCCGGGCAAAAAGTGCATCTATTTCGAGTGCCGAAAAATAGCTTTGCTGCAATAGATGGGCCTGCTCGATAAAATCAAATGTCATGGTTAAATCAATATCGCCGTCTATTGCAGGACTGGCGTCCTTTAAAGAAGCTATCGCGATTTTATAGTCACGGTAACGCTGAAACAATGCGGCAAGTTTAGCGTGCGCAGCGGCACTAAGGTCAAGTTTACTGGCTAATGTAGACAGTAGGTTTTCCAGTGAGGTTGTTTTATCTTGATGCTGCAAAATTATGTCGTCAAAATCCCAGCGAAGTGCTTGAGATAACCGCAGTGGCTGACCTAATGTGTCTTTGCCAATAGGCGCAGTTATCACTGTAGTTTCTGGTGTGAATAATGTTGAATTAGACTCAACGGTAGGTAATTTATCAGAGGCCAATAGCTCTGCTTGGTGTTTATGCATCAATGATGCGGTCAATAGCACGATAAAAAGGGCGAGCAAAAGTATGCCCACCCATAATCGTGGATTTTGAGCGAGTGAAAATCCACTTTTCATCTTGTTTATAAACCTAATTGCTGTAAACGATTTAGATGCTGGCGATATAAGGTTTCTGGATTAGTTTCAAACCAACTAACTAGCCCCAAGGTTTGGTTTACTTCATCTAAGTGGTTCATTTTATAATTGTCTTTAATCACTTTACCTAGATGAGAACTACAGCCAGAGACAAGGCCGTCGTTAGGTTCACCAAAAACTAAGCTGGTTAAGCTCAGTGGGTAATCCGATGGATCAACAACATGCGTTAATGGGCTGGTACCTGACCAAGAAAAATAATACACACCATTGTTTGCTCGTTGTTGGCCCTGACCACAATATTGGCTCGGAATACCTTCAGGATAAGCTTGGTTAAATGCAATAGAGCCCCGGGTGGTGAGTGATGTCATCGCTGCGATGCTATCAGTCGGTAGGCCGTTATTGCCTGATATGCCAGAAATAATACCGGCTAACAAATTAATACCTTGTTGCGCCAGATATTCTGTATTGGAGTTTGCGGGAATGATCCCACGTGCTAAGTCGGCCACACGGCTACCCCAGTTAACACCCCCAATTGACGTTACCGAAGCCACCATTTCTGGACTGACACTGGCGACATAGCGAATTGTTGGACCGCCATGGCTATGGCCAATCAAGTTAACTTTTTTTGCCCCTGTTTGTGCTAGTACGGCTTGAACAAAAGTACGTAACTGCTCCCCTCTGACTTCGCTTGAGTTGGCGGGTGACACGCTAGCAACAAAAACTTGAGCGCCTTGCTGACGTAAGGTTTGCGGTATTCTGTAAAAATAATCTACCCCCCAAATATCATCAAAACCAAATAAACCGTGAACGAGCACCACAGGGTATTTTGTTCCTTGAGCATAGGCTTGCTGTGGCGCAAGTGACAATAGCGTAATACCGGCTAAAAATAATGCGCTAAGTGTTGCGGATTTAACCTGAGATACCTTTATTAATATTTTTAACACACTGGTTTTCATCATTTATCCTCCCCAAAGGTGCAATGATGTATTGCATAAAATGTTTAAGTCTTGTTGGATCCCGATTCTATGTAATGCTTGATCGAGTAAATTAGTATTAACGTATGTTTAACAACTAAACAAGGGTTAACATTTGTACAGCCGGGCAAGGGAGCCCAGGTTTTTTGCTGTTTAAAACAAGGCTATGGGTTGGTTCCTATGTGTCATCTTCATTATTGATGTTTTTAATACGACAGTATGCTGGGGTTACTTTTTTTGATAATTCGAAATAAAAATCTAATGAGTATGCAGGCATTTTTGAGGCGGCAATATTCGATGGGATTAACAAAACCCAGTCTTATGTTGTGAAGCAATAAGGGCTATTTTTGCGACACCTCGCACTTTATCGCTGATAAATGAATGAATTGGCTAAGCTACGGCTCTGTTGTATCGGGCCTCATAATAAAAACGCAGCCTATATGGCTGCGCTTAATCATTTACCTATGATGGCTAATACCTACTGGCACGATGCGCCATATAGCTCACTTGCCCAGCCGCTATTATCAATAAAAGGATTACGATTTTTCTGCCATTCGAAGATACGGTTATTTCGGCGGCGTTCCCAGTCACTGACGGGATCTTGCAGGTGCCAATTTAACAAGGTACACAGATCGCCCAATAACGCAGCGCCAGTATTGGTTGTGCCATTTGCGATGCTTAAATCTGGCGTGCCGCTGTTATCATTGCCTTCATAACGTACATCCATATAAAAGATCATTCGCGCCACATCGCCTTTCACTTCATCCATTGGCTCAAAGCTATCAGCATCGGTATGGTTGCCTGGTGCTTCTGATATTTCGCTGCCACCCACATCAAAATCTTTGTTACCACGGCTGCTGTTAACAGAGACATCGGCTGGTCGAAGATGATGTAAATCTGTATAGGCATACTGACTGCTGTCAGGAAATCCATGACTTTTAGCCCAAACGTGTTCACGATTCCATGCATCTTGTGAGTTACTCATACCCGCACGATTGGTTTTGGGTTCTGAACGGCCGGTATACAATAAAATGACATTGTTACTATTGGCAGGGTCTTCGTCGGCATAACCCAATCCATCCCATATTTGACTATAACTAAAGCGCGTATGGCCTTTAATTATCTGATTCAGACTCGCTTTAAGTGCTGCACCAGATTGGCCAATGGCAGCAGCATAGTAGGTGTTGAACGCATAACTGCCGTTATCTCCAGCGGATCCGTCTCCCTCACCAGTGCCTGTGCCACCACCCGTATCCGTGTTAACGGTATAATTAAGTACAAGGCTGACACCACTGAAGGCAGCATAAGATTGAAGGTTAATGTAGTAACGTCCTGCAACAGGGTTACTAATAGGGCACTGCTCATTATTACCTGACATATAAGGCGCGCAATCATATTCACTTGATGTCGGTTCGCTACCTTGGCGCACATAAAGATCGGCATCTCCACTGCCGCCGCTCATGGTCACCGTCACTTGAGTGGCATTAGCAGGAAGGTCGGCAAGGTATTTTAGTGTTTGGCCTGTACTGGCAGTTAAATTAGTTTTAGCTTGACCATTACCGAGTTGATTATCGCTAACGCCGCCAGTACCACCACAATTAGTGGTCAGTGAACCTGTGCTTGGTGTCCCTGGGGTATTACTTGCGTTCCAATCGGCTGCTGATTTAGTGTTGAGTACCGTGGTGCGATATAAGGATACATCTTGAACATTTAAAGACCAGCCAGAAATGCCGCCTTCCCAAGCCACGACATCTATTTCTTGGGCACCTTTATTTAAGCGTACAAAATCGCCAGAGTTACCTAATGCTAAGGGCATCCCAGACAAATCGGGTAATAGATTAAATAAGTTATTAAAACCGGCAGAGTTTGCTGCTACGGTGAAGTACTCTCCAGAGGCTAAACTGCCTTGCAAGTTATAGCTGCTACCGTTATCGCTAATTTGATATTGGCTCAGGTCGATAACATCACATCCAGCATTAAACAGCTCAACATACTCTTCAGTGCTGTCATTATTCGGTGTGTCATACAGAACTTCACTAATGAGCAAGTTAGCATTTACATTGAATGCTAATCCTGTCAAAAGTGCAGCGATAGATAGTTTTGATATTGTCATTACTCATGTGCTCTTATGTTTATAGTTTTATTCAGCGCTTAAATGAACTGACCCCCAAAGACTTAATTCACCTTGATGAATTAAATCACACTTATAAAGTATGATAATAAACTGTTGTTACAGTTTAAATTCTTTTAAATACAATATTGTAACAATTAGGGTGGGTCAATGAACGGATCCCATTGTATGGACAACAGTCTTACTTGAGCTTAATGGCTGCAATGTGCAATTGTGGATTACACGGGCGCTGTACTTGATAACTATGGAGGGATGCATGCGTATTCGGATGGATCATTGAGTGCAGGTTTACAGTTATCTATTGCAGTAATATCACTTGTTTTGTCGCATTTCTTGTAGCGAAGCGTCCAAAACAGCTTGAGGATTAAACTTAGATAGACCGTTATTAAGAATCTCTAACCACTTTTTTCCTTGCTGATTATTCTCGAATGCAACATGCAAGCTCTTAGATTCTAATATTTTTTCATTAATTTGCAGCAGATCCGCAATTTCTGCAATTTGAGGGTCTGACTTTAGGAAATCGTACACATTAACGTCAATTATAATCGCGTTAATACGACCCGCAGCGAGTTTCAAGATGTTTTGTTTATCATTTCTTGCGGTTTCAATTTTTTGACTGCCATCTAATATCATCGCATCAATTTCAACCGTATTGAGATAACCAGTGATGACACCTAAGGTGTAATTATTTAAGTCACTCACGTTATGCCAAGCTATGGGATCTGTTTTTCGTTCAAGTAATCCTAACGAACTATGTCCTAAAGAGTCAGACAGCAAAAATTCATCTGTGGCCGTATCATATTCAGGAAAGTATCCCGCGGCATAGCCCATCTTCACCATTCTTATAGCCCGATTCCAAGGTAAAACCGTGATCCTAAGTTTATGACCTTCATTGTTTAATGCATGTTCTACTATCTGGCTCGTAATGCCTTTATTGATTAAACGAGATCCCGTGAATGGCGGCCATTCAAGAGTTGAGAGTTCAAGGGTGTCTGATATAGCGTTATACGACATGACTAACGTGAGTAATGTACTTAAGCATAATATGTTTCGCCTAGCTTTTAACACAGAGATCATGTTTTCCCTTTTATTTCTTATTTTTATTAATCAATACTTTAGAGTATTTTTTTTGGAGTATGCAAAACAGTTAATACAAGCAGTAGAGTAAAGTATAGACGTGGATAGTGACTGGAGTATGAAATATGGCGCAATTAACTATCACAATAATGCATATTTACATTTTATTGGCTAGCCTATATTTCTTTTAGGTATATGGTTAGATTTAAATGTTATTGACCTGGTGTGACTTTTTATACTAAAGCAAGTGCAAAATTAAGCCGTTCTGATATCTTTCGCGCCACAGAAGTAGGTGATTGTATGGCAGATATTGTGCAGCAATTACCACTTTGAAAAATGCACTTTAACGCTTTTTATTTTGGGTTGCCTATCTATGGTTAGCTTACTGAGTTGTCGCACTTCGGTCTCTTCTCACACTGTAATAAAAGGGCTGACGCGTTTGTCGTTAGCCATTGCCGCAGGGCTTTGTTTTACCCTTGCTGCACAAGAATCAAACTCGCCTACTACTGTCCCTTCATCATCTAGCGTGACCATACCGCTTCAGACTTACACAGATGAAACGGTGACCGTTAAACCACAAAATACCTTAGATACACAAACTAAAGTGCGTTTTGCGAAAACGGCTAATTTTGATGCCGATTCTGTGGTTAAAATCGCCCGCCGATTATCCCAAACTGCCTATGTGGATCTTAACGATCCACTGCCAGCTGGTTTAGCTAAAATTTCTTACGATGAATATCGAGATATTCGTTTTAAGCCAGAAGCGTCTATTTGGAAAGCCGAAGGCTTACCCTATCAAATGCAATTATTTCATCGGGGCTTTTATTTCCAAGATTTGATTGAAATTGCCTTAGTTGAAGGCAATCAAGCCACTCATTTAGCCTATAACTCAGAATTTTTTAGTGCAGGCGACGTGCTTAGCCAAAAATTACCCACCCAAGATATTGGCTATTCAGGTTTACGTATCCATTATCCGCTGAATAACCCGGCGTATTTCGACGAGCTTATGGTATTTCAAGGCGCGAGTTATTTCCGTGCATTGGGTAAAGGCAGCGATTACGGCTTGTCTTCAAGAGGTTTAGCGTTAAATACAGCTGAGCCTGAAGGTGAAGAGTTTCCGATATTTCGCGCTTTTTGGGTTGAACGCCCAAACACCGACAGTAACTTAATCGTGGTACATGCCTTGCTGGACAGTCCTAGCGTGGCAGGGGCATATCGCTTTTCAGTTAGACCGGGCGATAACACCCATATCGATGTGGAAGCGACTCTATTTCCACGAGTGGATTTAGTTAAAGTCGGCTTAGCGCCTAGTACCAGTATGTTTTTACATTCTATGAATGGTCGTCAAAACACCGATGATTTCAGACCTGAAGTGCATGATTCTGATGCGCTATTAATCTTAAATGGTCGCGGTGAGCGTTTATGGCGTCCGCTAGCCAATCCAAAGCAATTGCAGGTGAGTGCTTTTATGGACAACTCGCCGCAAGGGTTTGGTTTAATTCAGCGTGAACGTAGTTTTGATGCCTACCAAGATCTCGAAGCCCATTATGAGCGTCGCCCAAGTTTATGGGTTGAGCCGGTCGGTAATTGGGGCGCGGGTGAGGTGGTGTTAACCGAAATTCCAACCGACTCTGAAATTCATGACAACATCGTCAGCTACTGGAAGCCTAAACAACCTATCGCAGCCGGTAGTGAGTTTCATTTTACCTATCGGTTAATTTGGGGTAACGAGCCTGAAGTTGACGACGGCACAGTGATTGTGGCGCGTACCGCCAGTGGCCGCGCTGAAATCGCTAAAGCTACACCGAGACGTTTGTTCGTTATCGACTATCAAGTAAAAGAAGGTAATAACGATGAAATCCCAGTGGCACAAGTGCAGAGTTCTGCAGGCGTAGTCACCAATGTGGTGGTATCTCGTCAGCCTAAAACCAACGGTTACCGTTTAGCCTTTGAAATGGACCCACAAGATGCTGAATTGATTGAGCTTCGTGCTGAGCTGAAGTTTACTGGCCCACGTGATGTCGAAACCTGGCTTTATCGTTGGACTCTTTAAACATGAACATGATGCAAGCAGAGGCTGATATTAGCGCCGTCGACCCTATATTGGTCGGTGGTGCAGCCATGCCGCTAGAGCGACCAAGCCCAATGGAAGCGCAAAGTTTACGTGCGTTATCCGAAGGTATGCCACGTAAAAGTATTATTGCCAATGGCGTAAAGTCAGTCACTTTACGTCGCCTGTTAGTGGTTGGCAGCGCCTTTATCATGTCGATAATGGCTATTTACGAGATGGTGTCGGTATTTAATGTCGGCGGAGTAACGCCGCTGGAATACATTGTTTTGGTCTTGTTTGCGGTTAACTTTTGTTGGATTGCTTTGGCATTTAGCGGCGGCATAGCTGGCTTTATTATACTACTCAAAAAACCGTCTACAGAAACTGCAGAAAGTATAAAACTGCATACCCGCACCGCAATATTAATGCCGACTTATAACGAGTCACCCGATCGCGTTTTTGCCGCGGTTGAAGTGATGGCCATGGCCTTGGTTGCGTCGGGCGAAAGCCATGCGTTTGATTGGTTTATATTAAGCGACACTACTGACCCTGATATTGCGTTGGCAGAAGAACAGGCATTTTTAATCTTGCGCCATCAAGTCAGCAAAGATGCGCGGGTGTATTACCGCCGTCGGCGTAAAAATGATGCCCGTAAAGCCGGTAATGTGGCCGATTTTTGCAAACGCTGGGGCGCCAGATACGACCATCTTTTGGTGTTAGATGCTGACAGCTTAATGGAAACCCACACTATCGTCAGTTTGGCGAGACGCATGCAGGCAGACCCTGATGCTGGGCTTATCCAAACCATTCCGTATTTAATCAATGGCAATACCCTAATGGCGCGATTACAGCAATTTGCTGCGCGTATTTATGGTCCGGTTATTGGTACGGGTTTATCTTGGTGGACCCATAAAGAAGGCAACTTTTGGGGCCACAATGCCATCATTCGTACTCAGGCTTTTATGAGCGCAGCAGGGTTGCCCAATCTTGCAGGAAGACCGCCATTTGGTGGTCATATCATGAGCCACGACTTTGTTGAAGCGGCTTTGATTCGACGGGCTGGTTGGAGCGTGGTCATTGCCGCAGATCTTCCTGGCTCTTATGAAGAATGCCCACCGTCTATTGTCGATTTGGCCGTGCGCGATCGCCGTTGGTGTCAAGGTAATTTACAGCACTCGCGGGTGTTGTTTAGTAAAGGATTACATTGGGTGAGCCGTTTACATTTACTCACAGGGATCATGGCGTATTTGTCATCGCCTTTTTGGTTAATGTTGATTTTGTCAGGCTTAATGTTGGCATTACAAGCGCACTTTATTCGCCCCGAGTACTTTACGGATCAATTCTCCTTATTTCCCACTTGGCCGGTGATGGACTCAGACCGTGCACTGCGGTTGTTTTATATCACCATGGGCATATTGTTTGGTCCTAAAATTCTTGGGATCATATTGTTACTGAAAAATAGCTCCATGAGTAAGCAGCTCGGTGGCAGAGGTAAAGCCATGATTAGCGTCGTGGTTGAAGTGATATTGTCGGCACTGATTGCGCCGATAATGATGCTGATCCACTGCGGTGCGGTAATGTCTATTTTAGCCGGACGCGACAGCGGTTGGGCACCACAACGACGTGATGATGGCAGTTTACCCTGGCTAACACTGATTTACCGCCACCGTTGGCACATGTTAATTGGGGCGCTATTAGGTTATGCCGCTGTGCTTGATTCGCTGACCTTGTTAGCTTGGATGAGCCCTGCGTTAATTGGTTTGTGGCTGGCGGTTCCGCTTTCGGCCATGACAGGCTCTGAAGGTTTTGGTTTATGGGTAAAGCGTTTAGCCATACTGGCAACACCTGAAGAAGTGTGTGCCCCCAAGCTAAGTCTAGATTCACAACTACGCCGTAGCGAATACGTTAGCGCCATTGCGCAGCCGTGGACCTTATCAAAACTGCTGCAAGACCCAGAGTTAATGGATCTTCATTTAGCCATTATCGATAAAAGGCCTCATCGTTTACCTGGTTCTGCGGTTGAGTCGCTGGAAGCGATTACCCGGGTTAAGGTGCAAGAAGCGCAATGTCAGCACAACATTGCCAGTCTGTTTACCCGTCAAGAATTGGCGTATTTACTGGGCAATCCTTTATTACTTAAACAGTTACAAAAGTTACCAGAGCAGTATGTCACCGAAGGAATCGTGTCTTTCTGTTAGGTGAGTGTGTTATTTACGGTTGATGTGAAAAAAGCCCTGCCGGTTTATGACAGGGCTTTTGTGTTTCTGGGGGCTTATATCAACACAGTGCGCACTTAAGCTTACAATGACAATAGATGATTATGTGATCGTTATAGATTGTGAGCTGATTATTTATCAGTCATAATTTTAGTCACTAACGTTAACCCGTGACTTTCATCCGTGACGTTAATCCGTAATCATAATCAATCACTTATCAATGGTGTGCACTTATATAGCTTATGGCTTTTGATCCTTCATCAAGTCCACATAATCCATGCTCACGCAGTCGCGATAGATTGTCGTGGCTGAGGTGTACCTTGCGCCGCAGCCAGCAAGAGGCGGTGGCATCGTCAACCATGACAGCCACCAGTGACAACTTTTTTAATGCGTATGCGATTTTCTTAGGGGCAAGCCTAGGGCAAATGGGTTGGGTAACCGGTTTACCTCAGCTGTTTGGCGCGATAGCACAACTGTTATCAGTGTGGTTAGCGAGTCATTTTAGTCGCCGACAATTCATTGTTGTGTGTGCAGTATTGCAAGCGGTAGTGGTGTTAGGCATGGGCGCGCTCGCGGCGTTTAGGCCTGAGAATGCGGTGTGGTTATTCATTGGCTTAGCTGTGTTCTATCAAGGGTTTATTAATCTGATTCAGCCACATTGGCGTGCTTGGATGGGCATGATAGTGCCACAGCGTCGTCGCGGCGCCTTTTTTGCTTCGCGCACCCGCTTAACCATGATGGCATCACTAAGCATATTTTTTGTTGGCGGCGGCATCTTAACCTTAACCGACTCAGTGCAGATGGCATGGCTTGGTTTTAGTTTACTGTTTTCGATTGCGGCTATGGGGCGGTTTGTATCGGCGTGGTTATTATTGCAAATGCACGACCCAGAACCTAGGGTGGCAAAAGCATCAGGGGTATTTACCCAAACCTTGTATAACTTTGGTCAAGCATGGAAAGATAAAACCTTTAGGCATTACAGTTTATTTGTTGCTGGTATGCAGTGCATGGTCGCGATATCAGCACCGTTTTTTGCGGTATATATGCTCGAAGGCTTGCACTTTACCTACTTTGAATTTGTGTTAAGCAGCGTAGCGTCTATTTTGACTCAGTTCATCACCTTGCGCTTTTGGGGGCGCTTTAGCGACCTATATGGCAATCGTCTGGTGATGATCATCACCAGCTGCTTAATTCCCAGTTTGCCGTTGCTGTGGTTATTCTCGGAAAATTATTTATACATTCTCGCCATTCAAGCTTTTTCGGGTTTTGCTTGGAGTGGCTTTACTTTAAGCACTGCTAATTACCTTTACGATATTCGACCCTTTCGCAGTGACTTTGCCATCTATGCCGCCTTACAAGCTGCATTAAGCGCCGGATTTGTGTTTGTGGGAGCCATGGTCGGCGGCTCCATTGCCTCATATTCGGAAGTGTTTTTAGTTTGGTCTGGTTTGGATACTTGGTTAAGCAGCCCAATATTTGTGGTGTTTATCGTATCAACTACCATGCGATCGCTGGTGGCATTGTGGTTTATTCCGCGCTCGGTCGAGCCCAAAATTCGCCCTAGACCTCAACTGCTGACACTGATTTTCCGTATCCGTGGTTTTAATGCCATATCGGGTGTGAGCTTAGATTGGCTAACCGTTGCCAAGAAAAAGCGCGATAAAGAGAAGTAATGACCAGCCGCAAACGGTTATAAAACCGTGGTTGATACGCGAGTGGATCAGAGTGTATTGACGCGCTCACTTTTAATCGACAGCGTTACAGTCGGTAATCAAAAAACTTGCGCTTATCAGGCCCCGAAGCGTTAGCACTAATTTTATTTGGGTGTTTATACTCATCCCAACTGGCCACATTACGGCCCATATTTAACTGTGGAAAGCTCAACTGCGGAAAGTCAGTGGTATTTGGCTTAGGTAAACCGATAAATTGCAACAGCGCAGCAAAGCTACCGGTCACACTAATATCAAGGGCAATAAAGTCATCTCGCCCTGCAAAATAGTCCAGCACTTGCTGCTGGTGGCGCAGATAGCAGGCTGTTAAATGGCTATCATCAAACACATCCTCAACCTGCCATATATCAAAGCAATGGTTAAAGCTGCGTTTCATCACCGGATGAAAACGACCCTTGTCTTTGTCTAAATGCACTAGCATTCTGCCCAGTAACATTTGCATCGACGGCAACCACTTATCTAACGGCCTATCTAAATAAACAAACTTAGCGTTGGGAAATAACCTATCTAACTGCTGATAGTCACTAAAACACGGCGCATCAGACACCGCATCGGCCAACATAAACGCCTGCTTAGTAAAGGCTTGGTGGGCAACCGTTAACCCTTGCTCAAGTAAGGCCACACTCACACTGGTTGTGCCGGTACGCGGCAAACCAATAATAAACACTTTACTAGCTAGCTCATTCGCCACTTTAGCTTTAGGTAAAGCGGCTTGTGGTGATGTCGATACTTCAGTCAGCTTAGATGTCATTAATTACAGTCGCATTGGGTTATATAAATTAAAGGTTATAGAGACAGTAAACGATTATACCGAAATGCCTGCCAAGGTGTTATCGAGCTTGCTAATGGGAGCCATGAGGCAATTAGCCACTCTATTCGCCTCATTTTGTGAGGCGAATGAATTGCTATTTGCCTCATTTTGTAAGTAGAATAGCTGGGTATGTGCATCAATACAGTATTTTAGTCAGCTAAACAGGAGTTAATATGTGGATTTGGCAACAGCAAGAATGGCCAGAGTTTGTATGGGATAATGCTCGTATAAGTGCACTATTGAGGCAAATTCAATTTAACCAGGGTTTGCTGCTGGGTAAAATGGGTTCTGAATCCGCGAGTCAATGGACACTCGATACCATGCTGGCCAATATCGTTCATTCAAGTGCTATTGAAGGAGAAAAGCTTGACGCATTTTCTGTACGTTCCTCTTTGGCGAATAAGCTTGGCGTGAGTGAAGAAAAACCTTATCCCACCACGACGCAAACTGATGGTTTAGCAGATATCACCTTAGATGCGCTACAAAACTGGCAACATCCGCTGAGTTTAACGCGGATTCTAGGTTGGCATTCAATGTTATTTCCAGAAAACCAAACGGGGTTTAATCCTTTTGTTGGCGTTAAGTTACGTGGTAATGAACCTATGCAAGTAGTATCTGGCCGTTTAGACAAACCTACAGTGCATTTTGAAGCGCCTCCACGCAATACACTAGATCTTAACTTAACGCAGTTTTTTGAGTGGTTTAATCAATCGCGAAATCAACCTAATGTCGACCCGCTCGTGCGCGCAGCCATCACCCATTTGTGGTTTGTCACCTTGCACCCGCTTGATGATGGTAACGGACGTATAACGCGTTTACTCACCGACTTAGCACTCGCGCAAGCTGAGCATCGCTCGATTCATTTTTACGCCATGTCAGTTAGTATTCTTGAGCGACGCAAAGCCTATTACGCAATATTAGAGTCTACCCAGCAAGGTGGCTTAGATATCACACCTTGGCTGCTGTGGTTTTTAGACACCTTAAATGACGCTATTCAACACTCGCTCAATAGCATTGAGCAAACTACTGCTAAAACCCAATTTTGGCGTCGAGTGGACCAACGCTTACTCACTCCAGCGTTAACCACAGAACAAGTTAAGGTACTTAACCGGCTGCTTGATGGTGATTTTAGTGATGGGATCAGCAGTAGCCAATATCAAAAAGTCGCTAAAGTCAGCCGCGCAACCGCAACCCGTCATTTAGCGCAATTAGTCGAACAACAATGTTTGGTTAAAACCGGTGCGGGCGGTAGAAGCACAAGGTATGTGTTGGTGCGCTAATTTAATCGTTTTTCTGTAAGCATTTTATTGATAAATAATATTATTCTTAGTCGTAATATGCACTTATTGCTATGGTATATTCTTAGTGTTTTCACTTTCAAAAGGCCTATCCGACATGGAACAAGTTGGTATTTATGAAAAGCTTATTACTCAGCTGATAGATAAAAGCATTAATCGTGATGTGTTCTATTTAGGTGAACGGCCATTAGAGAGCGCTGAGGCTAGTGTTTGGCTGTCGAGGTTTTTGACTAAGATAATGGAGTGTGCCATTGGTGCAATCCCCAGCGGAGACAACCAACTTACCGAGCAAATCAGCTTGGCAAATAAGTTAGTGCTTTGGTTAAAAGATCATGTTCAAGATGATCAATTGATCACTGAAAACTTGCTCGATAGTAAAGGCCGTATATTGACGGCACTATTTGATAAAACAAATCCTATAGCTACAGACTTCCCAGCGTTTACTAAAGCTATCTACCCGCTAACAGGGTTAAGCCAAAGCGAACTTTTTTGTGGTAGCAATGCCGGAATTTCTTTAGATACCGAATTAAAGCGCGAGATCCGCTCAGCAGACAAAATTTATTGGTTAGTGTCTTTTATTAAGTGGGCTGGCATTCGCATTTTTAAAAATGAACTTGAAGAGTTCACTCGAAGCGGCAAAACGCTGCGGATCATTACGACATCTTATATGGGGGCGACCGATGCTAAAGCAGTCGAGTTTTTAGCTAGCCTTCCTAACACCGAAGTTAAGTTGAGTTACAACACCAAGCGAGAGCGCTTGCATGCGAAATCTTATTTATTTCTGCGTGATACAGGATTTCACACTGGATATATCGGTTCATCCAACTTGTCCCATTCTGCGCTGACTAGTGGTCTTGAGTGGAATTTAAAAATAACCACCCAAGAAATCCCCCACATTATCGATAAATCCCTCAGCACCTTTGAATCATATTGGCAATCAAGTGAATTTGAATCGTTTAATGGCGATATCAAAGCTAAAAACAAGCTTCATGAAGCATTACGTGAGGCTAAAGGTAGTTATACCGAAAGCAGCACCTTTCATTTTGATATCAAACCCTTTGCACATCAGCGAGAAATTCTTGAGCAGTTAAATGTTGAGCGTAGTATTCATCAGCGGTATAAAAATCTAGTCGTTGCGGCAACCGGCACCGGTAAAACGCTTATTTCAGCGTTTGATTTTGCACGTTTTTATAAACAGCATCCAGAAGCTAATTTCTTATTTGTGGCTCATCGACAAGAGATCCTTAAGCAAGCTTTATCTGCCTATCGTGGAGTATTGAAGAATAATCAGTTTGGTGAATTGTGGGTGGCTGAGCACAAACCTAATAGCTACCAGCATTTGTTTGCTTCGATACAAAGCTTAAATTTACAATTATCAAGTTTACCGCTCACCGCTGATTTCTATGATTATATTGTGATAGATGAAGTACATCATATTGCCGCTAATAGTTATCGAGGTTTGTTAGAATATTTCTCACCCAAGATTTTATTGGGGTTAACTGCCACACCAGAGCGCCATGACGGGCAAAATATTCTCGATGATTTTTGTGGGGTTATAGCCGCAGAAATTCGTTTGCCTGAAGCCATCAATCAGCGCTATTTATGCCCTTTTCAGTATTTTGCAATTGATGATGATACCGACCTTCGTAACATTAAATGGCATCAAGGGCGATATGATATCGCAGAGCTAAGCCATCTTTATACTCATAATGAACAGCGAGTCGCTCGCATTATTAGCAGCCTTAATGACACAGTCACTGACATTGGTCAGATAAAAGCTTTGGCGTTTTGTGTCAGTAAAGAACATGCAGAATACATGGCAAAGAAGTTTAACTTAGCCGGTATTAGTGCAGATATTCTTACGAGTGATAATAGTCATGAGAGGCAACAAAAACGCCAAAGTTTAATCAGCGGTCATGTGAACATTTTATGTGTTGTGGATATTTTTAATGAAGGTGTCGATATTCCAGACGTCGATACGCTCTTGTTTTTACGTCCAACAGAAAGCTTAACTATCTTTTTACAGCAATTAGGTCGTGGGTTGCGGTTAACTGATGACAAACAGTGCTGTACCGTATTAGATTTTGTGGGTAATTCACGTGATGAATATGACTTTTCGCAAAAGTTTAGGGCGCTGGTTGGTAAAACGAATCAATCGATTAAAGACGAGATCAACAATGACTTCCCACATTTGCCATTAGGGTGTCGGATTGAGTTAGAAGAGCAGACTCAGGCAATGATTTTGCGAAATATTAGCCGTGCAACCATGAATGCTAGCAGGTTGCGACAGCTCATTAATAATTTTCAGCACCAAAGTACATTAACCTTAACCTTGGCTAATTTTTTATGCTTTAACCCGAATGTTAATTTAGAGGATATCTATAAGCTAAAAATGAGCTGGCTAGAACTAGTTGATAGTGCAAATAAAAATCAAATTAATGAGCCAAATTTAGATGTTAGTCTGGCTAAAGCGTACTATCGTGCGATAAACAATCACTTGCTCGGCTGCAGTTCTATCTCATATTTACAGTTTTTAAAGCAGTTAATTATTGATAACTTCAGTTTTGAAGAAAATGATGCTGCCCAGTGCCAATTTGCATTAATGTGCCATTACAATTTTTGGGATAAGTCGGGCACCGAGCTAGGCTTTACAAACCTTAGGCAAAGCTTAGTTGCGTTGAGGAATACTCAATTACAAGCAGAGCTGCTAGATGTCATATCGTTACTTATCGATCGCATTCATCATCGCGAATTTGAAATGAATATCCCCGCACTAGAAGCCTTAAAAGTGCATTCAAGATATACCAGAGAGCAGATCCTAGCCGCCAGTGGTGCAAGTTCTTTTGAGAGAAAATCAACCGCAAGGGAAGGTGTTTTAGTTCTTAACGATCTTAATGTTGAATTACTTTTTGTTACTTTGAAAAAGTCAGTCAAACAATTTTCACCAACGACTATGTATCATGATTATGCGATTAATGAATCACTATTTCATTGGCAATCTCAAAATAGTGCAAGACCAGAGTATGGCAGGGGCTTAGGCTATATTGAGCAAGCAAAAATGGGTCGTAAGTTAATCTTGTTTGTGCGTGAGCAAGCGAAAGATGAGAACGGTCGCACCATGGGCTTTGTTAATTTTGGTGAGGTGGTTTATATGGCTCACACTGGGGCACAACCCATGAATATCACCTGGAAATTAATGACGCCCATACCTGATGCAATGTGGCATGAAGCTGCAAAATTAGCAGTAGGATAAGCCGATCATATCGGTATCGGCAGCTGTTGAAAACAGGATGTTTTCTCCAAGTCACATGGATGGGTTTACTGTGTATCGTTTTAGGAAGTATGTTGATATTTGGGATATTTCGTTTTAATAACTTCAACAGTATTTAAGTCTTATTAACTTAGAGCGAAACTGTTTGGGGTTATTATTTGGGGTGTATTCAGTCATGCTTCATCATTATTGAGGATTATATACTCAAATGTAATCCTGTCGTATCTTATTTAAATTAAAGTGGGTTTAAAAATTATATGTAAATAGTCAGTACAAAAGGAATTGATGATGTCTATATATAAGTCTTCAAATAGAGTTAAAAATCAAACTCTGAGTTTATCGCACCTTAGAAAAATTTGGGGAAGTGAACAAAATGTAAGCGACAAACTATTAAGTGAAGTGGCTGAAGAGTTGAATTCTAACGTTAATATGTGTCAACTTAATACAGAATTAAGAATGTGTCACTTTATCGCTCAAGTGATGCATGAAGTTGGAGGTAAATTCAACTTAGAGGAGAATCTTAATTATAGTGAAATGGCTTTGATATCTACATTCTCACACTATGGACGAACTCCTTCAGATGCAAAAAATCACGCATATAACAGGGCTACTAATAAAAAAGCAGATATCGAAGCAATTGCAAATCATGCATATGCGAACCGAATGGGTAATGGCAGTGTAGAGTCTGGTGACGGCTGGAAATATAGAGGTAGAGGTATGCTTCAATTAACTGGAAAATCCAATTATATTTCAATGAAAACAAAACATAATAACTTGTGGAGTGCAAGTGTCGATTTTGTTGCTAACCCCGATTTATTGCTACAACCCAAGTTTGCAGTAAGATCTGCTCTAATATTCTGGCTTGAACATCAGCTTTATAAAAAAGCAGATATAGGGGCAAGTCGAATGGTTACGGATAGTATAACTAAAGTCATTAATAGTAAGACAACAAGTTACAGCGAGCGTCATGATAATTTAACTGATTTATTAAAAAGGAAGGTATTTAAAGATGTTTTTTAATAAAGCTCTCTGTTCTTTTATAGTTTTTTTAACTTCCTTCTCACTAAATGCAAATGAGTTCAGATTATCTGAGTGGACTGACCAAGAGTATTTATTACATTCTCCCACAGAAGGAGCTGCTGAAGTAATCATAGACCGCCAGGCGTCAAACGATTTGCAGTTAATTGCTGTTCTACATGTTAGATGCGGAGGAATAGATTTCAGAGTGCCAGTCATTAAGGGTAATTTTGAAACAGGAGTTAGTAGTGCGGAATATTTGGAGTATGTCATCTTTAAATATGAAAATAAGATATATTCACCAATAAAATCAATTAGTTCATACTATGTTATCCCAAGTGATAAAAATGAGTCTGTAAAACCTCATTTTTTAGAGTTTGAAACACAGAATACGACAAGCGGTTTTTGTAAATATATAAATAACAAGAGCGAATATGACAATCCTATTTATATTCAAAGCGATAAGTGACATTTTCTGTATTTTTCGATTCAAATTATAGCTCAAATGCTCACTTTTTTTGTGGGGGATGTTTGGCATTAAATTCAGTTTTGCTTTAAAGCAGACTTGTACTAGCCTAGATATATTCGCTTTTGCGATTGGTCAAGACCGGATGTTTTTGTCAAGCCCCCATGGATGGGTTTACTGCGTGCTGCAGAGGATGATCTGGTTGACGGATTAACCCATAAACCTGTCCATAATCGACTTGCTCATCTTTGTTTTGGTCTAAGCAAATTTGGTTTTAATATTTAAGGTCTTAGCGCTTTTAGGTTCTTAATGATTAAACACAACAATGGCAGCCATAATGGCTGCCATTTTTATTGCCGCTAGTGAGTCACCAGCGGTTAATAGCGTTGTTGTTGGCCCAAAGCTCAAAGTCAAAATGTTCGCTGAGATTAGTTAATAGCCATCGATATAAAGTAACCAACAAATGTGGCGGTTACCACGCCAATAAAGCCTGGAATAATAAAGCTGTGGTTGAGTACGTATTTACCAATATGGGTGGTGCCGGTTCTATCAAAACTAATTGCGGCTAAATCACTTGGGTAGAATGGGAAAAAGAAGTAGGCATAACACGCGGGCAGCACGCCGATTAATACCGGTGCAGGGATGCCAAGTGAAAAACCTAATGGCAGCATAATGGTTAATACCGCAGCCTGGCTTTTTAAGAAGATCGATGACACAAACATCGCGATAGCAAATGTCCATGGATACACGCTGACAATGTCGCTTACCGCGCTCACTAAATAGGTTTTATGGTGCTCAATAATGGTGTCACTCATCCATGCGATACCAAAAATGATAATGACCGCAGTCATACCCGCGGTGAACACATTACTGGTGACAATTTTTTTCGGTGAAATATTGGTGGCGAGTAAAATTATCCCACCGACAGACAGCATCATAAACTGAATTGCTACCGACATTTTTACGCCAGCTGGCAGTATTTGCTTACTAAACATTGCCACCATGATAACGGCAAAGATACCGAGTAAAAATACTGTTAAGCCTTTCTTTGCCGTTGATTCTGCTTGTGGCGTTTGCACTTCATCCGCTTTGGGATCGGTTAATGATTCACGAAACTCATCATCTGTTAAACGTGCCTGAAACTCTTCATCTTTATCTAAATCTTTACCGCGCTTTAAGCTCCAGGTACACGCCACTAGCAAGCCTGTTAGTGTGGCGGGAATGGTCACCATGAGTACATCAAGTAAGTTAATATCAAGATTGTTATCAACGGCGGTGGCAAGCACTACGGCAGCGGCGGCAGCAATAGGGCTGGCGGTAATGCCCATTTGTGATGCCACAGTTGCCATGGCTAATGGGCGTTCAGGGCGGATACCTTTCTTGTATGAGACATCATAAATAACAGGAAGCAGGGGATAAACTGAGTGGCCAGTGCCGACCAGTACGGTTAACGAATAGGTACACAGTGGGCCTAAAAAAACGATGTGTTCAGGGTGTTTGCGTAACAGCTTTTCAGCAAATTTGACCAACAGCTTTAAACCGCCAGTGGCCTCTAATGTTGCAGAGGCTGCGACTACGGCCAGAATTATTAACATGACGCTGACTGGCGGTGAGCCTGGGGCAATGCCAAATACAAAAGCGAGTACCGAAACACCTAACCCGCCCAATAAACCAAAGGCGATTCCGCCGTGGCGAATACCAACAAATATCACCGCTAATAACAGCAGCATGTGTACATAAAACATCGTGTTCTCTCTCCATGTAGGTCGTTATTATTTTTAGCCTTTTGAAGTTATCTCACTCTCTCTTTGAGGTTCGTGATTTAACTCAAGCTATTGAATGGGATGTGAAGATAAATGTTTAAAACGTGAACAACATTCTATACAAGCGCATATATTGTGTTGTGGCACTTCTGTTGGGGAGGGAAAGTGGAATTGGCCGTGCAGGTTTTGCAGTCACCAACACTGGTTTTTACGGTCGGCTTTTATATTCACACGGCTATTAAAACGGTCGCGCCATAAAATGCCCAGTGAATAATAGTTGAGTTAACATTGGTCAGAATTGAACGATTGCGTTAAATATCATTGTTGTATGGATAAATGACTAATGAATTAAGCTATGAAGTTGTTTTGGGATTATTCTTGAAAGCATGCAAAAAAGTTATTCGCCTCATTTTTTGAGGCGAATAACTAAGATCACAATGTTATGTTTGGCTGATGTATAGACACCATTTTTAACTCGATAATCTAATTGGTTAATCTTGAAATTTAGCTACTAGCCGCAATCCATCAGGATCAGGTGTGTTGTCATTTGGCACCCATTGACTTAAGCAAGTCACATCAATTGCGCCTGATACACAGTTATCTGTAAGGGTATTTAAAAACGTTACCAACTGTGTGACTTGTTCGTTGGTTAAATCGAGATTTTCAATCTGGCCTGGTATGCCTGCGTTTCTGTCGCTGGCTAATTTATCTAATGCCTCTAGGGTATTTGGCATCAGATCATTACTTTGTATGCCCATTTGACTCACATTATCAGATAAGGCGTAGTTAGTTACTGCTGATTCTACGTTAAGGTGATGACGAACCACAGCTTCCAACGATTGATAAGCTCCACTGTGGCCGTAAGGTGATGTAACTGCGACATTTAATAATGCGGGAGTTCTAAATGCAAACTTATCAGCCTCTTGTTTGGTGACCCTAAAACGACCTAAATCATTAGTGCCAGTGACACCATCGCCTTTGCCTCGACCAATTTGTGGTATTGCTATGTTGTGGTAATTCTCATCGGTAAAGAAATCGCCGCTGTGGCAACTGGCACAATTGGCACCCCCATCTGCTGAAGTGGCAAAAAATAACTTCGCCCCTTTCTTAGCATCTAAGCTTATAGCGTCATCTTCACCTTTTACAAACGAATTCCAAGGGCTATCGACAAATACTTGAGAACGCTCATATTCACCAATAGCATTGAATATATTTGCTTGAGTAATGAGTTCTTCAGCGGTGCCATTTTCATCTTGTAAACCAACTCTAAATGCCGTTAACCATTCATTGGTAGGCAGATCATCGTTATCTCCGCGAAGTCGTGTTACTAAATAATCACGGATCCCCTCGTTATTTAGCGCACCTTTTTTGTGTCCTTTCATCTCTTCATTGGACGTCACAGGGAAGCTAGCTTGACTAGCTGCTAAATTAATTGCTTTAAGGTCTGGCGTGCTACTATTCGGTGAATCTGGAGTTAAAATTTGGGTGCCAGTGCCATTAGTACCAATATTACCTTCAATACTTTCGATACGGCCATCGTGAAATATTGCCTTGTCATATAAACCAATATTAAAAGTTGTTGGTGCATTGCGTGGCACAGTTGGTCCACCATCAAATGCGGTTCCAGCAGAACTGTGTTCACGGCCAGATCCTAATAGCAATGGTTCGACAGATTCAACACCTATTGATAATGCCAGTTCATCTCCGCCGCCTAATACCGGGTGATGGCAACTCACGCATGCGACATCCATTTCACCACTCAATGCTTGGCTGAAAAATAATTGCATTCCAAGTGTCACAATTGGAGAGTCGACTTGTGGCAAATCGCGTCCTACTGCAGGTTCACCCGTTAAGGATTGCACCTCAATTATACTTCGTAAATCTGTGGTTAATTTTATACTTTCAATGGCAACAGGGTCTTGTGCTGTATCTTTACAGCCCACAAGCAACAATCCACAAATAAGGGCAACAAATGAGAGCGTAAATTTAGTAGACATACTTTTCCTTTAACTTAGCAATGTGCATTGGCATTCGTACGTGAGTATGGCCCTATTTAACATTTACGCATCATTTATTTAACTATTTGTTATCATTATGGGTAGGTATTATTAATTAGTAGAGTAAAAGCCAGACCATTTCGATTCATTTGAGTGGCCAGCGTTAGCATGGATGATTATTACTTTAAAAATCCATTGAGGCGCACTGTATTGGAGCATTACTGCTAGTGGGACATCAGCAGCCAGCCTCTGATGTCAAAAGATCATTATCTGATAAGGCTTTGGAAGGTGCAGTAAAAGGCGGTAAGTCAAATATGTCGAGAAGCCCCCCGTGATCACAGTGAAGTCACGGGGGGAAGTTACTATTGTTTAATTGCTTGATGTTCGACCATTTGGTTGTAGCTAAAGCCAGTGATTTGATTTTTATTATTACGGGCAAATTTAAGAATTAAATCTTGATGCTGCTTTATAACATATCCGTCAATGAGTAACTTATCACCCTCTATGCTGAGCAGTTTAGATGTAAAACCATTCTCTTCTTTGGGGATTGGTGAGGAGTTTTGAATGCCTTTAATTTTTCCATCTTTATCGAAAAAGACCGACATATCTACAATGCCTTTTTCAAAAATTAGTCGCTGCTGGATCTCGTCATTATCATTACTTTTTGAAAAGCTATAGTGATTTTCTAAAGCGCCAAGTTCTGCTTCTAATTGCTGCCAAAACCCTTGAAAAACATCGAGCGGTGCAGAGGCCATTTGTTCATCAAAAATTTCAGCTAATTTAGTTAACTCATTGGTATTAAGCAGGTTAAATAATTTTGTGGCTGTGTCAGTGAGTTGATCCGGTGGTAGATGAGTCACTTGCGCTAAGTTATATAATGTCCAATTTTTTAAACCAATGGTGTTAATTTTCAAAGTATTATCTTTGAGTGTTATCGCTATTTGATGGTCATCATCAAACGCATAACGGCCTACATATTGCTGTAAATCTATGGTGTTATTGCTTACTAAAGACACTATATCGGGCGTTTTATGTGCTAACAAAATGCCTGAAACTTGTTGAATAATTTTTTTTCTCATATCAATTGAGAGGTCAATATTACTAACATTATGTACATGATTCATATATATAATAATGGTTATATTTTGCTCTGGAAGGTAAATAAAATCTGCTACTGTGCCTGCAGTTGCACCATCATGGCGATAGGCTTTTTGACCCCATAATGTTGTCATTTCCATGCCATAACCATAAAACTCATTATTTCTTCTCAAATCCACAGGGTTAGAGAGTAAATAATCAAACTTCTTGTCTTTGAATATTTTATGGGCATTCATTGCATCTACCCATTTGAACAAATCTCCTGTGGATGAATAAAGGCTTGCTGCACCGACTAACCAACTGTTGTCTATTTTAGTGGTGTGTACTTTGTCGGAACCTATGCCGCTATAGCTCTCGACTAACAGCGGGCTATTGTCAGGTCTGAATGCACTAGTATTTTTCATGCCAGCAGGTTGGAAAAGGTAGGTTTTTAGGTAATCAGCGTATGTTTTTCCTGATGTTCGCTCAATAATGTCAGCTAATAAAATATAGCCGGTATTGGTGTATTCATAACGGCTGCCTGGTTCAAATGAGTTAGGCAGATCTTTAAAGCTATCAATTAATGATTTCTTTGTTACAGGTAAGGTTTTCTCGTGCATGAGTGGATCATTATCACCGTCAATACCTTTACCCGTATCCATAGGATCTGGAATACCGGCAGTATGAGTTAACAGTTGGTAAATAGTCGCTTTTTGACCCACTTCATTTTGATAATAGGGTAGGTATGTCGCTATGGGGTCTGCTAATGATAATTTACCTTGTTGGGCTAATAATAATATGGCGCTAGCGGTAAATTGCTTTGAAATTGAACCTATTGCAAATACTTTATCACTATCATTGTTAACTTCAGTTTTTACATTCGCGGATCCATAACCCCGGCTATAAATAATTTTATCGTCTTTTTTAATCGTTATTGCACCATTAAAACGACCAAGTTGCTCATATGAAGCCATTAATTTTGAAACTTCGGTTACGTCATATTCATTAGCTTGGACATGGCTTATTAAACCCAAGGTTAGAATTATAATGGCTATATTTTTAATATTCATTTGATCACCTAAAATCCATACTATGTACATTGCATTGCTAGGTATTCTAGTTCAATAAAATATACATAGCAATACAATGTACGTAGTTAAATTTATTTGGCATAGTAATCATGGGGTTTAGATGATATGTTTATCAAGTGACCTAGGTTATCTTCGACTAATAACAACATTTTTAAAGTAATACCGAACAGAAATTGCAATGGTATGTATATCGTTTTACTATGTAGGCATGATTACATTATTAAAGATAACTGTGCCATGCTTTCTGATCAGATCATTGACCGATGGTTGCCTCAATTTCGTAAAGGTTTACTAGAATTTATTATCTTATTAAAGTTAAAACAAAACATGAGTTATGGTTACGAAATAGCGTCGGAGATTAAAAATCTTACTTCAATAGAAGTCGCCGAAGGAACGCTTTATCCGTTACTTAACCGTTTAAAGCGTGATGGATTAGTTCAAACAGAATGGAAAACAGCCGAGGTTGGTACACCACGTAAGTATTACCAAATTACCGACGCTGGTATTGAGACTTTAGATAAAATGAAAGTAATTTGGACTAATACGCATAGCTCAGTGCTAAAAATGGTGATGCAATCATGACACATCAATTTCCTATTAAAAGTGAAACATCTAAAAAATTATGGAGTAACTTTGAGCGCGAACTTAATCACAAGTTAGCGCCTTTATCGGTAAGTGAAAAAGATGATATTAAGATGGAAATTTTAAGCCATCTATATGAGTCAGCTTTAAATGATGGCGCTGAAAGTGAAGAAAAAAGAATTATTAATGCTATTGACCGTTTAGGTGAGCCTGATTTATACCTGACACCATTAATTTCAGATATTTTGCATGCGCAAAGTGTCGCTAAAGGGCACCCCAAAGCGATATTAAAAAGTTTATTACAAATTACTCAAAAAAGCCTATTACACTTGTCTTTAACTGCTATTTTTGGCTTTGGATATTTTATTTCGTTTATCTTTTTTATTATGGGAATAATGCATATATTCAACCCTGAAGTTGGCATTTGGCTGGATAATAATGGTGGGTTGCTATCACTCTCTTTTTCTCATCAAGATCATGCTACTCAATGGCTGCCTGCGCAGTTTTCATTTATCGCAATTTTAGCTAGTGTTTTTGCCTATTGGGGATTAAGTAAGCTATTGTATCTGTTGTTTTTTAAACCTAATTTTAATAAACAGAGCTCCTATTAATGAGGCTGCGCGTTTTTCAACGCTATTATCTAAAAACAATAACCTTTAAGTGATTAATTTTAATCGGCTGTAGCTTAAGTGTTGGTCATCAACACGTAGAAAAATGAGGTGAAGGTAAAGTGTCATCTAGAGTGCGTTGCGATCAAACTTTTTGGTTGTAGCGCCAACGGAAGGACAAGTAGGGGAAAATGCTTCCCAGATTTATTTGTAGTGCAGATCCTAGTTTAATTTAGTCACCAATTTTGACGTAACAATAGTAAACCATCAAACTCCTGCAAAAACATAAAACCCAGCAAATGCTGGGTTTTATTGGTCATTTTTAGCCTGTTAAAACAGGCTAAAAATTTATTCTACGTTCTGGATCTGCTCGCGCATTTGCTCAATCAATACTTTTAATTCTACAGCGGCAGAAGTGATTTCTGCACTGATTGATTTAGACGCCAGGGTGTTTGATTCGCGGTTAAACTCTTGCATCATAAAATCTAGACGGCGACCTTCGCTGCCACCTTTTTTAAGAATGCGGCGAGCTTCTGCTACATGAGCTTCAAGGCGGTCCATTTCTTCGGCGACATCTTGCTTTTGCGCCAATAACACCATTTCTTGTTCGATACGGGCAGGATCTAATTCGCCTGCGATATCGGCTAAGCGGTTAGTCAGTTTGTCGCGTTGATACTGCATGACGGTTGGCATGTGGTCACGCACAACCTTTACTTGCTCCATTACACCGTCTAAACGGGTAAGTAGCATGTCTTTAATGGCTTCACCTTCACGGCCGCGCGCTTCGATAAACTGATCGATAGCACTGTCAAACGCGATCATTAAATCGGCACCGATGCTATCCATATCTTGTTCTGCAGCGGACAGCACGCCAGGCCAACGCAGCACATCAGTTAAGCTGAGTTCGCCTTGTCCTGCTTCTTGTTTTAACCAATTTGCAGCACTTAACAACTGCTTTGCTAGCGCTTGGTTTAGCTGTAATTCATTACTGCTGTTGTCGGCAAGTTCATAACGTAAATTAACTTCGATTTTGCCACGATTCAGGCGTTTACGTAAGCGGTCACGTAAGACAGGTTCAAAGCTGCGAAACTGCTCAGGTAGGCGCAGGTAGGTTTCTAGGTAGCGCTGGTTGACTGAGCGGATTTCCCATGAGGCGGTGCCCCATTGTGCTTTGTGCTCGATACGAGCGTAGGCTGTCATGCTTTGGATCATGGAGTGTCCTGTTATGTTATTACGCGAATGTGGAGTGATTATAGCCGTTTTAGCCAACCGGATTAAAGGATTAGTCGATAGATTTGTGGCTTATCGCTGCTTAGCATGGCATCTAACGGCGTGAAGCTCTATAATATGGGCTCAAATCTGATATGAATTCGACTACAGGACTTTTCATGCGCCCAAGTAACCGTACACCAGCTCAAACTCGCCCGATCACTATTACGCGTTCTTTTACTGCACATGCTGAAGGCTCTGTTTTAGTTGAGTTTGGCGACACAAAAGTATTATGTACTGCCAGTTTCACTGAAGGCGTTCCGCGTTTTCTTAAAGGCCAAGGCCAAGGTTGGGTAACTGCTGAATATGGTATGTTACCGCGTTCAACTCATAGCCGTATGGACCGTGAAGCGGCTCGTGGTAAGCAGTCTGGCCGTACCCAAGAAATTCAACGTTTAATTGGCCGTGCATTACGTGCCGCTGTAGACATGAAGTTGTTAGGTGAAAACACCATCGTTATCGATTGTGACGTTATTCAAGCTGATGGTGGTACGCGTACTGCGGCTATTACTGGTGCTTGTGTCGCATTAGTTGATGCACTTAATTGGGCTCGTGGTAAAGGCATTATTAAAGCTAACCCACTTAAGTTTTTAATTGCTGCTGTTAGTGTGGGCATTTATAAAGGCGAAGCGATCAGTGATTTAGAATACATTGAAGACAGCGCTGCAGAAACTGACATGAACGTTGTGATGACTGAAACGGGTAAAATTATTGAAATTCAAGGTACTGCAGAAGGCGAGCCATTTAGCCATGAAGAGTTACTTGAGTTGTTAGTGTTAGCTAAAAACAGTATTCGCGAAATTGTCGATGTGCAAAAAGCTGCGTTAAGTTAATATGCTGTTGAAAAATGAGGACCGATTACGGTCCTTTTTTTTAGTCTAAAATTTGATAAAAGAGGAATAACCGTGAAAGCCTATCAACGCGAATTTATTGAGTTTGCTTTAGCTCGCCAAGTATTACGTTTCGGTGAGTTTACCCTTAAATCTGGCCGTACGAGCCCGTACTTTTTTAATGCTGGATTATTCAATACGGGTAAAGACTTAGCGCGTTTAGGCCGCTTTTATGCTGCGGCGTTAATGGACTCGGGTATTGAATTCGATTTGTTATTTGGCCCAGCGTATAAAGGTATTCCGATTGCGACAACCACAGCGGTTGCCTTGTGTGATCATCACGATGTGGATATTCCTTATTGCTTTAACCGTAAAGAAGCCAAAACCCACGGCGAAGGTGGCAGTTTGGTGGGCAGCGAGTTAAAAGGCAAAGTGATGTTGGTGGACGATGTGATCACTGCTGGTACGGCTATTCGTGAATCGATGGAGATTATTAATGCCCACAATGCCCAACTTGCGGGCGTGTTGATTGCACTTGATCGCCAAGAGAAAGGCAAAGGCGAGTTGTCGGCGATTCAAGAAGTTGAACGCGATTTTGGCTGCCAGATTGTGTCGATAATTACGCTTGCTGATTTAATCAGTTACTTGTCTGAAAAGCCGGGTATGGAAGCAGAACTTGCTTCAGTTAGCGCTTATCGTGAGCAATACGGGATTTAGTCTTTTTAACCATGAATACAAAAACGCAGCCCCTAGATTATTAAATTAGGTGGCTGCGTTTTTATTGGCGTTTTGTTTACATACATTATTTTACTTGGTGTAAAAACTCGGCGCGGGTTGCAGGGTTTGATTTAAAAATACCACCCAATGCAGTGGTCGTGGTCGAGCTGGTTGAGTCCATTACGCCGCGAGATTTTACGCAGTAATGTACCGCATCCATTTTTACTGCTACGTCTTTGGTTTCAAGTAATGTTTGCAGCGCCACTAACACTTGTTGGGTTAGGCGCTCTTGCACTTGTGGGCGCTGGGCAAAAAATCGCACGATACGATTGATTTTAGACAAGCCAATAATTTTGCTACGGGGCAAATAGGCCACAGTGGCAAAGCCATCAATGGTCACTAGGTGATGTTCGCAGGTGCTGGTAAGACTGATGTCTTGTACGCGGACCATTTCATCAACACCCATTTTGTTTTCGATAACCGTGATCTTAGGGAAGTTTTCGTAATCAAGCCCTGAGAAAATTTCGTCGACATACATTTTAGCAATGCGGCGTGGAGTATCAGCCAAGCTGTCGTCGGTTAAGTCGAGTGACATTAAGGTCAAAATTTCACGCATATGGTGTTCAATTTTGACTTTACGTTGTTCAGGCGTGGAAGTTTTTGGCAACATCGGGGTTTCTAGCCCACGGTCTTTTAGTGCTGCTTGTACTTTTATTGCGGCTTCACTGAGTGCCATATATCCTCCAACTACTCAATATCACTGTTTATATGAGTGTATGTTAATACCCATTTGGGTGCCCGTTAAGGGACGAGGAGAATAACGCGATTTGCGCTAAATTAATACTACGGGTAACAAAAAAGCCGACCCTTTTAGTCAGGTATCGGCCTTTTGTGGTTAAACGTTTAAGCGATAACTACTTTACGTTTAGGTTTTCTTTGATGAATTTGAGTGTGATTTCGTAATATTTTGCTCGGTTTTCGGCGTTAAAAAAACCATGGCCTTCCTTTTTCCATATCTCTTTTTGGAATGGGTAGTTGGCTTGATTTAACGCTTTTTCCATTGCTTCAAATTGCTCAATAGGCGCGCGCTCATCTTCTTCACCATGAATTAATAACACTTTTGCTTTCAGTTTATTAACATTGTGAGTTGGCGACATTTCACGAAGGCGTTGGATATCAGTACCTAACACTTCTTCCAAGTATGCTTCTCCCCCATAAGATTCAGGAACATCACCGGTTTTATACATTTGTTCTAAATCATAAACACCGGCAACGCCTACTGCGCATTTGAACATATCTGGCGCTAGCATTGGGCTCATTAGCGCTGAGTATCCACCAAAACTGCCGCCAGAAATACACACTCTATCTTTGTCGGCATAACCCTGATCGATAACATATTGGGTCGCATCGATAATATCGTATTGAATTTTGCTTCCCCAAGCCAAGTAGCCTGATTCTTCAAATGCTTTACCGTACCCACCCGAACCGCGGAAGTTAACCTGTAATACGGCAATGCCATTTTGTGCTAATAGCTGGTTTTCAGAGTTGAATACCCACAAGTCGCGCGGGCCATGTGGGCCGCCATGAGGGTTAACCACTAGAGGCATGTTTTTATGTTCTTTTATGCCACGAGGTAGGGTTAAATAACCATGAATCGTCACACCATCACGGTTAGTAAAGCTGATGGGACGTACTTCAGACATGTCGCTAGGGTCTAGGGCAGCATTTTCAGCGAACAAGAATTTAAGTTTGAGTTTTTTACGGTCAAATAAATAATAGTCACCAGAGTTTCTGTCATTCATTGCCATAACAATAAGGGTATTACCGTCAACAGTTTCACTTACGATACGAATACGGTGATCAGGAATTGCAGCCATTAGCTGTTGCAATGCTTTGGCTTTGGCACTCTCAGTGTCGACAAATTGATACTCAGGATATCCGTTTTCAAACTCTACCGCGTAAAGGGTGTTTGTTTGGTCACTTACCCATGTCATAAATGGATCGACAACATCATGTTGGATGATTTTTTTATGTTTAGCTGTAGCGAGTTCGACTTCATAGATAGCGCTAGTCGCGCCTTCACCATGAGCAATAGCATAAATCGATTTGTTGTCTTCGGTGAACGAAAGAGGGTAGAAATCGGTTAGTCCGCCTTTAATTCTCTCAGCATCAACCCATTCATCATTTTCATAGTAGAAGAGTTGATCATTGTTTTTCTTGTCTCTGGCAAAACTAAAGCGCACGTTTTCATTGTTATCAACTAAGAAACCTGCATTTGCGACCGGTGATGTGGTAAGGCGTTTTCGTTTACCTGAGTAAACATCGACGCGATAAACTTCTGTATATGTATAATTCTGCTTATTCCAAGGGTAAGCCATTACAAGGATATCGTCTTTATCATCCTTTAAAGTATCTAATACGAATGCAGTCGCTTGAATACCACCATTACTTTTTATTTTTGTACTTGCTGATGTATCACTGTTGTAACCAAATAGGTATTTTGATTTGCTGCCGTCAAAATTGACTGCCAATAGCTCACCGTAGTAATCGGACACTTCACGTTGAGCATGTTTATAGAGTTTTTGTAACACAACCCTTTCTTCATTGACCCAATAATAACTGCCCACTTCTTCATCGCCACTGAATTTAACCGCATACGTTGGCTTCATCGATTCAAGGTTAAGGATGAGCAAAGTGCGTTTTTCATCTTCGATTAGGATCACACCAAGGTGCTTACCATCGGGTGAAATTTTAACGCCAGAAAACTCTGAATCAGCACTAAAGTCTTTAATTTGTGGAGCAGCAAAAGTGTGGGTGGTAAATAGAACGAGCAAACAACATGTGAGGTATAAAATGCGCAGCATAAATACAGTCCGTGTAATTAATGTTAAAAATGTAACGGCATTGTATTTTATCTGAGTTTTTGGGGCAAGAGTTGTCGACTAATTATTCAGCAGAATTAGGTGGATATAGGTTTTAAATGATTTAACATCTAGGGCTACATGTTAACAGCATACAGCCCTAAAGACGGTTAACTTCTCAACAACTGTTGCTGAATAAAGGTCCACTGTTCATCAAAGTGTTGGGTTGGCTTTTGTTTAAATTCACTGCGGACAAATTGTGAAATTCTGCCTTCGGCAAAGGCGAGTAACAAGTTAGCCAGAATGGCTTCATCGATATTAAAGCCTACGCCTTCACGTAAGGTTTTTTCTCGTAGAATTTGTTTGATTTGGGTTTCTATTTTTGCAAAAAGCACATCGATACGACTGCGTAAACGTTCGTTTTCACCCAACAACGCATCGCCATTTAATACTCGCGAGATCCCTGGGTTACGTTCAGAAAATACCAATAATAAGTGCAGCACTAATTGGCAGCGAACCATAGTATCTTTTTCTTCGTCCATGATGATGTTTAAACGCGATAATATAGCATCTTCAATAAACTCAATTAAGCCTTCGAACATCCGTGCTTTGCTAGGAAAGTGTCGATAAAGTGCGGCTTCAGATACACCCACTTCTGCGGCCAGTTTGGCTGTAGTTATACGTTGACCAGGGCTGGTTTCGAGCATTTGTGCTAAGCATTGTAAAATATGCTCACGGCGATTTATTTTAGGGCTTTCAGCCATTATCTGTTCCTTGGCTCAGTGACTACTTGAAAAGGTTATTTGGTGCCTGAGTGACCAAATCCGCCTTCTCCACGATCTGAGCTATTAAACTCATCCACTAGGGTAAATGCTGCCTGTACAACGGGTACAAACATCAATTGGGCTAAACGGTCGCCTATTTCGAGTGTGAATGGTTTATCACTTCGGTTCCAACATGACACCATTAATTGCCCTTGATAATCGGAGTCTATTAACCCGACTAAATTGCCTAAAACGATACCATGCTTGTGGCCCATGCCTGAGCGCGGCAAAATTACCGCCGCAAGGCTGGGGTCAGCAACATGAATAGCGATACCGGTTGGAATTAATACCGTTTGACCAGGTTCAATCACCATAGTCGCGTCGGTCATGGCGCGTAAGTCCATGCCTGCACTACCTGAAGTTGCGTAGGCGGGTAATGGAAATTCACTGCCAATACGCGAGTCGATAATTTTTAGTTCAATGGGTGTTTTCATGATTTTTTTAGTTGTTGTTTTATCAATGTAAGTAATTGGCGCGCTAGAGTCAGTTTATCTGTTGCCGGCAGTTGTTGGCTGCCATCTTGCCAGAATACCTGTAGTGCATTGCTATCGGCATTAAAGCCTAAGCCTTGAATAGAAACATCGTTGGCGGCAATCATATCAAGCTTTTTGCGCTGTAGTTTACCGCGAGCGTATTGTTCGACATCGTTTGTTTCTGCAGCAAAACCGACCGTAAAAGGTCGGATAGCGTGCTGAGCTACCGCGGCTAAGATATCAGGATTTCGTACCAGCGCAAGTTGCATTTGTTCAGCCGATTTTTTGATTTTTTGATCCGCGACAGCTGCAATTCGATAATCAGCCACTGCGGCACAGCCGATAAAAATATCATGTTGTTCAACTTGGCCTATTACAGCTTCGAGCATCTGCTGCGCTGAATCAACATCAATACGCGTGACACCTGGAGGCGTGGCTAAATTGACTGGACCAGAGACTAATGTCACCTTGGCGCCCATTTCAGCCGCTGCTTGCGCTAATGAATAACCCATTTTCCCTGAGCTGTGATTCGAGATATATCGCACTGGATCTATGGCTTCACGTGTGGGGCCCGCAGTTATAAGCACGTTATGGCCGCAGAGTGATTTAGGGCCAAAAAATTGCACTAATTGTTCTGCCATCGCAGTGGGTTCTTGCATTCTGCCTGGGCCGACTTCACCACAGGCTTGATTACCAGATGCTGGCTGCCAGATGATGAGGCCTTTACGGGCTAAATTGGCTAGGTTTTCTTGAGTGGTGATGTTTTGGTACATCTGTTGATTCATTGCTGGGCATACAATAACAGGCGCACTGGTGGCTAAACAGGTGGTGGTTAGTAAATCATTCGCCATACCTGCATTGATACGTGCAATTAAATTAGCTGTAGCAGGTGCTAATAGAACAACGTCAGCCCAACGAGCGAGTTCGATATGACCCATAGCCGCTTCTGCTGCGGGATCGAGTAAATCAGAGGCTACTGGGTTGCCAGAGAGCGCTTGTATGGTCAATGGGGTAATAAACTCCATGGCGCTTTGGGTCATAATGACACGTACGTCTGCGCCACGCTCTTTCAAGCGGCGAATAAGGTCTGCACTTTTGTAAGCGGCAATACCGCCACCAATTCCGAGTAATACTTTTTTATTTGTCAGCATGATGCACATTATCCGACTCAAATCTAATTTCGGCTAACAATATCACAAACCTGTGACAAGTTACGTAGATCCAATCTCAAAAATATCGACCATACTGTGTAATTGATTCGAACTCTTTTTGAAAATGACAGTGACCGCTTATTGATGCTGTGATGGGTGATTGTTTTGTGACTAGAGTCGATTGAGTACGCGAAGTGTAATGCCACATTGAATATAAGGGACATTCATGGGAATTAAAGATTGGCCACAAGGAGAAGGGCCGCGAGAAAAATTATTGCTCAAGGGTGCAGGACATCTTTCGGATGCAGAATTGCTCGCGGTAATATTACGTAATGGTCTGGCAGGTCAAAATGCGGTGGATTTAGCCCGAAACATGATTCATCAGTTTGGTGGTTTGCGCAGTTTATTGAGTGCACCTAAAAGCCAAGTATGTAAATTAGCCGGTGTTGGACCGGTAAAATATGCTCAATTACAGGCTGCAGCGGAAATTTCTAAGCGAATTGCGCATGAAAATCTACAAAGAGGACAAATTTTGACAAATCCTGATTTAACTCGGGACTATTTAATGAGACAATTGGCAGACCGATCCTATGAAGTGTTCGCCTTACTATTGTTGGATACCCAACATAGAGTCATTCAATTTGTAGAATTATTTCGTGGCACCATCGATTCTGCTTCTGTTTATCCTCGCGAGGTTGTAAGCCTTGTTTTGGAGAAAAAAGCGGCAGCGGTAATTGTGTGTCACAATCACCCGTCTGGCATTGCTGAGCCAAGTCAGGCAGATCGGCGAATAACTGAGCGAATAAAAAATGCATTGGCAACCATAGATGTTTCTTTGTTAGATCATATGGTTGTAGGTGATCAGGAGATAGTCTCCTTTGCCGAGCGAGGGTGGATTGTATAAACACTGCTTGATCTTATATGGTCAATCGTGTATAAAATGCGCCCTCTTTGTGCCTCGGGCGACGGCCATACGAGGCACATTAATGCTCGAGCGTTAAAAATTTGTTTTGGAGAAGATTGACATGTCAAGAGTATGCCAAGTAACTGGCAAGAAGCCAATGGTTGGTAACAACCGTTCGCACGCAAAAAATTCGACTCGTCGTCGTTTTTTACCTAACCTACAAAACCACCGTTTTTGGTTAGAAGAAGAAAAGCGTTTCGTGCAATTACGTGTATCTACTAAAGGTATCCGTATTATCGACAAGAAAGGTATCGAAGTGATTGTTAAAGAACTTCGTGCCCGTGGCGAGAAGGTATAATAGAAAATGGCTAAATCTAAAGGTAATCGTGAGAAGATCAAATTAGTATCTACTGCTAAAACTGGTCACTTCTACACTACTGAAAAGAACAAGCGTAACATGCCTGAAAAAATGGAAATCAAGAAATTTGATCCAGTCATTCGTCAGCACGTTATGTACAAAGAAGCTAAAATCAAGTAATTGATTTTTGATTCTTAAAAAAGCCCCTTAATTGGGGCTTTTTTTATGGCCGTTTGAAAATAGTCTATACTAAACTGTTGCATAAGCAGGTGAACTCAAATGGTGACTAAGCTGCTGATTTTTCTGTACTGCGTAGTTGTTTACTATGTATGGTGCATGATTAATCTTATGGTATTGAATCAAGCTCTGTGGTCATTATTATTATGTGATGATGTTTGAGGATTGTTATTAAAGTTTAATGTAATGTTATAAATATATGCGTAAAGTATTATTCACAGTAAAAATAAGCTAACTTTTTGGCTGTAATGATTTTTTCATATAAATTTGAGACACTCTGTTTTACTTTGAGTGAAATAAAATGCTTTAAAAGTGAATTAAAATGCAATACCATTCCCTTTTGGCACTACAAATCATTGTGTGACATTTTTTGTCATAACCATTAATGCACATCAAATTTATACCGAGGTGAATTTGCCCGTGAGAACCACTGAATTAGTTGATGGATTTCGTCATTCTGCTCCTTATGTTAATGCGCATAGAGGTAAAACTTTTGTCGTCATGTTGGGTGGCGAAGCATTAGCGCATCCACAATTCCGCGGTATTTTGAATGATGTGGCTTTGTTGCACTCGCTTGGGATTGAAGTGGTATTAGTCTATGGTGCAAGACCACAGATAGATGCCGGCTTAAAGGCTGCTGGAATTGAGCCTGCATACCATAATGGTATTCGTATTACTGATGATGAAACCTTAAAGATTATCAAGCAGGTTGCGGGGGCGACTCAATTTGATATTACCGCTAGGCTGTCGATGAGCTTAGGTAATACGCCAATGCAGAATGCACAAATTAACTTAGTCAGTGGTAATTTTGTTATTGCGCAACCGCTGGGTGTTGATGACGGTGTCGACTTTTGTTTAAGTGGCAAAGTACGTCGTATTGATGCACAAGGGTTACGCCGCCAATTAGATAACAACGGTATTGTATTAATGGGGCCGATTGCGGCTTCTGTTACTGGTGAAAGCTTTAACCTGACCGCTGAAGAGGTGGCGACCCAAGTCGCGATTAAGTTAAAGGCCGATAAGATTATTGGTTTTAGTGATAGCCACGGTATTTTAGGCGCAAATGGCGAAGTGATTGCCGAACTTATGCCAGATGATATCGAAGAAATGCTCAAGACAATGTCTGAGGATGATCATACTTCAGTGGGGACTATCGCTTTCTTAAAAGCCAGTGTTGAAGCGTGCCGCCGAGGCGTACCACGTTGTCATTTAGTGAGTTATTTAGAAGATGGCGCCTTGTTACAAGAGTTATTCTCGCGCGAAGGCATAGGTACGCAAATTGTTACTCAAAGTGCTGAGCGTTTACGCCGCGCAACCATTAGCGATATCGGTGGCATTTTAAACCTGATTCGACCTTTAGAAGAGCAAGGTATCTTGGTACGTCGCTCTCGTGAGCAACTTGAAATGGAAATAGAGCAATTTATGCTTGTTGAGCGTGACAATTTAGTCATCGGCTGCGCGGCACTGTATCCATTTGAAGAAGATAATGCCGGTGAGTTTGCCTGTCTTGTAGTGCACCCTGATTATCGTGATGCAGACCGTGGTAGCTTGTTACTCAATAATATTATTGGTCAGGCACGCGTGCGCGGTTATTCCCGTTTATTTGCGTTAACCACTCGCAGCATTCATTGGTTTTTAGAGCATGGCTTTAGTATTGTCGATGTTGAAGAACTGCCGAACAAGAAAAAGCAGCTTTATAACTATCAGCGTCGCTCGAAGATCCTTGCTTTAGATTTATAGTGACGAGGATAGGATAAACAGCTCAAAAAAATGCCGGATAAATCCGGCATTTTTTTGATTCAATTTTGTACATTGCTAATGTGATTAACTCGTTACGTTAAGCCATTCAATCAATCTGTTTTGCATTAGCCGTGTTCAGCATGCTCAATTTTGTGACTTGCCATTAAATGGCTATCAATGGCCTATTATGCTTGGGCTTTTGCTACAGTATTGCGTCGTTGACGTTGCAGTAGCATATCGCCGATAAAGATAATCAATGCACCCCAAATAAAGCCAAAGGTAATACCTTTCTCAATATCAAACGGTTCATTAAATAATTTCACCGCCAAGATAAACATGATGCTGGGGCCAATATATTGAAAGAAACCCAAAATTGAAAAGGGAATTCTGACCGCCGCTCCAGCAAAACATAGTAATGGGATAGTGGTAATAATGCCGGCAGCGACTAAAAGTAAATTGAGGTCGAGAGTGTTGGCCAGCATGCTTGTTGTCGAGCTGTCTAAAGTGATGAATAGATAACCGAGGGCGATAGGTAATAAGATGGCTGTTTCGACCAATAATCCTGATTTAGCATCGATATTTACTTTTTTTCGTAATAAACCATAAAAGCCGAAGCTGGCAGCCAATGCCAATGATAGCAATGGAATTGATCCAAAAGAGATTAATTGAACCAGTACGCCAATACTGGCTAAACTGACTGCAACCCATTGTAATTTACGCAGACGTTCACCTAAAAATACCATACCAAGCAATACGTTAAAAAGCGGATTGATAAAATATCCCAAACTGGCATCAAGCATATGGTCATTGTTGACCGCCCAGATAAAAATAAGCCAATTAGCTGCAATTAGCACTGAAGTGACAAACAGTACTAAAAGTTGTTTAGGTTGTTTGAGGATCAGGCGTAGACGGCCAAAACCACCAATAAAATGCATCATGATAATCATAAAAATGAATGACCAAATTACACGGTGCATTAATATTTCTGTCGCGGGGACATGATGTAAAAGTTTAAAATACAGTGGTGCGACACCCCAAATGGTGTAAGCGCAAACTGCCAGTAACACTCCTTTACGGTATTCTAAATCAGGCATAGTGAGTCAATAATGGGCAGGAAAATAATAGATGGCGATTGTAGGTCGCCATTTTGGATGACACAAGTGATTAAGCTAATTCTTTTATAAGCTGGTTGTTTGGTTTATATATTGCGCTTATCCCACCATATAAGTACCAGTGCCAAAGGCGATATGAACTCCTTGCTCATTATGTAATTCCATCCGACATACCGATACTCGGTTACCTGAACGGATAACCGCTCCAGTACCAGTGAAGACTTCACCGCGACCTGGACGTAAAAAGTCGACTCGCATATCTATGGTACCTAAGGTGGTTAAACGTTGTTGCAGTTCTTCAAGAGTCCAATCCTCTTTACTCGCTACTAGAGCAGCAAATACTGTTAGCCCGCCGACAACATCAAGCAATGTTGCAGTAACCCCACCATGAAGAATGTTTTGATGAATATTACCAATTAGCTCGGGCTTCATTTTTATTACGACTTCAACCCCATTGATGTCGTAATGTTTAATGTCTAACCCGAGTAGATTATGGAATGGGACATGTTGATCAAAAATATCAGCAACTTGCTGTAAAGCCTGAGTTTGAATAGAGGTGGTCATGAGCAATCCTTGTCGATTTATTATTATTATAGTGAACGTTGGTTTGAAAAACGTACTGTCATAGAGTATTTAATCTAACCCTAAAGTGACCTTGACTCAATCATCTATCTTGTTTGAAAACAGACAAAGGTGTTTTGGCCCAAGACTTCTGCGGCTGAGTGCTTTAAAATGAGAGCCCCTTTAATGATGATGTTGTGTGAATGGATACTCCGATTTCGACCAATATTGCGTCCTCAGATGTGTTGACGACAGAGCAAGATGTACTTGCTGCAAGCTTACAGCAAGTTTTTGGTTATCGTGCCTTTCGTGAAGGGCAGCGAGAAGTCATTGAGCAAAGTTTACAAGGCCAAGATACGCTTGTGATTATGCCTACCGGTGGCGGCAAAAGTATGTGTTATCAATTGCCTGCTATTGTATTGCCTGGTGTGACTATCGTGGTATCGCCGTTAATTTCGTTGATGAAAGACCAAGTCGACAGTTTAATGCAAAGTGGTGTATCCGCCGCCTATCTCAATTCATCTTTACCGCGTGAACAAAGTGCTGAGGTATTACGTAAGCTTCATTCTGGCGAGATTAAATTACTGTATGTGTCGCCTGAACGTTTGTTGCGTCCTGATTTTATTGAGCGTCTTCAATCAGTGAACATTTCCATGTTTGCTGTAGATGAAGCGCATTGTATTAGCCAATGGGGTCATGATTTTAGGCCTGAATACGCTGCATTAGGTCAGTTAAAAGAATATTTTCCTTATTTACCTTTAATGGCCTTAACTGCAACCGCAGATCATGCCACGCGTTTGAGCATTTGCGAGCGCTTAAGGGTGACGCCTTATACCTTATTATCGAGTTTCGATCGGCCTAATATTCGTTATACCGTGGCAGAAAAACTCAATGCAACCAATCAGCTGCGTCAGTTCTTAACCATTCAAAATGGCACCAATGGTATTGTGTATTGCAGTAGTCGTCGCCGAGTAGATGAAGTGGCTGAACGTTTACGCTTGCAAGGGTTTAATGCTCAAGCTTATCACGCCGGATTAAGTCAAGAAGAGCGCAGTAACGTTCAAGATAAATTTCTCAAAGATCAAATTGATATTGTGGTCGCGACGGTTGCTTTTGGTATGGGGATTAATAAATCTAACGTACGCTTTGTGGTGCACTACGATATTCCTAAAAGCATTGAAGCCTATTATCAAGAGACAGGTCGAGCTGGCCGTGATGGTTTAGATGCTGAAGCTTATATGCTGTTTGATCCAGCAGATATAGGCCGAGTCAGGCATTTAATTGAGCAATCTGAACCAGGCCCACAGCAGCAGGTCGAATTTCATAAATTACATACAATGGCTGCATTTGCTGAAGCGCAAACGTGTCGCCGCCAAGTGTTACTAAATTACTTTGATGAAGTCGCCTCTGAGCCTTGTGGTAACTGTGACATTTGTCTGGCACCGCCGAAACGATACGATGGCACTGAAGATGCGCAAAAAGTGCTGTCTTGTATTTACCGTTTGCAGCAACGCTTTGGCATTCACCATGTTATTGAAGTATTACGTGGTTCTAAAGCGGCTAATATTGTCGATAGAGGCCATGATAAATTATCGACGTGGGGTATTGGTAAAGATAAATCAACTGAGTTTTGGCTCAGTGTTATTCGTCAGTTAATCCATTTGGGTTTGATGAGTCAGGATATTACCCGCGGCTCTGCTATTAAGCTCAATCCTGCCGCCAGACCAGTGTTAAAAGCTGAGCTATCGCTCATGTTAGCGGAACCAAGGATTCAATTACTTGATGTTAAGCGTAAGCCTAATTCCCGCGCTCCACAGCAATATGATCGTAAATTATTTGCTCGGTTAAAATTATTGCGCCGAGAACTGGCTGAGAAAAATGACATTCCTCCATACCTAGTCTTTAACGACGCCACACTGGCTGAAATGTGTGCCATGCTGCCAACCAGTCCAGGAGAAATGTTGGCGGTAAACGGCATTGGTCAAATAAAGCTTGATCGCTTTGGCGGCGAGTTTTTAGATGAAATCACTGAATATTTGACCCAAGGTTAAGCGGTTAATTTTCGTCATGAGAATAAGACGTTTCCTGGGATTTTATTTTATTCAGTTGATTAATTACCGCTTTTTTTACTAGTACGTCAAAAGTATCGAGTTGTTGTAAACCCGCTATGCCGATATTGACTTTGAGCGCCGTTTTCCATTCGCTGAGGACTTGTTCAATTTGGGTTGCCACTCTTGCAGCCCCAATGGGGGATGTGTGTGGCAGTATGATGATGATTTCATCAGTGTTATGACGAAACAATTTATCTTGCTCTCTGAGAGTATGTTTGAGGCGTGGGATGATAAATGCCAAGTCCATGGTATTTATATGATTGATATTGAGCAGTAATAACGTCAGTTGATAGTGCCCTTGCTTGGCACTATTTAACATATTATCGATACATTGTTGTTGGCTTTCTTCTTGCTCCTCAATATTAAGATGCTTTGGTTTTCTGACTAAAAACAGCACTAGCCCAACGGATAAGAATAAAATAATTAGCACTGCAATGGTTAAATTTTGGTTGATATTATTGAGCGGTTTTTCTGGTATTGTGCTGGCTTCACTTTGCGCGGTGATTCTGGCTTTATACTGCATAAAATGAGCATTGTTTAACTTAGCTGCAGCTTGTTTAGCGGCATCAAAACGCTGCACTTGAAACTGGTAAGCGGATTCGAACTGCTTTTGTTCAGCGTAGTATTGACTGATAATTTGGTTAAATTCTTCTAAATCAGAAAATTGCTTAAGTTCAGTTGCTTGTTCAATAATTTCATTGAGTAGCGACAATGCTTGAATATCTTTATGTTGTGCAAAATACACTTTGGCTAAGGTGCGCTTGATGCGCATAACGTAAAGAGGCTCTTGGTATTTAGTCATGCTCGTAATACTTGATAACGCAAGTTTCTCTGCGATGTCGAAATCACCTACGTACAGATGGATACCAGCGAGTATAGCGTTTCCAATTGCCAAATCTCTTTGTGCGGAGTTTTTATCATTCTCAGACTCAGCCATATTTAGGTAATAAAGCACTTGTTCTCTATTATCTAGTACGATGTTAATGCGTGCTAAATTAATTGCGAATGCAAAATTGAGTTTACCGAAAGCTGATGGGTCTTGGTAAGTTAGTTTTGCAAAATGTAATGCTTCTTGAAGATCCCCCATAGAGAAAAATACATTAGAGATTTCGGCTTGTAGATATGATTTTGGCAATAAGAACCAATGCTGAAATTGGTTTTGAGCTTCATCAAAAATGGCTAATGCTAAGCGTAAATCCTCAATCGATTGATTGTAATTTTCTAAGCTAGTATTTTGTCTACTTCTGGCATAAAGGCTATTTACAATCGCTTGCTTCTCAGAGTAACGCCGGGCTAAACGAAGCGCTTCTTCGGTGAGTTGTTGTTCTTGTAGCGTATTGCCAAGGCTTTGGTGTGCATCGGCTTGGCACTGCATAAAGTAAGGGCGAGCGGTATCGTATTTAAACTGTCTGGCCTTCATCTCCCCTTGTTTTGCCAAGGTGATTGCCTGATTAAACTCACCAAATTCCAGCAAATTAAAGCAATGAAGTAGTGTTAAGCGCAGTGCGTCGATATTAGCTAATGGTTGTTGGCTATGTTGTTGCTCAAGTGACTCAATGAGTGCCTTTGCTTCATAAGAACGTTGAGAGTTAATATTACTGATTACATTGAGCTGCTCACGAACACTCAACTGTTGAGTTTGGCTAATAATGTCGTCGGAGAGTAATAAAGATTGCGATGGTTGTGCTAAGGCTGGTGTTGCGACTAAATGCAGAGTTAGGCCGAAGATTAAAGCAAAAATGCGACTACCATGATATTTGATACTCTTTCTTGATAACGTCATCGTCATATATCAATTTTATATAGGGTACGTGCAGTATACGATTATTTATCTTGAGAAACATAAAAATATAATTGATGCAGCCACTTAGCTTGATGTTTATTTGTACTTTGAGAGGTAAGTTCATTAATTGAAAGCAAATCAATATTGGCTGATCACGTCGTTGTTTAACTGTAATGAGGCACTAGTACGCTATCATCTTTTTCACGTTAGTTAAATTAGGGTTGACACAGAAGGCTGGTCGCGTTACATATTAGGTATAGACATAATTGTATGTCGCACAATTAGCATATTTAGTTATTAAAAGTGAATATTAACGGCATGAACACACAATCAACTTTACTCGGACTCCTTCTCCTCTCACGCATACCCTGCGCGGAGTCCTTTGTGTTACATGCAAAATAATTCATTAAGCATACACAAACCCCGCGCTAACAGCCGCGGGGTTTTTTGTTTCTAGCCCTTTTGAAATGTACTAGTTGTGATGTTTACAGTTAGGTAAATATACATGATGGTCGATGGAGAAATTCGATGTCCAATAGAGTCATAATTTTTGATACTACCCTACGTGATGGTGAGCAAGCACTAGCAGCAAGTTTAACCGTTAAAGAAAAGCTGCAAATTGCCTTGGCGCTTGAACGTTTAGGTGTTGATGTGATGGAAGTGGGTTTCCCGGTTTCTTCTCCTGGTGATTTCCACTCGGTGCAGACCATTGCTAAGACCATCAAAAATAGCCGAGTGTGTGCATTGTCTCGTGCACTTGAAAAGGATATTGATGCTGCCGCCCAGGCATTATCGGTTGCCGATCAATTTCGAATTCATACCTTTATTTCAACTTCGACCATTCATGTTGAAAGCAAATTAAAGCGCTCGTTTGACGATGTGCTTGAGATGGCCGTTAATGCGGTAAAGTATGCTAGACGTTTTACTGATGACGTTGAGTTCTCCTGTGAAGATGCCGGCCGAACCCCAATCGATAATTTGTGCCGAATGGTAGAGGCAGCGATTAAAGCGGGTGCTCGTACGATCAATATTCCCGATACAGTGGGTTATACCGTGCCAAGTGAGTTTGGTGGCATTATTCAAACCTTATTTAATCGAGTACCGAATATCGACCAAGCGGTGATTTCGGTTCATTGTCATGATGATTTAGGTTTATCGGTTGCTAATTCTATTGCCGCAGTTGAAATGGGGGCTCGCCAAGTAGAATGTACTATCAATGGTATTGGTGAGCGCGCCGGGAACTGTTCGTTAGAAGAAATAGCTATGATTTTAGCGACCCGTAAAGATTTGCTTAATGTTGAGTGTGGTATTAACGCCAAAGAAATTCACCGAACCTCATCGCTCGTCAGTCAATTATGTAATATGCCCATTCAAGCTAATAAAGCTATTGTGGGAACCAATGCATTTTCTCACTCATCGGGTATTCATCAAGATGGCATGTTAAAAGCTAAAAATACTTACGAAATTATGACTCCAGAAAGCATTGGCTTGAATCGTAACAATATGAACATGACCTCACGCTCTGGCCGCCATGTGATTAAACATCGTATGGAAGAAATGGGTTATCAGCCAAGTGATTATGATATGGATAGCCTGTACGAGCAGTTTTTAACCTTGGCGGATAAAAAAGGTCAGGTATTTGATTACGATCTGGAAGCATTGGTATTTATGGAGTCGCAAGCACAAGACGATGATAAGTATCAGCTACAGCATATGATGGTGCATTCAGATTCGACTGAAGGGGTTGCCACCGCGACAGTGCGTATTGCGGTAGATGGTCAAGATATTACTGAAGCATCGACAGGAAACGGACCAGTCGATGCGGCTTATAATGCCATTGCACGTGCCACTGGTCGTCAGATCAATATTACTAACTATAAATTAAGTGCCAAAGGCGAAGGTCAAAATGCGCTTGGGCAAGTCGATATTACTGCCAAATATAGCGAGCAGATGTTCCACGGTGTTGGTTTAGCCACCGACGTGGTTGAAGCGTCAGCTAAAGCGTTAGTCCATGTGATGAACTTAGTATACCGCGCAGATAAGGTTGCTGATTTTAAACAACAGATCCATAAAGAAAGGGAGTTAGGTAGCGTATGAGTTATCAAATAGCAGTTTTGTCGGGTGATGGTATTGGTCCTGAAGTGATGGCTGAAGCGCGTAAAGTGCTTAGTGCAGTAGAAGCGCGTTTTGGATTAGACATTAACTATACCGAATATGATGTTGGCGGCATTGCCATTGATAACCATGGTTGTCCTTTACCTGACGCTACTTTAAAAGGCTGCGAAGCCGCGGATGCGATTTTATTTGGCAGTGTGGGTGGCCCTAAGTGGGAGCACTTGCCGCCAAATGATCAACCTGAACGCGGCGCATTATTACCGTTACGTGGTCACTTTGAGCTATTTTGTAATTTACGCCCAGCAAAATTACATGACGGCTTAGAGCACATGTCACCTTTGCGTAGTGATATTTCCGCCCGTGGTTTTGATGTTTTGTGTGTGCGTGAGTTAACCGGTGGCATTTATTTTGGTAAACCCAAAGGACGCCAAGGAGAGGGGGAAGATGAGGAAGCCTTCGACACTATGCGTTATAGCCGTCGTGAAATTAGCCGAATTGCCCGTATTGCTTTTGAAGCCGCCCGTGGACGTAAAAACAAGGTCACTTCTGTTGATAAAGCCAATGTGCTGGCTTGCTCAGTATTATGGCGCCAAGTAGTAGAGGAAGTGGCTAAAGATTTTCCTGACGTTACCTTAGAGCACATCTATATTGATAACGCGACTATGCAGTTATTACGTCGTCCAGATGAGTTTGATGTGATGTTATGTTCTAATTTATTTGGTGATATTTTATCTGATGAAATTGCCATGTTAACCGGATCTATGGGGCTACTGTCATCAGCCAGCATGAACAGTAGCGGCTTTGGTTTGTTTGAACCAGCGGGGGGCAGCGCGCCTGATATTGCTGGTCAAGGTATTGCGAATCCAGTGGCGCAGATTTTATCTGCCGCATTGATGTTGCGTCATAGCTTAAAGCAAGAAGATGCCGCAAACGCTATTGAACGTGCAGTAACAAAAGCACTAGCAAGTGGTTATTTAACTGGGGAACTACTTTCTGCCGATAAGCGCAGCGAAGCAAAGTCGACAGCTCAAATGGGTGACTTTATCACTCAGGCAATTAAGGATGGTGTGTAATGGCCCAAGTGACCGGTAAAACCTTATATGAAAAAGTGTGGGATGCTCATATTGTTGCTAGCCCAGAAGGTGAAGCGCCAATAGTGTATGTTGATCGCCATTTAGTCCATGAAGTGACATCTCCACAAGCCTTTAGTGGTTTAAAAGTGGCTGGACGTAAGCTACGTGCGCCACAAAAAACCTTTGCGACAATGGATCACAACACCTCGACCCGCAGTGCCAGTCTTGATGCGCTTAGCCCTATGGCACGCACTCAAGTTGACACTCTAGCGCAAAATTGTAAAGAGTTTGGTGTGCGCTTGTATGATATTCATCACCCAAATCAAGGTATTGTCCATGTAATGGGTCCCGAGTTAGGGATTACTCTGCCAGGTACTGTGATTGTTTGTGGCGATTCACACACTGCGACTCACGGTGCATTTGGTGCATTGGCATTTGGTATTGGCACCTCAGAAGTTGAGCACGTGCTTGCAACACAGACTTTACGTCAGTTAAAAGCCAAAACCATGAAGATTGAAGTTCGCGGTAAAGTGACCGATGGTGTAACAGCGAAAGACATCGTATTAGCGATTATCGGCACCTTAGGTATGGATGGTGGTACAGGTTATGTGGTTGAGTTTTGTGGTGAAGCTATTGAAGCATTAACCATGGAAGGACGGATGACCTTGTGTAATATGGCCATCGAAATGGGCGCGAAAGCTGGTATGGTAGCACCTGATGAAACCACTTTTGATTACCTTAAAGGGCGTGAGTTTGCACCTAAAGACGCCATGTGGGAGCAAGCCGTTGCAGCCTGGTCGCAATTGAAGACAGATGCTGATGCGGTATTTGATGCCGAAGTGGTGCTTTACGCTAACGATATTGCACCGCAGTTAACTTGGGGTACTAACCCTGGGCAAGTGGTGGCGATTGATGGCGTAGTACCTAACCCTGAGCAAGAAAGCAATGTAACTAATCGAACCAGTATGGTGAAAGCATTAGAGTATATCGGTCTTACGCCGGGTACCAAGATGACGGATATCAGCATTAATAAAGTCTTTATTGGTTCTTGTACTAACTCACGTATTGAAGATTTACGCTCAGCTGCTGCGCATGCTAAAAATCGTAAAGTGGCAGAAGGCGTAGTCGCGATTGTCGTGCCAGGGTCTGGCCAAGTGAAGTTACAGGCAGAAGCGGAAGGCTTAGATAAGATCTTTATTGAAGCAGGTTTTGAATGGCGTTTACCGGGCTGCTCTATGTGTTTAGCGATGAATGATGACCGCTTAGAGGCGGGTGATCGCTGTGCATCAACCAGTAACCGTAACTTTGAAGGTCGACAAGGCCGTGGCAGTCGCACCCATTTAGTGAGTCCTGCTATGGCTGCTGCTGCAGCTGTTGCTGGGCACTTTGTTGATATTCGTCAACCTTATTAACGAGCTAAACAAGGATATTTTATGCAAGCTTTTACAGCACATACCGGTTTAGCGGTAGCCATTGATAGCGCTAATGTTGATACCGACCAAATTATTCCCAAGCAATTTTTGTCTAAAGTTACGCGTGACGGTTTTGGGGTTCATTTATTTCATGATTGGCGTTATTTAGACGATGCTGGTGATAAGCCAAATCCTGAATTCGTATTAAACCAGCCTCGTTACCAAGGTGCTTCTATTTTGATCGCCCAGGAAAACTTTGGTTGTGGATCATCTCGTGAGCATGCGCCTTGGGCGTTAGCGGATTTTGGCCTTAGAGTGATCATTGCGCCGACATTTGCGGACATTTTTTACGGTAATTCGATCAATAATGGCTTATTACCGGTTAAGTTAACATCCACAGAAGTACAGCAATTGATTGATGAAGTGTCTGCCACACAAGGTGCGAAAATTACTGTAGATTTACAAGCGCTAACGGTGACGTCACCTTCTGGTTGTGTATTCAGTTTTACTATTGTGGAGTCTGCACGGCATAAGTTGCTTAATGGGTTAGACGCAATCGGATTAACACTGTCATTTGAGCAACAGATTAGTGACTACGAAGCGCATATACCGGCTTGGTACGCATAATCTGTTATTACAGAGTGTGTAAGGGTGTATTTATATCTGATGAATCACTGATTAAAAACCTCTTTATGACATCATGAAGAGGTTTTTTACTTTTTAATTGTAAAAAGTTTTATGTAACCATTTTGTGTCACAATTTTTTTAGCGTCAGAGTTTAGAGCAATACGGTTAATTATTTTAGCTTACCGGTGTACGATATGTTTTTTATAAGATACTGATTTTTAATTTTAAAATGTTAGCGATTCGCATCATTGATGAATTAAGTGTACAGCCATACCGTTTTATCCTTCCCCGAAAAATCATTAAATCAAAAGTTTGATCACGATCACAATTTGAAATTCAATCACTCACTTCTTGTTCGGTCTCTTTGTGCTGTTGCAAAGCTTTTTTGGATCAGTACACTGACGACTTCATTTAAATCGAGCTTTTGCTCTATATCAGTCGATTTATGCAGTTTGAATCTAAACACAGAGAATCATAATGAAAAAAACAGTGTTAACACTGGCGATAAGCGCCATTGTATTTGGGGCAACAACTCAAGTGAACGCCGCAGGTTTCCAACTTGCAGAATATTCAGCAACAGGTTTAGGCCGTGCATTTGCTGGTGAAGCTGCTATTGCAGACAATGCGTCAACTCAAGCGCGTAATCCAGCCATGCTGGCTTATCTAGAAGGCCGCCAAGTGTCAGCGGGTGGCATCTATGTTATGCCGAATGTTGATGTTGTTGGTGATGTGGCTATTTCTTCACCATTATTAGGTTCAGAGCCATTAGTCATAGGTGCTGACGCATATGATGTTGCCGACAATGCCCTAGTACCGAACTTTTATTATTCAAATCAGTTGAATGATCAATGGACTTGGGGTCTAGCGATTAATTCTAACTATGGTTTAGCCACCGATATTCCGGTAGCGGATGCGGCGGCTATTTTTGGCAGTAAAACCTCAATTACTACGGTCGAATTTAATCCTAATATAGCCTACCGTGTAGATGAATCATTTACCGTTGGCGCAGGTCTTCGAGTGGTATATGGCGAAGGTGAAGTTGGTGCAACCGCTCCTGGTTGGATTGATGCGATTAAAGCTAACCCTAACTTACCTGCAAGTATTGGTGCGCGCTTACCTTCTGGTGGAACCGAGTTAAAGTCAATGAAAGGTGATGATGTTGGCTATGGCTGGAAAGCGGGCGCGAGCTGGCAAATTAACTCAGCTAACCGCATCGGTTTGGCTTATCACAGTAGTGTCGATCTTAAATTAGACGGTCATGTGTCTGGTGTAATTTATAATGGCGGCCAAAACATTGAAATCGAAGGTTACTTACCGGTTGAATTGCCTGCATTTGCAGAGCTTGCTTCTTATCATCAGTTAACTAAAAACTGGGCTATGCATGCCAGTGTGAATTGGACTGAATGGAGCGTATTCGAGCAATTGGTGGCGTATTTTCCTGGTGATGTTAAGCCTGTAGGTAACCTAGAGTCAGACGTAGTTAAAGAAGAGAACTTTAAAGACAACTGGCGTTATGCCCTTGGTACTACTTATACCCTTAATGACCAATGGACATTACGTGCTGGTATGGCGCTAGATAAAACAGCGGTTGATGATCAGCACCGCACTACAACCATTCCTGATTCTGACCGTTTATGGTTCAGTGTGGGTACTGGTTACCAAGTGTCTAAAAATCTGAATGTTGATCTGGGTGTGACTTACATTCGCACATATGGTGATGCACCTATTACAGAGAACCAAGATCTAGTAGGCCTTGCTGCAGTGAACTTTACTGGTGAAGCAACTGGCGATGTATGGTTAACCGGTATTCAGTTAAATTATAAGATGTAATCAGCTCTGCTAGTGTTGATCGTTAAGGCCTCGCAGTTGCGAGGCCTTTTTATTAGTTAAATAGTGATAAAACGTAAGATTATTTTTATCGTAATAACAGTGATAACTTGAGTCGCGCGGTACTATGCTTTCAAACCATGATCACCGTAATTTACATTCCTGCGGGTGTGACTAGATAATTAACCCCTTGGATATTAGTAAAGGCAATTGCCTGCAATAATTATATTTGTCGATCTAGTATGTGATATGGGTTTATTAAATAGACAAATAATACAAAAATAATCATATTAAAATGATATAGGAACTCAGATGGCTGCCAAAAAATACATTGTCGCTTTAGATCAAGGCACGACAAGTTCTCGTGCCATTGTGTTTGATCATCTCGCGAATATTGTCGCCGTGGCTCATCGTGAATTTACTCAACATTATCCGCAAGCTGGTTGGGTAGAGCATGATCCTATGGAGATATGGTCTTCACAAAGTTCAGTGCTGGTGGAAGTACTGACTCGAGCAGGAATTAGTCGTCATGATGTCGCTGCAATAGGGATTACTAATCAACGTGAAACCACTATAGTCTGGAACAAGCATACTGGTAAGCCGGTATGTAATGCGATTGTATGGCAATGTCGCCGCAGCCAGGCAATATGTCAGCATCATAAGGCCTTAGGGGCTGAAGATATGGTGCGCCAAAAAACTGGACTAGTACTAGATCCATACTTTTCGGCGTCAAAAATTGAGTGGATTTTAGATAATGTTGCAGGCGCCCGTGAACAAGCTGAAGCCGGTGATCTATTGTTTGGCACGGTTGATACTTGGCTGGTGTGGAAACTCACTCAAGGTGAAGTTCATGTGACCGAACCAACCAATGCATCTAGAACCATGTTATTTAATATTCACACTAAACAGTGGGACCAAGAGTTACTCAATCTGTTTAATATCCCTCGTTCGATGTTACCTGAAGTGAAACCCTCATGCGCCATTTATGGCTATACCGAACTTGCAGGCAACCCAGTTCCTGTCGCAGGGATGGCTGGCGATCAGCAGTCGGCATTATTTGGCCAATTGTGTATTGAGCCTGGTATGGCAAAAAATACCTATGGTACTGGCTGCTTTTTGTTAATGAATACCGGTGACAAAGCCGTTGAGTCAACTCATGGTTTATTAACGACCATTGCGATTGGGGCTGACACAAAAGTGAATTATGCCCTAGAGGGTTCGGTATTTATGGGGGGCGCTATTATTCAATGGCTCCGTGATGAGTTAGGTCTTATTGCCGATGCGTGTGACACCCAATATTTTGCCGACAAAGTGGATGACACGAATGGCGTCTACTTGGTGCCAGCATTTGTGGGTTTAGGTGCCCCTTATTGGGATGCTGATGCCCGAGGTGCCATCATAGGCTTAACCCGCGGCGCTAATCGAAACCATATTATTCGTGCAGCATTAGAAGCCATTGCATATCAATCTCGTGACGTGCTGGATGCCATGAGTAAAGATTCTAATGTGCCGTTAACACAAATTCGAGTCGATGGTGGTGCGGTGGCAAATGACTTTTTAATGCAATTTCAAGCTGATATTACAGGTGCAACGGTTATTCGTCCTCGGGTCACTGAAACGACTGCTATGGGGGCTGCATTTCTAGCGGGTTTAGCTGTTGGGGTATGGCAGTCGACTGATGAGTTGCAGATTATGTTGTCTACTGAGCGCGAGTTTACGTCAACTATGGACGAAGCTACTCGAGCAAAGTTGTACCAGGGGTGGAAGCAAGCTGTGTCGCAAGTCAGCCCAAACGGTAACTTTGCTTAACGAAGTAAGCATTACACTTCAATATCAATATGCTGGCTGGTGGTTTCTCCACGGGTGGAGAATCGCTTATCCGTTTTCATTGGTCTAATTCGGCTAGCGCCATTTTTTTTCTCATTAACGGTTCTCGGTTTAGAACGCCTTTCTTGACGAGGGGCTTCTTGGCGTTGAATCGGGACTTTATGAGCAATATTAGGTGGCAATTGTGACTGTGGCGCCTCGTGGCTGTCGGCGCTAATAGCACTGGTATGTTTGACGTTTTCAACAATCCGTTTACGCTCACTCACCGCCTGTACTGGCCTAGCTAACATGGCATAAATGCTATCGATACTCATGATGCTCTCCCATATTGGTTAAATGAATGTGATTGTTAACCACCTTAACTGTTTATCGGCACAAATTGATTAAAATGTAATCTTTTAGATAGAAGCTCATTTAGGAAGCGCTTTTATCCGGTGGATCATTGGCGTTATCGCTACCCACTGCCGAAAGTAGATAACATGAGCCATGTTAATCTTCAATTGCTTTAAATTTGTTCAATCATCACCCCACGCTAGCAGAATAATACCAACATCGCGACACTTTCCTACTTCAACTCAGCCAGGTATTAAGCGCGAGCTGGATGTAGTCTTTGCGTATTCACCTTGTCGTTCACTTGCATTCGTTAGCGCTTTTTACCATTTATCCATTGAGCTAATTCAACCTTGTACCTTTTGAGGCATTAAGAAAAATTAACTGTGATTACGAGATGAATTGATAAAATGCTTGCCCTTAACATAGGGCCTTTAATGTCCAACATTGTGATATTTAACCGTGGATGTTAACCATAATTTGATGATGATTAATTGCTTAAGTATTGCGACCCTGCTTATTTAAGCAAAATGTCTATTAAGGTTAATCATGAGTTTGTGTGCTTTACAAACTGCGCGTTACATACTGCTATCGAGAGCAATGGGTAAATATAAAGGTAAGATTAAGTGGTTTTTAGCCGTATAAAGTAGACCCAGTCGACTATTTGTTAATTTTTAATGAACTTAAAACCGAGTAGCTGAGCAGTATTACGATATAAAGATGGAGTATTCGAACCATAAAGTAAGTTTAATAAAAAAGATCTCCAGTCTATTTTAGCCGATAAAGTGACCGTTATGTCTCTGGTTTAACTCATTTACCCTGATTTTTAGCTGTTTTCTTCAGACGGCTCTGTCATTCATCCCGCTTGATATTAATTTGCTGCTAACCCGCTTGGGGTATGGATTTAATATATCTGTCCATTGCTTGACAACACTTGCATAGAGTCCCTAAACTTAGCATTTGTGGGAAGAAGTGGATCATTGTGGATCAAATGATAACAATAAGGGCTAAATAACGTGTTTCGTGGCGCCAGTGCAATCAACATGGATGCAAAAGGACGGATCGCTATTCCAGCGAGATACCGTGATGCGTTACGTGTGGAGCATGCCGGCACTGTGATTATGACCGTTGATATTGATGCCGCTTGTTTGTTGATTTATCCGTTACACGAATGGGAGCTGATTGAAGCAAAGTTGAGACTGCTTTCTGACACTGATCCACTTGAGCGATCCTTTAAACGAAAATTACTAGGTCATGCACAAGATTGTGAACTAGACAGCCACGGACGTATTGTGATTCCGCCGGCATTGCGAAGTTTCGCCAGCTTAGAAAAGAAAACCATGCTGGTGGGCTTACTGAATAAATTTGAATTATGGGAAGAGTCAGCTTGGCAACAACAAATGGATGATGGCAATACGCTCATTCAAAGCCAAGATTTAGCCAGCAATGAACGCTTGGCACACTTTTCACTGTAGTTATCTAAAAGGTTAGAAGAACCCAATGAGCCAAGAGTTTGCCCATTTATCTGTATTACTCAATGAGACCGTAGACGGACTCAACATCCAAAGTGATGGCATCTACATTGATGGCACCTTTGGCCGTGGTGGGCATTCGCGTCATGTGTTAAGTCATTTGGGTGAAAACGGTCGCCTAATTGCGATTGACAGAGATCCGCAAGCGATTGAGGCAGCTAAACAGTTTGCTGATGATCCACGCTTTCAAATTGTTCACGGTGGCTTTGGTCAATTAGCTGAATATGTCGAAGAACTTGGTCTGACGGGCAAAATCAATGGTGTATTGCTTGATCTTGGCGTGTCGTCGCCACAATTAGACGATGCAGAACGCGGCTTTAGTTTTTTACGCGATGGCCCGCTCGATATGCGTATGGACAATAGCCAAGGTCAAACTGCAGCCCAATGGATAGCACGTGCAGAAATTGAAGACATGGCATGGGTATTTAAAACTTATGGTGAAGAAAAAAATTCGCGCCATATTGCACGATGCATTGCAGCCGATCGTGAAAAAACGCCTTTTTTACGCACGAAAGACTTAGCTGATTTGATCGCGCGGATCACCAAAAATAAAGAGCGAAATAAGCATCCTGCCACGCGAGTGTTTCAAGCTATCCGCATTTATATCAACAGTGAATTAGAGCAAATAGATCAAGCGCTTGAAGGTGCTTTAGCTGTGCTAGCTCCCCAAGGTCGCTTATCAGTGATCAGTTTTCATTCTTTAGAAGATCGTATGGTTAAGCGTTTTATACGCCGCCATAGCCAAGGTGAAAGCGTGCCACATGGATTACCTATCATGGAGGCCGAGCTTAATAAATCGCGTAAATTAAAGGCGGTGAGTAAAGCACTAAAGCCTTCTGATGCAGAATTAGAGTTAAATCCACGCGCGCGCAGCTCAGTGTTACGAGTTGCAGAGCGTCTGGATTACTAACTATCGAGGGTAATGTGAGCCAATCACCATTAAATTTACCTCGAATTGTATTACTCGATATGTGGCAGCACAAATGGGTGTTGCTTCTTATTTTATTAATTGTAATCAATGGTGTAGCCGTAGTTTATACCAGTCATGTAACACGTAAATTGATCACTCAGTGGGATCAATTGTTGCAAGAGCAAGATCGCTTAGATATTGAATGGCGAAACTTATTATTAGAAGAACAATCGCAATCAGAGCACAGTCGTGTGACTCGAATTGCAACCAAAGAACTAAACATGTCTCGGCCGCTTCCTAAGGAGGAAGTTATCATTCGAGTCCAGTGAGCATAGGGAATATGGCTAGACAAGCGAAGCAGAAATTAGGTCACGAACTCATCCCATGGCGTTTATACGTTGTGGTGGGATTCGTATTGCTATTATTTTGCAGTTTAGTTGCCCGTGCAGCCTACATTCAAATTATTGAGCCAGATAAACTCCGTCACGAAAGTGATATGCGCACCTTACGCACAACCAGTAACCAAGTTCAGCGAGGTTTAATCACTGATCGCAATGGCGATATGCTCGCAGTCAGTGTGCCTGTGCAAGCGGTGTGGGCCGATCCTAAACACGCTCATGACCAAGATGCATTTAAAGATATGCGCCGTTGGCAAGCTCTTGCCGATGTACTGCAAGAGCCAGTCGATGAGCTGGTGGATAAAGTTAAAAATCACCCAAATAAGCGCTTTGTATATTTAAAACGTCAGGTAACCTCCGCCGTTGCAGACTACATTGAGCAGTTGAAAATAGGTGGCATTTACCTTAAAGCAGAATCTCGCCGTTATTATCCTTCAGGTGAAATTGCCGCTCAGTTAATCGGTATTACCAATATCGACGATGTCGGCATTGAAGGCATTGAAAATACTTATAATACCTGGTTAACAGGCACACCCTCTAAGCAAAAAGTCCGTAAATCTCGCGATGGCAGCGTGGTTGAGCGTTTAGATATGGTCCAAGAGGGCGAAAGCTCTAACGATTTAGTGCTCAGTATCGATCAGCGTATTCAGCAATTAGCCTACCGTGAATTAAAGCGTGCAACAGAAGTATACCAAGCGACATCTGGGTCTGTGGTGGTGATAGACGTCAATACGGGTGAAGTGTTGGCGATGGTCAATACTCCCTCATATAACCCTAATGCCCGTGATAATTTGCAGCCACACCGCATGCGTAATCGTGCCTTAACTGACACATTTGAGCCAGGGTCAACAATTAAACCTTTTGTTGTCGCTGCCGCGCTTGAAGCTGGCACAGTGAAAGTCAATGAATTGATATCGACATCGCCTGGTTGGATGCGCATTGGCGGGCGTCAAGTGCGTGACTCGAGTAATTATGGTGACATGACCTTAGCCAAAATTCTGGTGAAGTCGAGTAACGTAGGAATTAGTAAACTGTCCTTGTCTATGCCCATTGAACAATTATTAGGCACCTACCAATCTATGGGGGTCGGCAATTATTCAGGGATCAATTTAACCGGTGAAAGTGCTGGGTTAATTCATAATCGTCATCGTTGGTCTGACTTTGAACGTGCCACTCTGTCTTTTGGTTATGGTTTTACTGCCACTCCGTTACAAATTGCCCGTATGTACGCCACCTTAGGCAGTGGTGGAATACTGTACCCTGTGTCTATTTTAAAACTGAAACAGGCGCCCGAAGGTAAGCAGGTTATTTCACGTAAAGTCGCCTATGACGTTATGGAAATGCTCGTTGGGGTTACTGAAACGGGAGGCACGGGAACTAAAGCTCATATTGATGGCTACCCTGTAGCCGGTAAGTCCGGTACTAGCCGTAAAGCGGTAGCAGGTGGTTATGGCGATGATTATGTTGCTTTATTTGCCGGTGTGGCTCCAGTTCATAACCCTCGTTTAGCGATTTCTGTGGTCATTAATGAACCAAAAGGTGACAAGTATTACGGTGGCGACGTAGCGGGTCCCGCCTTTGCTAAAATTATGTCTGGTGCTTTACAAATGCTTAATGTTGAACCTATTTCAGAGCAGGAAGCCGTTCATTTGGCTACTGCGCGAGGAGCGCAGACCAATGTTATTAAATGATTTATTAGCGCCATGGTTCCATTACTCTGGTCGCGAATCGATTAGTGGTTTAACCCTAAATAGCCGTGAAGTGAAAGCTGGCAGTTTATTTGTGGCCCTGCCTGGCTATAAAGTTGATGGTCGATCATTCATTTCTCAAGCGGTTCAAGCAGGCGCTACAGCAATACTTATCCATACTGATAATCCAGATGAACATGGCTTAGTCGATCGCCTTCAGTATAACGTGCCATTAGTGTATTTTTTCCAATTAGGTCGGCAGTTATCGGCCGTTGCCGCGCAATTTTATTTGTCCAACCGTCAGTCGTTGTCATTAATTGGTATCACAGGAACTAATGGCAAAACTTCGGTCAGCCAAATTATCGCGCAAATAGTTGCCTTACTTGGTCATCAAGCCGCTGTTATGGGCACATTAGGCAATGGTTTGTGGGGACAACTTGTTGATAGCGGTAATACCACTGCCGATGCGATCACCATTATGCGTCAGCTTGGTGAATTTATAGCTCAAGGCACAGAAGTGTGTGCCATGGAAGTCTCAAGCCATGGCTTAGTCCAAGGGCGTGTCGAAGCGGCGCCGTTTGAGATTGCTGTGTTTACTAATCTAAGCCGTGATCACCTAGATTATCACGGTGATATGGACTCTTACGCCGCGGCTAAAAAACGCCTATTTCAATTTCCTAGTGTCCAACACGGGGTGATTAATATTGATGATGTTGTTGGCGCAAAATGGCTGACTGAACTGGCAAATGATAAGCATAAATCTTTCAGTATTAAGGGTAATACTTCAGCCGACTTTTACTGTGACGCTATTGAATATCATGATGCTGGTGTTACTGCAACGCTACATTTTGTCGAGATCGATAGCGGCCAACGAGTAAGTACGCCGCTTAGTTCACCGTTATTAGGTGCCTTTAATTTATCGAATCTTTTGGCCGCGATCTCTGCTTTGTACCTTCAAGGAATGGCAATGGTATCAATATTGGCCGTCATTCCAAAACTGGTGCCTGTGGCTGGTCGTATGGAGCGTTTTGCTTCAATGAATAAGGCTACTTTAGTGGTCGATTACGCTCATACTCCAGATGCCATTGAACAAGCATTAAAAGCGTTAAGACTGCACTGCAAAGGCACATTATGGTGTGTATTTGGTTGTGGCGGCGATCGTGATAAAGGTAAACGGCCTTTAATGGCACAAGCCGCAGAACAGTATGCAGATAAAGTCATGATCACTAGCGATAATGCCCGCAGTGAAGATCCGCAAACCATTATCGATGATATTTTGCAGGGCATTAGTCAACCGCAAAATGTGCTTAGCCAGGTTGACCGTATTGAAGCGATTACCCGTGTAGTGTCATTGGCACAAGCTGACGATATTGTACTGCTTGCTGGAAAAGGCCATGAAACCTATCAAGAAGTGGCTGGTGAGCGAATTGACTACGATGAACGTGCGTTAGCATTAACCTTGTCTCAGGAGGCATCATGATTAGCGTCACTTTGTCGGAATTGGCTCAGCATCTTAATGGCATGTTAACAGGCCAAGATAGGTTGATTAACAATGTCAGTACTGACAGCCGAAATATTAGCGCGCAATGCTTATTTGTTGCTTTAAAAGGCGAGCGTTTTGATGGCCATGATTTTGCCGTAACAGCCATAAACAATGGTGCAGAAGCACTTTTGGTTGATCATTTATTAGTGGATCATCCTTTTGGCGCCGATATCCCGCAAATTGTGGTCGCCGATACCCAAAAGGCGCTAGGTCAGATAGGCATGTTTGTTCGTCAAGCTGTGGCACCTATTTGCGTGGCATTGACCGGATCAAACGGTAAAACCAGTGTTAAAGAAATGCTAGCCACTATTTTAGCTCAGCACCATAAAGTGTTATTTACTGCAGGTAATTTTAATAACGAAATTGGCGTGCCATTAACCTTGATGCGTTTAAGTGAAGGCGACGAATACGGGGTATTTGAGCTTGGTGCAAATCATAGTGGTGAGATTGATTACACCTCATCATTAGTCCATCCACGAGTCGCACTAGTGAATAATGTCGGCAGTGCTCACCTTGAAGGATTTGGGTCGCTTGAAGGAGTTGCACAGGCAAAATCGGAGATATTTAATCATCTTTCACAAGATGGCACAGCGATTATTAATGCTGACGATAAGTTTGCCGATTTTATGCTGCAACGCTCCAAAGACCATAAACAATTACGTTTTTCATGTGACATGAATGTTGATGCAGACGTTACCGCAACAAATATCGTGGCCGATGCTAATGGTTGTTATCAATTTACATTGGCGTTTAACGGCCAGCATGTGCAGGTACATTTGCCATTGGCTGGAATGCATCAAGTGAGCAATGCTCTTGCCGCGGCATCAATGTCGATTGCGTTGGGATTATCGCTTACTAACATTGCCCAAGGCTTTGATTTACTCATACCCGTAAAAGGGCGCATGCAGCCACATGAACTTGGCCGAGTGTTATTAATTGATGATAGTTATAACGCTAATCCAACATCCGTGAGTGCAGCAATTGATTGGTTGCAACAACGTGATGGATATCGTTGTTTAGTGCTGGGAGATTTAGGCGAATTAGGCGACAATGCCGCCCCTTTGCACGCTAGCATCGGAACGCAGGCTAAAAATGCAACAATCGAGTCGCTGTTTTGTTGTGGTCAGTTATCGGCCAATACCAGTGAAGCATTCGGTAGTGAGCATTTTCCAGCTCAAGAAGCGTTGATCGTGGCATTAAAAAAACAGTTAGCAAGCACCACAGGTCACATCACAGTTTTAGTTAAAGGTTCCCGCAGCGCCGCCATGGAGCGAGTTGTGGACAGTTTATTAGATGCCTATGGGCGTGGGGAGTTAGTGTAGATGCTGGTTTATCTAGCCGAGTATTTAACCCAGTTTTATTCTGGGTTTAACGTTTTTTCATATGTAACGTTTCGGGCTATTTTAGGCTTGTTAACCGCATTGGTGTTTAGTTTGTGGTGGGGGCCGATACTAATTAAGCGCCTGCAAATGCTGCAAATTGGCCAAGTGGTTCGAAGTGATGGCCCTGAGTCACACTTTAGCAAACGTGGCACGCCGACCATGGGCGGCATAATGATCCTTGCGGGTATTTTTATCAGCGTGCTGTTATGGGGTGATTTATCTAACCGTTACGTGTTAGTTACCTTATTCGTATTAGCCACTTTTGGTGCGATTGGCTTTATTGATGATTACCGTAAAGTGGTAAAAAAAGATACTAAGGGCCTGATTGCTCGTTGGAAATATGCTCTACAGTCTATCGCTGCGTTAGTGGTGGCAGTGTTTTTATATAGCTCCTCGACCATGGGTGGGGAAACCCAATTAGTGGTGCCGTTTTTTAAAGATATTATGCCTCAGTTAGGCATGATGTTTATTGTTTTAGCGTACTTCACCATTGTCGGTGCGAGTAATGCGGTGAATTTAACAGATGGCTTAGATGGCTTGGCGATTATGCCAACCGTAATGGTCGCCGCAGCTTTTGCATTAATCGCTTACTTATCTGGTCATGCTCAGTTTGCCAGTTATTTACATATCCCTCATTTACCTTTAGCGGGTGAGTTAGTGATTGTGTGTACCGCAATGGTAGGTGCAGGTTTAGGTTTTTTATGGTTTAACACTTATCCAGCGCAAGTGTTTATGGGCGATGTGGGTTCATTAGCTCTGGGCGCAGCTTTAGGTGTGATTGCCATTTTAGTTCGCCAAGAAATTTTGCTGGTGATTATGGGCGGCGTTTTTGTTATGGAAACCGTATCGGTGATCCTGCAGGTGGGCTCATATAAATTACGCGGCCAACGCATTTTTCGTATGGCGCCGATCCATCATCATTATGAGTTAAAAGGGTGGCCAGAGCCGCGGGTGATTGTGCGTTTTTGGATTATCTCGTTGTTTTTAGTGTTACTAGGTCTTGCGACGTTAAAATTACGCTAAGCAATTAATAAAGGTCAGTATTATGCAAACTCAATACACGCACATTGTTTTAGGCTTGGGGGCTACAGGGCTCTCGGTCGTGCGTTTTTTAGCGACTAAAGGCATCAAACCTTTAGTGATGGACAGTCGTCGTCATCCGCCCGGTGCAGATACCTTGGCGCAAGAGTTTGCCGATATTGAGTTATTAGCCGGTGGGTTTGATTGTCGCTATTTAGTTCAGGCTAGCCAAATTATCATTAGCCCAGGTGTGCCTGTTGATACGCCTGAAGTGCGTGCGGCATTAGACATGGGCATTGAAGTGATTGGTGATATTGAGTTATTTGCCCGAGAGATAGCGGATAGAAAACCGTGTGTTGTTGGTATCACTGGATCAAATGGTAAATCTACAGTAACGACCTTAGTATATGACATGCTGCTAACGGCCGGTAAGTCGGTGGCTATTGGCGGCAATATTGGTACGCCAGCGCTGGATTTATTACCTCAAAATGCTGATTTTTTTGTACTTGAACTGTCGAGTTTTCAACTTGAAACCACTGCTTCGTTACATTGTATTGCGGCTACATGCCTTAATATTAGCGAAGATCATATGGATCGCTATAGCGACCTAAACTCCTACCGCGAAGCAAAGTTACGTTTATATCCACAAAGCCGTTTTGTCATGTATAACCGCGATGATGAATTAACTTATCCAATTGAACCAATGAATCAAAATAATTTTGGTTTAGGCGTGCCTGAAGGTGATGCGTGGGGATTAAGTGATGGCAAGATTTTTCATGGTGATAGCGAAATTATGAATCTAAATGAAGTGACCTTAATTGGCAGTCATAATCACGCTAACTTATTAGCCGCAATGGCATTAGCGGATGCTTGCGGGGTTGGTAAAGAGTCCATGATTGAAGTGGCTAAAACCTTTGCTGGTTTAAGCCATCGTTGTGAGCTTGTCGGTGTGAAACAAGGTGTGACGTACATCAATGACTCCAAAGCGACTAATGTTGGCGCAACAGTTGCCGCACTGGAAGGGCTTAACTCGCATTTAGGCGATTTATACTTGATCGCTGGCGGCGATGGTAAAGGCAGCGATTTTCGTCCCCTTGCAGAACCGCTTTCCAATATTACTCAATTGATTACCTTGGGCCGAGATGGGCGCAAAATAGCCAAATTAAAATCAGGAGCTATCGAGGTAACATCGATGGCAGAGGCCGTTACAAAAGCCGCTGAGTTAGCATCGTCTGGTGATATCGTATTATTGTCGCCGGCGTGTGCCAGTCTAGATATGTATAAGAACTTTATGGCTCGCGGTGATGATTTTAGACAATGTGTGGAGTCATTAGCCGATGGCGAATAACGAGCAGCAACTGAGCTTGTTTAAACGAGGCCTTAATTGGACTTTACCCTCGTTATTATCAGGTGAACAAACACCTGATATGCCATTGTACGACCGTAGTTTTCTCGTCGCGATAGTCGGTTTGATGTGTTTTGGCTTTGTTATGGTGATGTCTGCGTCAATGCCTGAAGCAACTAAGCTGACAGGCGATCCATTTTATTTTATGTACCGCCATGTGCTCTATCTTGTTGGCTGTGTGGTGATTGCATTTGTGGTGCTTAAGTTCGAAGTCAGCTATTGGGAAAAAAATAGCGGCATGTTGATGCTTGGAGTACTGGTCTTATTGATCGCTGTGCTGTTTATTGGCACATCGGTAAATGGTGCGCGTCGATGGTTGTCTATTGGTCCCATTAGGATCCAAGTCGCCGAAATGGCCAAGTTTGTGTTTATTGTTTACATGGCGGGTTACTTAGTTCGTCGTCATGGTGAATTGCGTGAAAACCGTAAAGGCTTTTACAAACCGATTGGCGTTTACGGTTTGTTCGCTGTGTTGATCCTATTACAGCCCGATTTGGGTACTGTGGTCGTGTTGTTCGTGTGTACTGTAAGCCTACTTTTTTTGGCTGGTGCTCGCATTACTGACTTTATGGTGTTGGTGTTACTAGGCGTAGCGACATTCGTATTGCTGGTGTTATTTGAGCCTTATCGTATGCGACGAGTGACTTCGTTTATGGATCCATGGGAAGATCCTTTCGGCAGTGGTTATCAGTTAACGCAATCGTTGATGGCTTACGGTCGGGGTGATTGGTTTGGTCAGGGGCTAGGTAACAGTATTCAGAAGCTTGCTTATTTACCAGAAGCGCATACTGACTTTATCTTTGCGGTGATCGGTGAAGAACTCGGGTTTATCGGTATTATTATGGTGTTATGCGCACTGTTTTTCATTGCTATTCGTGCGATTAGACTGGGTAATTTATGTTTGAAAATGCAACGTCCTTTTGAAAGTTATGTCGCCTATGGTGTAGGCATTTGGGTGTGTTTTCAGACAGTCGTTAATGTGGGAGCCAGTATTGGTATGTTACCAACCAAGGGGCTTACGCTGCCGTTTATTAGTTATGGTGGCAGTAGTTTGTGGATTATGACCGCTGCGGTGATGTTGCTCATTAGGATCGATCATGAACGTCGAGTTAGTTTGGTACAAGCTGTAAAAGGGAGAACAAGTTAATGAACAGTAATATTGGCAGTTCTCCTAAGATATTGATTATGGCTGGCGGTACGGGTGGGCATGTTTTCCCGGCACTAGCAGTAGCAAAGTACTTAGCTGACAAGGGTTGGCAAGTACGTTGGTTAGGTACAGCCGATCGTATGGAGGCTCGTCTCGTACCACAGCATGGATTTGATATTGAATTTATCGATATTAAAGGTGTGCGGGGTAATGGGCTCATACGTAAGTTAGCGGCTCCGTTTAAAATTATACGTTCAATTATTCAAGCTAAAGCTGTGATTGATGACTTTCAGCCCGACGTCATTCTAGGGATGGGCGGGTTTGCCAGTGGCCCTGGTGGCGTGGCGGGTAAATTAGCTGGTATTCCGCTGGTGTTGCATGAGCAAAATGCCATTCCAGGATTAACCAACAAATTGCTGTCTAAGATTGCCAAAAAGGTTTTGTGTGCATTTCCTAATACCTTTGCCAGTAATGTGGCCAATGTTGAGGTGGTAGGCAATCCCATTCGCCAAGAGCTGATCGAGTTAGGCGAACACATTAAAACCCCACAAGCAGATGCGTTAAGGGTGCTAGTGGTGGGTGGCAGTTTAGGCGCAAAAGTATTGAATGACGTTATGCCAGCGGTGGTGGCTCATTTATGCAAATATCATTCACTGACAGTTTGGCACCAAGTGGGCAAAAACAACCAAGCAAGTGTCAAGGCTAACTACCAGCAGCTTGGGCAGTCCGACAGTGTCAATGTTGCTGAATTTATTGATGATATGGAAGCGGCTTATCGTTGGGCAGATGTCGTAGTCTGTCGATCAGGTGCTCTTACTGTATCAGAACTGGCTGCAGTGGGCTTACCGAGTATTTTAGTGCCATATCCACATGCAGTGGATGATCACCAAACCGTAAATGCATCGGTACTTGTTGATGCTGGCGCAGGATTTTTATTACCACAAACCATTTTAAATGTAGATAATCTTGCGGAAAAGTTGCAGTTATTTGCTGAGAATAGACAAGAACTAGCCCAGATGGGGCTTAAAGCAAGAGGTGTAGCAGTATTAGATGCCACTGAACGAGTAGCAGATATTTGTGCCTCATTTGCGAGAAAGGGTTGAAATGACAAAGACAGAAAAATACGCACAGCTTCGTAGCATGATCCCTGAGATGAGACGGATCAAACGCATTCATTTTGTTGGCATTGGTGGTGCTGGCATGGGTGGGATTGCGGAAGTGCTAGTGAATGAAGGCTATCAAGTGAGCGGTTCGGATATTGCCATCAATAGTGTGACTGAACGTTTAGTCAGTTTGGGTGCGAAAATCATTATTGGCCATCAGGCCCAAAGTGTTGAGCAGGTTGATGTCGTCGTGGTTTCAACAGCGATTAACCAGCAAAATCCTGAGATTATCGCAGCCAAAGAATTACGTATTCCGATAGTACGTCGTGCAGAGATGCTAGCCGAGTTAATGCGCTATCGCCATGGTGTTGCCATTGCCGGTACTCACGGTAAAACCACCACTACCAGCTTAATTGCCAGTGTATATGGTCAAGCTGAACGCGACCCAACATTTGTCATCGGTGGTTTACTCAATAGTGCAGGTACCAATGCACGCTTAGGCACTAGTCGATACCTTATTGCTGAAGCAGACGAAAGTGATGCAAGCTTTTTACATTTGCAACCAATGGTGAGTGTGGTCACCAATATTGAAGCCGATCACATGGATACCTATGGTGGTGATTTTGAAAAGTTGAAAACCACCTTTATTGATTTTTTACATAACCTGCCGTTTTACGGTGTAGCCGTTATGTGCATTGATGATGAGGTTATTCGCGAAATCATGCCGCGTATTGGCCGACAAGTTGTGACCTATGGTTTTAGTGACGATGCCGATGTACAGGCGATTAATTTTTCTCAAAACGGCCATCAGTCAAGCTTTACGGTGAAACGTCACAATAAAGAGAATCTCGATATTGTGCTTAATTTGCCAGGCGAGCATAACGTACTTAATGCATTAGCTGCGATTGCTGTTGCCAGTGAAGACGACATTGATGATAGCGCTATTGTGCAAGCGCTTGCACAATTTGAAGGTATTGGTCGACGTTTTCAGCATTTAGGTGAATTTGAAACACCTAATGGCAATGTGATGCTAGTGGATGATTACGGTCATCATCCAAGTGAAGTATTAGCAACGATTAAAGCGGCTAGGGCTGGTTGGCCAGATAAGCGCCTAGTTATGGCATATCAGCCGCATCGATACAGCCGTACCCGTGATTTATATGAAGATTTTGTCGATGTGTTGTCGCAAGTAGATTGTTTATTATTATTAGATGTTTATGCCGCTGGTGAAGCGCCTATTCCTGGTGCGGACGGACGCGCTTTATGTCGCTCTATTCGCTTACGTGGCCAGATAGACCCTATTTTTATTGCCAGTCCAGATCAGCTTGCCGCGGTATTGCCTGATGTATTGCAACATGGTGATTTATTCATGACCCAGGGGGCAGGTAATATTGGTAGTTTATCGAAAGAATTAGCTCAGAATAATCTGGGTTGTAAAGTACTTGCTGAAGAGTAATAAAGTGATTGATTTTTCACCAATTATTGCGTGTAAAAATCGAGCTTTAAACCTTCTGGATTGGTCTATATAATGACCGATCTTTTGGGATTAACTCCGGAACAATATCAGAGGCGGATTTAAGGTGTCGTGGAGCGATAAAGGGCGGCAACTAAAACATAAACTGGCTCGTGTTAATTGGTATTTTTGCACTGGCGTACTGTTTTTATGCAGTGTACTTGGCACCGTAGTATGGGGTGGGGTGAAATTGCATGATCTGCTCAATGATGCAGATGCATTACCAATTGAAGCGGTTGCCATTAAAGGCGAGCGAATTTATACCACCGATGACGAGATAAAGAACGCCTTGCAATCATTAATGCAAAGTAGTTTTTTTAGTGCCGATGTTGCGGATGTTCAAAAAGCATTAGAAGCTTTGCCGTGGGTTTATCATGCATCTGTTAGGCGTGAATGGCCGGCAAAGTTTAAGATCACTTTACAAGAGCAGCAAGCTGTAGCGCATTGGAATGAAGTGTCTTGGCTCAATACTAATGGTGAGGTTTTTGATGCGTTAGCGCATGCAGAACATGATACGTTACCTAAGTTATATGGCCCTGAAGGGGCTGAAATGGAAGTCTTGACCAGCTATAAGCAGTTAGATGAGTTATTGACGATAAACCAGTTTAAGTTGGCCAGTTTACGCCTAAGTCCACGTCATGCTTGGCATGCAGTATTGGCTAATGGGATTCAAATTGAACTTGGTCGAGAAGATAAAATGGCAAGGATACAACGCTTTATAAATGTGTATCCTACTTTGAAGCAGAGTGATAAACCCGTTGCAACCGTTGATTTACGTTACGATACCGGGTTCGCCGTAGGTTGGGATGATTCAGAAAAAGAGAGTCGACAATAAATGACCAAAAATCAGGAAAGAAACCTCATCGTGGGGTTAGATATAGGGACATCCAAAGTCGCAGTGATCATTGGCGAAGTATTACCTGATGGTGAAATTAGTGTCATTGGTTTAGGTAATCATCCTTCTCGCGGTATGGACAAAGGCGGCGTAAATGACCTCGACTCTATCGTACGCAGCGTGCAGCGAGCATTAGATCAAGCAGAGCTTATGGCAGATTGTCAGGTTGCCTCTGTGTATTTAAGCATTTCGGGTAAGCACATTGCTTGTCAAAATGAAAATGGCATGGTGTCGATTAACGACGAAGAAGTGACTCAGGAAGATGTTGACAACGTTATTCATACCGCGCGCTCGGTTAAGATCCCGACAGAACGTCGTATTTTACACGTATTGCCACAAGAATATTCTATCGATGTTCAAGACGGGATTAAGAGCCCAATTGGCATGTCGGGCATGCGTATGGAAGCGAAAGCGCATATCGTGACCTGTGCCAATGATATGGCCAAAAATATTACTAAAAGTGTTGAACGCTGTGGGCTAAAAGTTGACGATTTAGTGTTTTCTGGTATCGCCTCCGCAGATTCAGTGCTCACAAATGATGAGAAAGATTTAGGTGTGTGTATTGTTGATATTGGTGGTGGAACAACCGATATTGCTGTATATACCAACGGCGCATTACGGCATTGTGCGGTGATCCCAGTAGCGGGTAACCAAGTTACCAGTGACATCGCCAAGATATTCAGAACGCCCTTAACGCATGCAGAACAAATTAAGGTGCAATTTGCCAGTGCCAGAAGTTCAACCGTCAGTCGTGAAGACAGTATTGAAGTACCATCAGTAGGTGGTCGACCTTCACGCAGCATGTCACGTCATACGTTGGCAGAAGTGGTAGAGCCAAGATACCAAGAATTGTTTGAGCTTGTGCTTAAGCAGTTACAAGATAGCGGATTAGAAGATCAAATTGCTGCAGGGATTGTACTTACCGGAGGAACGTCATCGATATCGGGTGCCGTTGAAATTGCAGAAGCAACCTTTGGTATGCCAGTTCGTGTTGCCTCTCCGCTACCAGTTAAAGGATTATACGAATATGTGGATCAACCAATCTATTCTACCGGAATAGGGTTGCTTCATTATGGCGCAAGGCGAGTTATCGAACGACAGTTCGAGCGACCTGAGCGACAAGGGGTTACCAGCTTTTTGAATCGGGTCAAAAGTTGGTTTAAAGGTGAATTTTAATAACGCAGACAAACGGAGATCAGACAATGTTTGAGATCATGGATACACATTCAGACGAAGCGGTGATTAAAGTCATCGGCGTCGGTGGCGGCGGCGGAAATGCTGTCGAACATATGGTAAAACACAGCATCGAAGGTGTTGAATTTATCGTCACAAATACAGATGCACAAGCACTACGTAAATCAAGTGCGGGTTCAACTATCCAGCTAGGGCGCGATGTTACTAAAGGCCTTGGTGCTGGCGCAAATCCTGATGTCGGTCGTCAAGCTGCAGAAGAAGATCGCGAGAACATTCGTGCAGCAATAAAAGGGTCTGACATGATCTTTATCGCTGCAGGAATGGGCGGTGGTACCGGTACCGGTGCTGCACCAGTCGTGGCTGAAATTGCGCGTGAAGAAGGTATTCTAACGGTTGCTGTTGTGACTAAGCCTTTTCCTTTTGAAGGGAAAAAGCGTATGGCATATGCAGAACTTGGTATTGCTGAATTAGCTAAACATGTGGATTCGTTAATTACGATCCCAAATGAAAAGTTATTAAAAGTATTGGGTCGTGGTACATCACTACTTGATGCCTTTGCTGCAGCTAACAACGTATTACTAGGTGCCGTTCAAGGTATTGCAGAGCTTATTACTCGCCCAGGTCTTATCAACGTCGATTTCGCCGATGTGAAAACCGTGATGTCTGAAATGGGTAATGCCATGATGGGTACTGGTGTTGCTCGTGGTGATGATCGTGCAGAAGAAGCTGCAGAAGCTGCTGTTGCCAGTCCATTACTAGAAGATATCGATTTAGCCGGTGCTCGTGGCGTGCTAGTTAACATTACTGCTGGTATGGATATCACTATTGAAGAGCTTGAAACAGTGGGTAACCATGTTAAAGCTTATGCATCTGATAACGCTACTGTTGTTGTTGGTGCTGTGATTGATCCTGAAATGAGTGATGAATTACGTGTAACTGTTGTTGCTACTGGTATTGGCGCTGAGAAAAAGCCAGACATTCAGCTAGTGTCTAAGCCTGTTGCTCGTCCAGAACCTGTTGCGATAGAACCTCGTCCAGAACCCGTTGATGAAGTTGTATCACAACAAAGCTATGCTGCGCCAAAAGGTAATGCTGTACCACAGCCTCAACCAGCGCAACGTACTGATGCTGATTATCTTGATATTCCAGCATTCTTACGTAAGCAAGCGGATTAATAGACGGATAAAACGCAATGTTTAGCGTGACTAATGAGCGCGATGTGCTGATAAAGGTTATTTTGTAAACAGGTTTACAATTTGCAACGTATTTGGCGTTTTTTTTGTGAAAAACTAAATTTATGGTAGCATGTTGTACCAGTTATGCATGATAGCCTGAGGCTATTATTGCAACTATTTGTTTAATATTGATATTTATGGGCTACTGAATGATTTTTCAAAGAACTGTTCAAAAGATGGTGAAGAGCACTGGTGTCGGATTACATTCTGGCAACAAGGTGACTCTGTGCATTAAGCCCGCACCAGTGAATTCAGGGATTGTACTCAAGCGTACCGATCTTAGCCCTGCTGTGTCTATTCCAGCCAAGGCCGATATGGTTCGTGAAACCACAATGTGTACTGCCCTTGTCAATGATGCTGGTATTCGAATATCAACTATTGAGCATTTGTTTGCAGCACTTGCTGGCTTAGGCATCGATAATGCTATTATCGAAGTCGATGCACCAGAAATCCCGATTATGGATGGCAGTGCAAGCCCTTTTGTGTTCTTACTGCAAAGCGCAGGTATTAAAGAACAAGCTGCAGCGAAAAAATATATAAAAATCACTAAGCCTATTCGTGTTGAAGATGGTGATAAATGGGCCGAGTTAAAACCTTTTAAAGGCTTTAGAGTTGATTTTAAAATTGACTTTGCTCACCCTGAAATTGCCCGCAGTCAACAACACATGGTGATGGATTTTTCGACATCAGCGTTTGTAAAAGACATTAGTCGTGCCAGAACATTTGGTTTTATGCGGGATATTGAATACCTACGTGCAAATAATCTTGCATTAGGTGGCAGCATGGAAAATGCCGTTGTACTTGACGAATATCGTGTATTAAACCCTGATGGTCTGCGTTATGAAGACGAATTCGTTAAGCATAAAATTCTCGATGCATTTGGTGACTTATATGTTGCTGGTCATGCAATTGTCGGTGAATTTTCGGCTTACAAAACGGGGCATGCGTTAAACAACCAACTTGTGCGTGCATTACTTGCTCAGCAAGAAGCATGGGAGTTAGTCAGCTTTGACAAAGAGGCTGATGTGCCTGTCAGCTTCATGGTTCCAGGTGCGTTGGCGCACGTTTAACCCGTTAAGATTGCCTATTACGGCTGGCTAATGCAGCCAGCCGTTTTAGTTTTTCACCTAGAGAACCATCGACATGTTCTGCTAATGCTTCAATATGCTGTGCTGCAGTGGTGCTGATCACATTTTGATTAGTTTGAGATTGTGGTTTTGCTAAGGCAAGCCCAGGATTGACTTTCACCTCAATAGCAGTAAGCATCGGAAGTGTGTCAGTTTGAAGCTGTTTTAATAGCTTCTGCTTTTGAAAGTTTATTCTAGCAGCCCATGCTGCGGATGTCGTTTCAATAACAAGAACACCCTGGCGGAGATTAGCGACTTTTAGCTGCTCAGCCACAGGGCCACTTAATGTCTGTTTTACATAACGATTCAGATTATTAAGTAGTTCTGCTTTCTCGGCCAGTTCAGGCAGTCTCCCAGACAAATGGACTAAATTGCTGAGATCTTGAGGGGGCTTTTTCATATGATAATAAGATGGCTGAATTAGGCTATGAGTGTAACAGTTTTTATCCAAGGTCGAAATGGTGTAACGCGCTGGCAACCAAGTAAGCGTTGGTTACTCCTACCTATTATTCTAATGGCCACCGGCACAGGAATATATCAATACAGCACTGAGCGTTTTGCTAACCAACAAGCGAAAGTTGATGAAAATAAGCAACTGCGCCAACAGCAAAAGCAACAAGTGGTAGAACTCAAAACTGCAACTGAAACCCAGCTAGCATCTTTAGTCACTCACGTGGCAAAATTGCAGGCCAAAATCACCCGACTTGAAGCCCTTGGGCAGCAAGTAGCGCAAAATAACCTCCTTGATGACCAATTTGATTTCTCTACAGAAGTCGGTATCGGCGGATTGAGCGAAATCGGCAATGGTGTCGAATTAAGTCAGCTTATCGATGAAATGAATAAGCTGGCATCTAGAATTGATAATAATAACGTTCAGCTATCCCTACTTGAAACAGTAGCATCTAATCTCCATATAGATGAAGAGCGTTATATATCAGGGCGGCCAATCGATAAAGGTTGGTTATCTTCGCCCTATGGTTTACGAAATGACCCTTTTAGTGGCCGACGAACAATGCATAAAGGCATTGATTTTGCCGGCAAAGAAGGGGCGGATGTTACGGCTACTGCTGCAGGCGTTGTAACATGGTCAGGAAGAATGCTTGGATATGGTGAGTTAGTCGAAATAGATCATGGTAATGGTCTTCGCACTCGCTATGGGCATAATAAATCTCTGTCAGTAAACGTAGGTGACGTGGTTGCCAAAGGCGATAAAATTGCCAGTATGGGAAGCACAGGCCGTTCAACCGGCCCCCATGTGCATTACGAAGTGCTGCGTGGTAAACAACAAATAGATCCACAGAAATACGTTTACCGCAAAGCAAGTTAATAATATTAACGGTTAATGCGCTCAAATGAGCCAAACCTACAACAGATAAGTGATTAAGATGTTAGGCAAACTACTGACAAAAGTATTCGGAAGTCGCAACGACCGCACCCTGAAAAGTCTTGGAAAAATTGTTGTTCAAATTAATGCATTAGAAGCAGATTACGAAAAGCTTTCTGATGAAGAACTGAAAGCGAAAACGGCAGAGTTCCGTGCACGTTTAGAAAATGGCGAAACGTTAGATGACATCATGGCAGAAGCATTTGCTGTTGTTCGTGAAGCATCTAAGCGTGTGTTTGATATGCGCCATTTTGACGTGCAGTTACTTGGCGGCATGGTACTCGACAGTAATCGCATTGCTGAAATGCGAACCGGTGAAGGTAAAACACTTACGGCAACTTTGCCTGCTTACCTTAACGGCATAACGGGCAAAGGTGTTCACGTTATTACCGTGAACGATTACTTGGCAACCCGTGATGCTGAGAATAACCGTCCACTGTTTGAGTTTTTAGGATTAAGCGTCGGTATAAACATCGCGGGTTTAGGTTCATTCGAAAAGAAAGAAGCTTACAACGCAGATATTACCTACGGTACCAATAATGAATTCGGTTTCGACTATCTTCGCGACAACATGGCATTTTCGCCACAAGAGCGTGTTCAGCGACCATTGCACTATGCCCTTATTGATGAAGTCGATTCAATTTTAATTGATGAAGCGCGTACACCACTGATTATTTCCGGTGCCGCAGAAGACAGCTCTGAACTCTACGCTAAAATTAATTTATTGATCCCAAGCCTTATTGCTCAAGATAAAGAAGACACCGAAGATTATGTTGGCGAAGGTGACTACAGTATTGATGAAAAAGGCAAACAGGTTCATTTAACTGAACGTGGTCAAGAGAAAGTTGAACTGCTTTTAATTGAAAAAGGTATGTTAGCCGAAGGCGACTCGCTTTACTCTGCGACGAATATTTCGCTATTGCATCATGTTCATGCAGCACTTCGCGCACATACCTTGTTTGAAAAAGATGTCGATTATATCGTTCAAGATGATGAAGTCATCATTGTCGACGAACATACCGGCCGTACTATGCCTGGACGTCGCTGGTCTGAAGGCTTACATCAAGCAGTGGAAGCTAAAGAAGGCGCTAAAATCCAGAATGAAAACCAAACTCTGGCTTCTATCACTTTCCAAAACTATTTCAGACAGTATGAAAAACTTGCCGGTATGACCGGTACCGCTGACACTGAAGCATTTGAATTTCAGCATATCTATGGCTTAGACACGGTTGTTGTTCCGACAAACCGTCCAATGGTTCGTAATGATATGGCCGATTTGGTCTATCTTACTGCGCCAGAGAAATATGCCGCGATTATTAAGGATATCGAAAGTTGCCGCGAACGCGGTCAACCAGTATTGGTGGGTACGGTATCTATTGAGCAATCAGAACTGCTTAATACGTTATTGAAAAAAGCCAAAATCCCTCATAGCGTGCTCAATGCTAAATTCCATGAAAAAGAAGCTGAGATCGTTGCTCAAGCGGGTAGTTTAGGTGCAGTAACAATTGCAACTAACATGGCTGGTCGTGGTACAGATATCGTATTAGGCGGTAACTGGAACATGGAAATTGAAGCACTAGATAATCCTACCGCAGAACAGAAAGCCAAGATTAAAGCCGATTGGAAGATTCGTCATGATGAAGTGGTTGCTGCAGGTGGGTTACACATCCTAGGGACAGAACGTCACGAATCTCGTCGTATCGATAATCAGTTACGAGGTCGTGCTGGTCGTCAAGGTGATGCGGGTTCTTCACGTTTCTATTTGTCGATGGAAGATAGCTTGATGCGTATATTCGCATCTGACCGTGTATCAGGCATGATGAAGAAGCTTGGCATGGAAGAAGGTGAAGCCATCGAACATCCATGGGTATCACGTGCTATTGAAAATGCGCAGCGTAAAGTAGAAGCGCGTAACTTTGATATTCGTAAGCAGCTACTTGAATATGATGATGTGGCTAATGATCAACGCCAAGTTGTCTATGCACAACGTAATGAGTTAATGGATGCTGAGAGTATCCAAGATACAATTCAGAATATTGAACAAGATGTGATCAGCGGAATCGTCGATCAATATATTCCACCGCAATCACTTGAAGAACTGTGGGATGTATCAGGACTTGAACAACGCCTTGGTAACGAGTTTGGTCTAAAGCTAACGATTCAAAAATGGTTAGATGAAGATGACAATCTGCATGAAGAGACGCTACGCGAACGGATCTTATCTTCATGGAGTGATTTATATAAAGCTAAAGAAGAAATGGTCGGTGCACAAGTATTACGTCAATTTGAAAAAGCGGTAATGCTACAAACGCTAGATGGCCTTTGGAAAGAACACTTAGCGGCTATGGATCATTTGCGCCAAGGTATTCATTTACGTGGCTATGCACAAAAAAATCCAAAGCAAGAATATAAGCGTGAATCGTTTGAGTTATTTCAACAACTGCTTGAAACACTAAAAAATGACGTGATAAGTGTATTGTCTAAAGTACAAGTCCAAGCACAATCAGATGTTGATGAAATGGAGCAACGTCGCCGCGATGAAGAAGCAAAGATTAAACTGGCTTATCAACACTCATCAGCAGAAGCATTAAGTGATACTGCAGAGCAGCAAGTCGAGGCTCCTAGAACAGTGATCCGTGAAGGCGAGAAAATAGGCCGTAACGATCCATGCCCATGTGGTTCAGGACAAAAGTACAAACAATGTCACGGTAAACTCAGTTAACTCTCGGTTCACTATTGATGTTAGATAAAAAAGGTAGCGATTATTCGCTACCTTTTTTTGTTTCTAGTTTCATAAAATACACTGCAAAATTAGCCTTCTGTGGATAACTTTGGGGGTATCCTTTGAGTACCTTGCGCTACCCCTGCTCGTTTCTAGCTTAACTCACTTTGGGTGATTTCTGATCGGCTATTCTGTAAGCTAGGTAAATCAAGGTATTAGCCGATTGGCAAGGGAAATATTTCAAATTAATGTTGTTTTCCCACTTGATTATTGAACAAAATTTTAGGTGTGTATAACCAATCATTGATAGGGTGCTTTTTTTATCGATGAAAGGGAAAGTCAAGCCTTATGTGAGATAAAATGCGCTTCGTGTAAAACGTCCTAGTTTTTCCATTTGCGCTGTTTTGCCAGTACACTCTGCGCCAGTTATTTGGTCTGGAAATTCAATATGCATTGTCCTTTTTGTAACGCCCAAGACACCA